>DASXNY010000170.1:0-16682 GCA_036494715.1 Thermoleophilaceae bacterium
ATGATGCCGTCGAAGGGGATCGGCGCGATCCAGCAGACGGCCGTGAAGGCGGGCCCCGGCCACTACATCGACTCGGGGGCGCTGCTCGGGGTCCCTGGCCAGTGGCACCTCACGGTGACCGTCCGTACGTCCGAGTTCGACCAGTTCACCAAGATGTTCGAGGTCGACGTCCGGTGATCGGCGTCGCCCACGTCCTGCTTTGCCTGGCGCCCTGCCTGGTCCTGGCGTTCCTGCTCCTGTGCAACCGCTACGCGGGCGAGGAGTTGATCGTGCGGGTGGCGAGGCGGCGTCGCCGGCGGCATCGGTGTGAAGTCCATGTTCCGGTGCCGACGCCGCCGGACCTCGTCCAGTCGTGCGACGGAAGGGCCGTCGCGGCCGCGACCGGCCCGCGCGCGCCGCCGGCAGCCGCCGCGTTCGCAGACACCCGCTGCACGACTTCGAAAGGAACCACCTTGAAGAACAGACTCATAATCACCCTCGTCGCGGGCGCCGCGGGGCTGGCGGCCCCGGCCGCCGCGCAGGCGCACGTGAGCCTGCATCCCAACGTGCTGCCGGCCGGCGACTTCCCCACGGTGAACATCCGCGTGCCTAACGAGACGGACAATGCGCGCACGGTGCGCGTGGACGTGAAGATCCCGCCCGGCTTCACCGCGCTCGACCCGCAGCAGGTGCCGGGCTGGAACATCCGGCTCGTGAAGACCAAGCTCGCGAAGCCGATCCAGACCGACGACGGCCCGGTGACCGAGGAGGTCTCGGAGATCGTCTTCACCGTCGCGAGCGGCAGCGGCGGCGGCACGCCGCCCGGCTACATCGAGAACTTCCCGATCGCGTTCTCGGTGCCGGGCAAGAGCGGCGACTCGCTCACGTTCAAGACCGTGCAGACCTACAGCAACGGCCAGGTGGTGCGCTGGATCGGCCCGCCCGACGCCGACAAGCCGGCTCCGACGGTCAACGTCGGGCCGAAGGACGGCTCGACCTACGACCTCGCGGGCGACGCCGGACCGCCGGCCGGGCTGGTCGCGCCCGCCGGCAGTGGCGGCTCGGGTAAGGCGGCGGCGCCGGCGAGCACGACCGTGGTCAAGCAGAGCTCCGGCGCCAGCAAGGGCCTCGCGATCACCGCGCTTGTGGTCGGCATCCTCGGCCTGCTGGCGGGCGTGGCCGCACTGGCGAGCCGCCGCCGCGGCGCGCCGGCCTCGGCCGAGCGGCCGGCGGCCGAGGTCACCCGATGAGCGCGGCCCCGTCCTGGTCCAGCTGGAGCCTCGATCCGCTCGTGCTGCTGGTGGTACTCGGCGCCGCGCTGCTCTATGGCCGCGCTTACCGCCGCGCGCGCGGGCGGCCGGTCAGGCGGCGGCCGCATGTGGGCCACTGGCTTCCCTACTACTGCGGGCTCGCCTTGTTCGGCCTGGCGCTGATGTCGCCGCTCGACGCGATCGGCGACCGCTGGCTGCTGTCCGCCCACATGTTCCAGCACGTGTTGCTCGCGGACATCGCGCCGGCACTGATCGTGTTCGGCCTGCGCCCGCCGCTGCTGCCGCTGGGTCTCTCCCCGCGCAGCCTGCGCGCAGTGGCCCCGCGCGGACCGGTCGGGCGGGTGCTCGGCGTGGTGATCCGGCCGGCCGTCGTGCTGCCGCTGTGGGCGCTCGCCACGTGGGTGTGGTCGGTGCCGGCGGTCTTCGACTTTGCCGCCGCCCACGCGGGCGTACACGCGCTCGAGCACCTGATGCTGTTCTACACGGGTCTGGCGCTCTGGTGGCTGGTGATCGATCCGCTGCCGTCCGATCGGCGCAAGCCCAACGGACTCAGGCTCGGGTATCTGGGCTTCACGCGCGCGGCGACGGCGCTCGTGTGCATCCCGCTCACCTGGGCGGGCAGCACCTTCTACCCGCTCTACGCCCACGCGCCGCGAGCCTTTGGCCTGTCCGCGCTGGCCGACCAGCAGCTCGCGGGCGCGAGCATGTGCTTCCTCGAGCTGCTCGTCTTCGGCATCGCGTTCGCGGCGGTGTTCGTGGACACGCTGGCGCGGGACGCCGAGCAGACGGAGCTGGCCGACCGTCTGGCGTGATAAAACTCCATAAAGTCAACCGACTTTATGGAGTTAGAAATGCGGCTTGGGGAACTTGCTGACGAAGAGGCCTATTTCGCGGACCGCGAGCAAGAGCTCGCCTATCGCCTGGAGCGGTCCGGCTATTCGAGGCGACAGCTTCTAAAGGCGGGCGCCGGAGGCGTCGCGCTGCTGGCGGGTCTCGGCCGGCTCGCTAGCCCCCAGGTCGCACGCGCGGCCACGCACGCGGCCGCCGCCTCTCCGATCCTCAAGCCGCTGCCGCCCGAATGGTTCATCAACTACGGGAGCAACGCCGAGATGCGCTGGGACGCAGCACATCAGCTCGGCTACCGGATACCGAACGGCCGCTTCTTCGTACGCGACCACACCGCGACGCCGCTGATCGACTCGCGGACGTGGCAGCTGCGCGTGTTCGGCAGCGGGCTGCGAGGGGCGCCCAGCGTGGACAAGGCCGTGACGTTTGACTTGAAGAAGTTGCGCTCGCTGCCCGCGCGCGAGGTTCAGGCCTTCATCGAATGCGCCGGGAACGGGCGGAGCTTCTTCGCCAAGCAGCAGAACACGCCCGCGAGCGGGACGCAGTGGGGGCTCGGCGCGGTCGGTGTCGCGCGCTGGCGCGGCGTGCCCCTGTCCGAGGTGCTCGATCGGGCGGGCATCCGCCGCGGCGCAGTCGACGTGATGCCTCAGGGGCTCGACAACACGGTCGTGACGAACGGCGTGGACAGCGGCCACGTGCGGCGGCCGCTGCCGGTGAGCAAGGCGCTCGACGACGTCCTACTCGCCTATGAGATGAACGGCAAACCGCTGCCGCCCGACCACGGCCACCCGCTGCGACTTGTGGTCCCCGGCTGGGTTGGCGTCGCGAGCATCAAGTGGCTGGGGCAGATCGAGGTCTCGACGCAGCCGCTCTTCTCGCCCTGGAACACCACCCAGTACAAGCTCGTCGGCCCGAGCTACGCAAACCAGCCGCCGCTCACGACCCAGGCCGTGAAGAGCGCCTTCGAGCTGCCCTGGAACGCCAGCCTGGCCGCCGGTCGCCGGCATGAGCTGAGCGGCCGCTCGTGGTCGGGCAAGGCGCCGATCAGGCGCGTGGAGGTGAGCACGGACGGCGGCGCGACCTGGCGCAAGGCGCGCCTCAGCGGACCCAACCTGCCAACCGCGTGGGTGCGCTGGGACTTCCCCTGGCAGCCGACCCGCTCCGGAAGCTACACCCTCCAGGCGCGCGCGACCGACCGCGCCGGCCGCACCCAGCCGTTCGCGGTGCCCTTCAACACCGGCGGCTACCTGTTCTGGGCGGTCGTCAAGCATCCCGTCGTCGTCACCGCCTGAACGGAGCGATCCGATGAACTTCACAGAGCCCCCATGTCCGCCGCTCTTTCCGCCGTCTGGCGCCTCGGGCGACTCAGGCGCGCCCCCGCCCGAGAAGCCGCCTCGCCGGCCCAGCCCAGCCAGGTCCTGATCTCGGCCCACGGCCAGCCGCATGCGAGCAAGGCCACGATCGAGCAGTTCTCCCATCTCGGCGGGAGGCTCGAGCTCGTGCTCAGGCTCGAGGACGGCTCGACCGGCACGGCGTCGCTGTTCGACGATGACGTCAACTCGCTCGAGCTGTGCGCCGGGCGGACTGTCTTCGTACTGCCGCCGCAGAACGGCGCGGGCGGCGGCTAGAGCTGCTGTGCAATCCGCGCCAGGCGGCGAAGCATCGCAATGCTCGGCTGGCGCTCCGTGAGCACCTTCTCGAGCAGGACGTTCAGGTACTCGCGCACGAATTCCGGCGGGAGTATCTGCTCGAGCATGCCCATCTGGGTCGTGCTCGGATACTTGTCCTGGCGCACCTTTTCGAGGAGCAGACGGGCGATCGCCGTCTGAGCCTCCTCCGCGCTGGTCCCGGTCCTCTCGTGGGTCGCCACCTCGCCTCTCCTCTCTTGGCTGTCTTCCGGCTTACCCAGAGCCAGCGCGTGGATGCCGAAGCGGGCGCAGGATCGATCAGCGGGACCTGAAGCGGGGCTGGGCGGACGGTCTGAAGCGAGATGGCGAGGAGCCGTAGCGTCGCCGAAACCGTTGGGCGAACTGCGACGGTTGCCGGTAGCCGACGCTGTTGGCCACCTCACGCACGGTGAGCTCGCTCTCGCTGAGGAGCTCGGCCGCCTTGCGCAAGCGCACTTCGGTGAGGTAGTCGCTGAAGCTCGTGCGCCCGGCCTCGGCGAAGGCGCGCTGCAGCTGCCGGCGTGAAGTCGAGATCTCGTCGGCCACGGTGTTGATGTCGAGCCGCTCCGCGTAGTCGCGCTCGATGATGGCTATCGCCTCTCTGTACAGCGCCTTGCGGAGCTCCACAGTGGCATCTCGATGGCGGACGTCCATAGCGTCCACAACGTAGCTGGCGCACAAACGTCAGTCACTACCCGATTGTTGACCCATAATCCCGTCATGGGGGAGCTGTCGGCGGCACTGCCGCTGCCGATGCCGAGGCTCGCGCTGCGGGCCCTCGGCGACGAACGACTTTTCGCGGTCGCCGCAGGCGGCGACGAGCGGGCGTTCGAGCTCATCTACGAGCGCCACCACCCTGCTCTGTACCGCTACTGCCGCTCGATCGTCGGCAACGCCGAAGACGCCGCCGACGCGCTGCAGAGCACGATGGCCTCGGCGCTGCGCTCGCTCGCCGGCGAGCGGCGGGAGATCGCCCTCCGGCCGTGGCTGTTCCGCATCGCCCACAACGAGAGCGTGTCGCTGCTGCGCAAGCGCGGCAGCCACACGGCGATCGACGAGGCCGTGCACGCCGAGGCGCCCGCGCAGGACCCGGCTACGCGCCAGCGGCTGCACGAGCTCGTGGCCGACCTTCGTGAGCTGCCCGACAGCCAGCGGGGGGCGCTCGTGATGCGCGAGTTCAGCGGACTGCGCTATCGCGAGATCGGTGACGCGCTCGGAACGAGCGAGCCACATGCGCGGCAGCTCGTCTATGAGGCGCGCGCTGCTCTGAACGAGATGGCCGCTGGTCGCGGTGCGGACTGCGAGGCGATCCGGCGGACGATCTCCGACGCCGACGGCCGGGTCCTGCGCGGACGCCGCTTCAAGGCTCACCTGCGCGACTGCCGACTCTGTTCCACCTTCGCCGCCAGTGTGGCCACGCGCAGCCGCGACCTCGCTGCCTTCGCCCCGCCCCCGCCGGCGGCGGTTGCCGCGGCAATCGTGCGAGAGCTCATCGGCGGGTCGGCGCCCTACGCCGGTGCCGGCGCAGCGGGGGTCGGCGGCCAGGCCGCGGCGGGAGCGCTGACGGCCAAGCTGGGCGCCGTGATGGCGGTCGCGGTGGCGGGTCTCTCTACGGTCGAGATCGCCACGCGCCAGCAACCACACGGCCAGCGACCCGTCGCACGCCATTCCTCCACCGTCGCCCCCGCGTCACGCACGGCGACGGCCGCGGCCGTCGCCAGGACGATCTCGACGACATCGGCCACGGCGCCGGCCGCCCTGTCGCGAGGCGGCGGGGGGTCGCTCGGCCGCACCGCTCCCGCGCCGCGCCATCCGCTCGCCGCCGACCCCGCGCGCCCGCGGGCGGATGCGCACGCCGCGGATCCCACGTCCGCCGGCGGAGGCCCGCCGGCAGCGGCGGCTCCTGGCAAGCCGGCCCATCCGGCGCACCCAGCCCATCCGGCCCACCCCGCGCACCCAGCACACCCGGACAAGGGCTCGAACGCGGCGCAACCCGGGCACCCCGCGCCCCCGGCCCATCCGCCTCATCCCGCCAGGCCGGCGCCTGGAAACCCCGCCCCGGCGGGCGGCAGCGCGCCGGGCAACGGGAAGCCCCACGGCCCGAAGCCGAAAGCCGCGCCCGTGCCAGAGCAGGTGGCGGTGCCGGTCGTGCCCGCGCCGGCGTTGCCCGTCGAACCCGTGCACGGGAACGGGAATGAGAACGGCAGTTCGAAGGGCAAGGGGAACGGGTAGCCCCACTCCTACAGGTACCCCAAATTTCCTGGAGTGAGTATTGGCTTCCCAAACCATGAACCAAGCCGTGCGTGCCGCCTTCGGCGTCGCCGCACTGGCGTTCGCCGGACGTGAGCTGGCCAAGCAGAGGCGAAGCTCGCGCGTCGACCTGCCGGGCCTGCCCGAGGTCGACGTGAAGAAGCTCGCGAAGCAGGTCTCGAGGATCGCGGGCCAGGTCGAGCGGGCCAGCGAGGACGTCCGCCTCGCGAGTGCGCAGGCGAAGCGCGTGGCGGCGAAGCTGTCCTAGCGGCTCAGAGCAGATTGCCCAGCGGGCCGAGGTTGAGGTTGAGGTCCTCGACGTCGAGGCCGAACTCCTCCCTCAGCTCCGCCATGCGCCTGTCGAGCTCCATGAAGGTGCGGCCGAGCCGCTCCACCTGCTCCTCGCTGAGGCTGCCGCCGTCGATGCGTCGCAGCGCCTGGCGTTCCATCAGCTGGCGCAGCAGCTCGACGATCGTCAAGACCAGCTGTGCGAGGCCGCGCTCGACGCTCTCGGGGTCGGCGTTCACGCGGCGGGTGAGCGCACCCTCGAGCCGCGGCCGCTCGCCCGCGAACGGGTCGAGGTCCGCCGGCGCGTGAAGGAACTTGTCCTTCATGCCGCGCTGAAGCTATACGCGGGCCACGGGCCTGTGCACAGGAGCTGCAGGCCGGGCTGCGCCTCCTGGAGCGCAGCCACCTGCCGCACGAAGCCGTCCACCGCGCTTCGCTCCACGAGGTAGGCGGCGCGGAGCAGCTCGCCCGCGATCCGCGGCGGCCGCTCCACCGTCGCGCGCGAGAGGACGGCGAGCGGCTCGTGGACCGCGCGCGCCACCTCGGCGTGGGCGCTCGCGGCGCGCGCCTTCGCGCGCATGTAGTCCGCCCCGCTGCGAATCTCCACCGCCTGGGCAGTGTCGGCCTCCTGCTCGCCCAGCACACGCAGCGACAGCTCGACCGCGCCGCGCACCCGGCCCAGTGCCGCGGCCAGCTCGTCATGCCGCTCCTCGAGCGCCCGCACGGCGTCAGATTCGTCGCGCAAGCGGGTGCCGTAGCGCACCGGGAGTAGGTCGCGCTCCTCCATCAGCCCTTCCACCACGCGCTCGTGCTCCCATAACCGCTCCGCCGATGCGCCGGGGTCGCCCGCGGGACCGCACACGAAAGCGAGCCCGTCGAGCGGGACCGCGCTCAGCTCCCCGAGCGTCAGCAGGGGCGACCCGGGATGATCTACCAGGGCGTACAGGGTGATCACAGCGCGCTGCCCAGCTCGGGGAGGAGCCGCTTCTCCTCGGCCGTCGCCACGGACGCCACCAGCGCACGCAGCCCGACGTAGACGAGGTCGACGTCGGCAACGCTCAGCGTGATGTCGCCGGCTATCACGACGCCGCCGCCGAGCAGCCGGTCGACGAGATCGATCAACGCCACCTCGCGCTCCTGGATAGTGGTCATGCGATCGCCGCGGTGCCGTCTCCGGGGACGAAGTTGTAGGGGGGCCAGGGACCGCTGACCTCGATGCGCGCGCCGAGCGCACGCTGCTCGAGCTCGAGCGTGGCGGCGGTGTCGCGCAGCTCCTCGACGCGCTCCTCCGCCACCAGGTAGGCGGCGTTGAGCAGCATCTCGCCCTCATGGCCCGACAGCTCGCGGCTTTGGGGCGAGCGCGTGACTGCGTCGAGCGCGCAATGCGCGAGCGCCGCGTATACGTCCTCCGCGAGCCTGGCGGCCAGCGAGTCGGCGACCTCGCGGACGTGGCGCTCCAGGCGCCGGCGCAGCATGTAGGCCCCGCCCGCGCCCTCGCCGGCGGCCGCCATCTGCTGCTCGAGGACGTCCGCCTCGTCGCTCCGGGCGCGCGCGTCGGCGGCGAGGAGCTCGGGATCCACGAGCAGTTTGACGCCCCACTCCTGCCGCCCGTCCAGGTGATCGAGCGCCTCGGAGAAGGCGCGCCGCTCCCGCGCGAGCATCTCGCGGACGCGCTCCTCGCTCTCGTAGATCGTGCAGAGACGCAGCGGCACGATCGTGGCGAGGGCCAGCGCGCGCTCGAGCACCGCTTCGTGCGCCCGCGCCGAGCGCTCGAGCCAGGGGAGATCGTTGAGATTGCGCCGCAGGGGCTCCTCCGCGAAATCCGCCCTCGGCACCTCGCTCACGAGCGCCACCAAGCCGGCCGCCTCGACCGGCCTCACGGGCGTGCGCTCGCCGACGCCATCGGCATCCGCTGGGATCGGATCGCCGGCGCGCGCGACGCAGTAGGTCCAAAGCAGCACGCCGCCCGGGTCCTTGCGGAACTCCCCGGGGGACTTCGGCGCCGCCGCGGGGTGGCGGCGCCGGGACTCCCCGAGGGCGGCAGCCACGAGCGCGTCGCGCAGCGTGGCCACCGCCTCCGATTCGGCCCGGGCGCGTAACTCCGGGGCGAGCCTTGCCGCCCACTGCCCGAGCTCGTCGGTCACGTGCCCTCTTCCTCGCCCACTCCAAGCTGCCGCTCGATCCGCTCGAGCCGCTCGCGCAGCCGCCGGTTCTCCTCCTCGAGCCGGCGGCCGTTCCCGTCACCGCCCTTCTCGAGGCTCTGGAGCGAGGAATCGCTCTCCCACCAGTTGATTCCCATCTCCCGTGCCCGGTCGACGGAGGCGATCAGCAGCCGCAACTTGATCGTGAGCAGCTCGATGTCGAGCAGGTTGATCTGGATGTCGCCCGCGATCACGATGCCCTTGTCGAGCACCCGCTCGAGGATGTCGGCGAGGTTGGTGTCGCTCGCGGGCCTGCCGGGCAGCGGACTTGCGGAGCGGGCTGGCATGCGGCTCCCCTCCACGCTCACACCTCCTCGCCCGCGTGGCCGCGCTGGTAGCGCCTCACGCGGCGATAGCCATGAAGCTTGCCCTGGTCGTCCAGCTGCACCGCGTAGCTTCCGAGCACGTCGGTGGTGTTCGGGATGCGAGCGAGCTCGAGCGCATCCACCGTCACGCGCCAGAACTCGCCGTCCCACTCGAGCCCGGTGACCGCCTCCGGCTCATAGCCCGTCAGGTCCTCCACCGTGGCGAGCGCGGCGCGGCTCAGCTCCACCGCGGAGAGCTTGCCGTTGTTGTCACTGTTCTGCGCCATAGGTCTCCTCAGCCGCGATCCCACGGATCGCCATCAGGCGTTCCACGAGCGCGTTCTCCGCGTCCTCGATCTCTTCCTCGCTCAGCTCGCCCGCCGCTCGCGCCTCGTCGAGCTCGAGCAGCCCGGCCCTGATGGAGGACTCGTCGTAGAGCTCGTTCTCGGCCTGCTCCTGGATCCGCTCGGCCAGCCATACGGTCCCGCGCACTGGCGCGAGTGGCAGCGTGAGCAATCCGCTGATCAGGCCCATGCCTCGCTCCGGGTGGTCAACTCGGCCTCGGCAAAGCTGTACGGAGGAAGTGGACCGACGTAGCGGACCTCGATGTCGTCGTCCTGCTCGGAGGCGAGCGCGGCGACCGCCCGCGTGAACTCGTCCTGCGCGTCGCGCTCGACGAGGAACGCGAGCTTGTACGCCGTGTAAGGCTGCGGCGGCGCCTCGCGGCGCGCCTCCACGGCCAGCGCCCCGAGCGTCTCGAGTGCGCGCTGGGTATCGAGCTCGCGCCGCCGCTCGACCTCGCGCGCCACGAACTCGCCGAGCTGGATCCGCTGGTAGTAGCCGGCCGCCTCGGGCAGCCTGCGAATCTCGTTGCGAAGCCGGAGGATGTCGGACGAGCCCTCCACCACGCCGGCGAGCAGCTTGTCCTCGTCGTACTCGCCCCTCACGTTCAGCTGGATCCGCCCGGCGACGCCCGCCAGGAGCTCGTGCAAGCGCTCGGCGTTGGCCTCGAGCAGGTCGGTCCGCACGGCCTCCTCGCTCTCCATCACGGTGCCGAAGCGGGCGGGCAGGACGGCCGCGCGCTTCGACGCCGCGTCGAGCACGCGCCAGTGCGCGCGCACCTCGCTGGCCACGGCGAGGGCGGCGCCCTCGAGTTCACTCGTCAGCGCGACGAGGCCGTCGTGCTCGATGGTCCGCACGGCCACCTTCTGAACGCCGCTGATCGAGATCGAGCCGAGCTCGGCCGCCGCCGCGACGCCATACACGTAGAGAGCTTTGGGCGTGGCCTCGCTCACGAGCTCGACTTGCGGCTGCGGGAGCGGGAGCCCGACGAACGCGAGGAACCCGACGAGCCCGACGAGCCCGAGGAACCCGACGACGAGCGGCTCCGCGCGCGGCTGCGGGAGCGGCCCTGCTTGTTGTCGTCGTCGTCACTCTTGTCGTCGCTGTCGTCGTCGTCTCCGAAGAGCTTGTCCTTGACGCCCTCGAGCGCGCCCTTGGTCTTCGACTCGGCGCCTCCGGAGGTCATCGACTCCATCAGCTCCGGAAGGCCCTGCGAAGTGTCATCGTTGGCGATGTCCATGCGGTTCACGGCCTCCGCGAAGCGCAGGTAGGTGTCGACGCTTGCGATCACTATCCGCGCATCGATCGTGAGGATCTCGATGCCGATCAGGGCCACGCGGACGTACGCGTCGATTACCAGTCCCTTGTCGAGGATCACGTCGATCACGTCCGCCAGGCCGCTCGGCCTCGGACGCTCGATATAGCCCCTCGGTGTTGTCGCTATTGCCATGACTTCCCCTCCTCGCTTGGAAGCGCTGGTGCGCTAGGTCTCGTCGGTTTGCTGGTCCGGCAGTGGCTCCTCGGCCTCGCCCATCAGGCTGCGGCGGATATAGGAGCGGTTCTTCGCAAGCGCCTTGGAGATGTCCGTCTTGTGGATCCCGTGCAGGTAGCCGATCGTCCAGTCGAGCTGCTGGAGCGCGTCCTCCGCCGCGCGGCGGTAACGGTCCGCCTCGTCCTGCTTCGAGGCGCTTCGGCTGCTGTCGTTCTTCGCCATTCCAGACCTCCCGCGCGCCGGCTAGCTGCTGCCGGCCTTCGACTTCGGATTCCTTGACCGGGTGCGGCGCCGGACGGGTGGCGGGGAGCCGTGCTCGTTCAGGAGCCGCATCACGTCTGGCGTACGCGAGCCAACGCCGGCACCGTTTTCGGTCGTGCCGATCTCGATGCCGGGTGAGCTCCGCTCCTTGTCGTCGAGCTCCTCGGCATCCGGTCCGCGCTCGTCTGCGTCGTCGGGCTCGTCGGGCTCCCCCTCGCCGTCCTCCTGCTGCTCGTCCTCGAGCTCGGCGCCCTCGGCGTCGGGACCGCGGTTCTCCTCGTCCTCGTCCTCGTCCTCGCCGTCGTCGTCGTCGTCCTCGTCCTCCTCGTCGGCCGGCGGCTCGTCGTCGTCGAATTCCTCGTCCTCCTCGTCCTCGTCGGACTCCGTCTCATCGAGCTCCTGCTCGTCGACGGGCTCCTCCTCGTCGATCAGGCCGTGCTCGGCCAACCGGTCGCGCACGCTGTCGGTGAGTTCGGAGAGGTCCGGCAGCCCAGGCAGGCCCGGCAGCCTGTCCATCGCCACGCGCGCGGCCGTGGCGAGCACCGCCCCGGCCGCCACGGCCTTCATCCCAGTCATACGCCGCGGCTTGGCGCCCTGGTCGCCGTTGAGCGCAGCGTCGAGGGCGGCGCCCGCCACCCGGCTCACGTCGATCCGCCCGCGCCTAGCCACGGAGCACCTTGTAGGTGATCCCGGCGGCGGCTATGCCAGCCGCGGCCGCCGCCACTAGTGCCCGCGGGGCCGCCGGCCGCTTTCCGCCTGCGCGCTCGGCCAGCGCTCGCTTGACCATCCCGGCCATGCCTGTCGACCTCCCTTCCGTTAGGACCGCGAGCCGCTTGCGCTCTTGCGCCGGCCCGACGAGCGCGACGATCCGCTGCCGCTGCCGCCGCCACTGCCGTTGGAAGACGAAGCGCGCGAGCGTTTGGACCCCGACCGCCCGTTCGAGCTCGAGGCCGAACGGCCGCTGCTACCGGACGACTTCGCTCGCCCCGACGACGAGGCGCGCGACTGCTTCGACGACGAGGCGCCGCGCGACTGCTTGGACGAGGAGGCCGAGCGTGAGCGTCCCGAGGAAGACGCTTTTGACCGGCTGCCACTCGAGCCGCCGCCCGAGGAGCGCTGCTGCTTCACATCGCCGTCCTCGATCTCGCCGCGCCAGGCGCCCGACTCCTCATCCTGCATGAGCACGTAGGCCTTGAAGCGCGCTAGGTCGGCTCGCACCGCTCGCTTGACGTGGCGCATGCCGCGCGCCGCCTTCTCGATCAGCGACCCGGGCTGCACGTCGATATTGACCTCGACGCGCGTCAGCCTCGGACCGAGTTCGTGGAACGTCACGACGCCGGTGTGCGTGACTCCTTCGACGACCTCCCACTTGATGCGCTCGTCAGGGCGCTGCTCCACGATCTCGGCCTTGAACTCCTTCGAGATCCCCCAGATCTTGGTCTTGAAGGAGAGGTTCGTCTCGTCCTCTTGTGAGACGTTCTCGAGCCGGTGCATGAACTCCGGCCACTCCTCAAACTGAGTCCACTGGTTGTAGACGGTCTTGAGCGGGGCGCCGATGTCGATGTCCTGCTGGATCGGCATGCGACGACCCTTGCCCACGCCGGGCTTGCCCTTCGACTTGCCGCCACCGCCGCCGCCATCGCCGCCGCCCGGAAGCAGGCTCTTGCCCGCTTCCTTGGCCAGCCCGGGGGCGCCGCCGGCCTTCTCCACCGTCTCGCCGACCGCTTCCTTCACGGTCCCGCCGAGCTTGTCGCCGGCCTTTTTCACGGGCGCGGCTCCGTTGCTCGCAATCCCGCGTACAAGCTTGCCCGCTCCCTTGGTGGCCAGCGGTGCGAGGGCCACGAGCCCTGCTCCGGCAGCAAGGCCGACCGGGCCTGACAGGGGGCTGCCTGAGCGCTTTCGCCCATTCGAGGAAACTGTCTGAACGGTCTCGCGGGCCACGCGGCCGAGTGCAGTGCCGATGGCGTCGCCTAGGTCCTTGGCCATATGTACCTCTCCTACTTTCTCGGGGCCCCGCCTCGCTGTGAGGTCCGCCTACCCGAGCTTGCATCGATCCTGCGCCAGCTTGTAATTCGTGGCGCAGGATCGACATTGCGTCGATGTCGTACCCCTTCGGCGTGGCGGTGAGCCCCGACAGCTGGGACGGCTGCTAGCGAAGCACGTCGGCCAGCGGCCGGGTGTTGACCACACTCGCCCGCGTCGCCCAGCCGCGGCGCGCCGTCGCCACCGACAGCGCCATGTTGTCGAGCCCGCGGGTGGAGTGCGCGTCGGTCGAGCAGACGATCTCGAGCCCGGCCTCGAGCGCCTCGCGCACGTGCTCGCCGCTCAGGTCGAGGCGGTTTGCCAGGCCGTTGACCTCGAGCGCCACCCCCTGCTCGAGCGCCACCGCAAAGGTGCGCTGCAGGTCGAGCGCGTTCTCGGGTCGGCGATTGATGAGCCGCCCCTTCGGGTGGCTCAGGCAGCTCACGTGGGGATTGCGGAGTGCCTCCTCGACGCGCTTTGTGAGCTCGCGCGCGGGCATCCGCTGGCCGCCGTGGACGCTTGCCTGCACCCAGTCGAGCTCGGCGAGTACGTCGTCGGGGAGGTCGAGCCGGCCGTCCGGCAGGATGTCGCACTCGATTCCGCGCAGCACGCGAAAAGGCGCCAGCAACTCGTTGGCAGCGGCGATCTCCTCCGCTTGGCGGCGCAGGTCGTCGGGGCGCAGCCCGCGCACGGCGCCCACCGCGGGCGTGTGGTCGCAGATCGCCAGGTACTCGTACCCGCGCTCGCGGGCGGCGCGCCCCATCTCCTCGGCGCTGGCCCTGCCGTCCGACCAGGTGGTGTGACAGTGGAGATCGCCGCGGATGTCGCCCAGCTCGACGAGCGCGGGCGGGTCGCCGCGGAAGGGCTGCTCGCGCAGCTCGGGAGGACACCAGGGCAGCCCGAGCTGCCGGTAGACCGCGTGCTCGTCCGGCCCATCCGGCAGCGGCTCGAGCGCCGTCACATACGCCGCCGACCCGGTGGCCCGGACGAGCGCCGTGCCGAACTTCTCCGGCTCCGCGACCACCAGCTCGAGCGGCACGCCCTCCACGGTCACGCCCACCACGCGCCGCTCCTCGCGTTCGATCACCGCCACGATCTGCGGCAGCTCGTCGAAGCGCGCGAGCGGCGGGCGCGGATCGGCGGCGGCGCACACCACCGCGAGCCGCTCGCACGAGTCGCGCCAGCGCCGCACGTCGCCGGCCGGCTCGGCGCCGAGCGCCTCCGCCACGGTCCCGACGAGCGACCAGGCGTTGTTCAGCAGCAGCCCCCGCCGAGAGCTCGGCTCGCCTTCGCGCGACAACAGCTCGAGCAGGCGCGCCTCGGTCTTCGGCCCGATCCCGCGCACCGTCGCCAGCCTGCCGGCCGCCGCCGCCTCGCGCAGCTCGTCGGCGTTGCGCGCGCCGAGTGCCTGGGCGATCTCGAGCGAGCGCTTGGCCCCGAGCCCGAGGTAGCGGCCGAGCCCGATCAGGTCGGGCGCCAGCTCGCGCTCGAGTTCGGACAGCTCGGCAATCTCGCCCGTCTCCACGAGCTCGCGCAGCCGCCCCTCGATGCCCGGGCCGATTCCGCGCAGCTCACGCACACGCCCGGAGCGGACGAGCTCCGCCACGGGCACGGCGACGGCGCGGATGGTCTCCGCCGCGCGCCGATACGCGCGCGCGGTGTACGGGTTTGCGTCGGCGAGCTCGAGCAGCGACGCGAACGCGTCGAGCCGGTCGGCGATCTCTGCATTCGTCACCGCCGCCGCGCTCTCACGGAAGTCTCAGGGTTTTCCATCACTGCGCCCAAGGTCTAGCCCGATTCTGCTTCCACGAACCGGAAAGGCCCTGACGAGGTTCCTCCGCGCCGTGCTCAGGAGCGGATGCGGGACCCGCGCCTCCTGAAGCGGCGCGGCGGGCGTTCGCTTCGCGCCTCCCGGGGCTCCCAGTCCGGGCGCAGCGGCATGCCGGAGCGGCCGTCAGGGTCCAGCCGAACGCCGAGCATCTGGTGGATCTGAGTCCGCCCCCGCTCGAAGCCCACGCGCGAGACGGCCATGTAGAGGCGCCAGACGCGGGCGCGCCGCTCGCCGGCCGCGGCTACCGCCTCTGCCCAGTGCCGCTCGAGGTTCGCGCCCCACTCCCGGAGCGTCATCGCGTAATGCTCGCGGAGGCTCTCCTCGTGCCGGAGCTCGAAGCCGTTGTCGTGCATCGCCCCCATCACCATCGCGGGGCTCTCGAGCTCGCCGTCCGGGAAGACGTAGCGGTCGATGAACGGACCGGTCCGCTCGGAATCCTCGCTCGACGGCCGCGTGATGCAGTGGTTGAGCATCCGGCCCTCGGGCCGCAGTAGGGCCGACATCGAGGCGAAGTGCGCGCCCAGCTCGGCGAGCCCGAAGTGCTCCATCGCGCCGACCGAGGCGATCGCGTCGAAGCCCTCGTCGCGGAGGTCGCGCCAGTCGAGCTGGCGCACCTCCGCGCGACCCGTCAGCCCGGCGTTGGCGATCGCGGCCTCGGCCCACGCCGCCTGCTCGCCCGAGAGGGTCACGCCGAGCACGCGGACGCCGTAGTTGGCCGCAGCGTGCATAGCCAGCGCACCCCAGCCGGCACCGACGTCGAGCAGCCGCTGGTCCGGGCGCAGGTCGAGCTTGCGGCAGATGAGGTCGATCTTCTCTCTCTGCGCATCCTCGAGCGAGGTCTCCGGCGAGCTGAAGACCGCGCACGAATACGTCATCGAGCGGCCGAGGACGAGCTCGTAGAAGCGGTTGCCGACGTCGTAGTGATGAGCGATCGCGGCGGCGTCCCGGCGCTTGCTGTGGCGGCCCAGGCCACGCCGCCAGCCCGGCACCATCTCCTCGGGAGGGACGGGCGCGCGGCCGAGCGCCTGGGTGCCGAGGTCGGGGATGAAGCGCAGCAGCTGCCTCGCGCTCGCTCCCTTGCGGATGTGGGTGAGCAAACCGTCGAGGGCCGCGTGCATGTCGCCACGTACCTCGAGCCCGCCGGTTACATACGCGCGCGCGAGGCCGAGCTCGCCCGGCGCGCGTATCAGGTGGCGCAGGCCTTCGGGAGTGCGCAGGTCGAGCGTCGCGACCGGCCGCGCGGGTCCGGCGGAGCTTCCGTCATAGGCCACGAACCCCACCGGGACCTCGTCGTCGAAGAAGGTCGTGAAGAGCTCCGCGAGCCTCATTTTCGATTACCAAGGATAAGCCCCGCGCGACGCCCTCAGCGGCGGCCGGGACCTCAGCGGGGGCGCCGGCCGCCGTAGACTCGCGCTCTCCCCCGCGAAAGGAGATCGCAGATGCGTCCCGACATCGTCCCCGGCGCTCGCTTCCCGGACTACGAGCTGACCGACACAGACAAGCAGCGGCGCAAGTTGAGCGAGCTGCAGGGCGGCGATCCGATGGTCCTCCTGCTGTCGCGCGGGCACTTCTGCCCGAAGGACCACCAGCAGCACCTCGAGCTCGCGGCCTTCCATCCCAAGATCGCGGTGGCCTACACGAAGATCGTGACCGTCTCCACCGACAACATCCTCGAGGGGCGCGAGTTCAAGGCCGCGGTGGGCGCCCAGTGGCCGTTCCTCTGCGACCCCGGCCGCAAGATCCAGAAAGACCTCGATATCCAGGAGTACACCGACCCTCACCACGACCCGATGATCCCGTACACGCTCGTGCTCGACCCGGGACTCGTGATCCACAAGATCTACAACGGCTACTGGTTCTGGGGCCGGCCGTCGACCTACGACCTGTGGCAGGACCTGCGCGAGATCACGCGCAAGATCCGGCCGGA
>DASXNY010000171.1:0-31924 GCA_036494715.1 Thermoleophilaceae bacterium
CAGCCTGCCGTTGTCGAGCGCGATCGCGGCCGCGGCGCTCACCGACTCGAGCAGCTGCGGCTCGTCGGCCAGGGAGGGGTCGTGGATCAGCGCCGCTACGGGCTCCCCGTCGCGGTCGATGAGGGTCGCCGCCCGCTCCGAGTCGTCCTGGGGCAACTGGACGGGCCAGCCGCGCAGGTCGACCCAGCTGCCGAACTCCGGCAGCCAGTAGGCGAGCGTGAGCGAGGGATCGCGCAGCGCGTCGGCGAGCGCGTGGCGCAGATCGGCGGGGGCGGGGTCCGTGCGCAGCTGTCCTAGCAGGTCGGCCAGCGGGCGGCGAGAGAGCTGCGAGTTCAGGAGCCCGATGAGGAACGCCACCGGGGCGGCCCCGATCAGCGCGAACGCGACTCGCCGGATCGTCCCGAAGGACGGCCAGTCAAAGGCGCCGGCCAGCATCAGGACGGCAATCGCCACCAGCCCGAGCGCAAACGTGTCGACGAGCAGCGCGATCCGGCGTCGCATACGCCAGGGCGAGCTCCGCCTGCGCGCCACCAGCACGCCGATGCCCGCGAGGGAGAGCCCGCTCAGCGCGAACAGCTGGATGTCCTCCACCGTGTTGGCCGCGCCGGACTCCGTCACCGCGGCGAGCGCGTTCTTGGACTCCTCGCCTCCGAGGAGCATCTTGGTGAGCTGGAGGCCGACGGCAGCGAAGTACGCCGCGCCCACCAGACCTCGCTCCGCGGCGTGCTCGAGCCTGCCGCTCGGGAAGGCGAGGAAGAGGTGCAGCAGGACCGCGGCCGGCAGCAGGTCGAACGCGAGCCCGATCGTGTACGGGAAGGACGCGCTCGACCACTGCAGGCTCGACAGGAACATCGCGAACCCGGCGGCCACCATCAGCGGGCCGAAGCGGCTGTCCGGCCGGCGCGCCCAGGCGACCGTTCCGGCCAAGATGTAGGGGAGCGTGATCCAGTTCAGCAGCGCGGCCTGCAGCCCCGCTTGGCCCATGTCGTCGTTCGCGGATGCCAGGGCGAACGTGACCACCGCCGCGGCGCAGCCGCCGCAGACCACGAGCCAGCGGAGGCGCCCTGCCCCAACTGAGATACCGCTATCACCCACTCCCTGGGCCAGCACGGGAGCGGTCATATCGTTCTTTCCTGTCGGGGTACGAGTTGCCCCTGGCCAGCCGATTTTCACGGAGTTGGCGAGCCGCGCGCAAGGGTGCGGGCACCAAGGCGGGCTCCGCGACGATCTTGTTACAAGCGCGTCACAAAGTCGGTGCGAACGCGTCTAGAAGCCGTCCGATCCCACCCGTAGATTGGTGCTCATCTCGAAGACTGCGAGGAGCACCGACATGGATACGGAAAACGAGAAGGCGGCGAAGGCCCGCGATTCTGCGCTGAACGGCGCGCTGACCCAGATCGAGCGCCAGTTCGGCAAGGGCTCGATCATGCGCATGGGCGACGAGGATGCGGCCGTCAAGGTTGCGGCCATCTCGACGGGCGCCCTGTCGCTCGACTTGGCGCTGGGCGTCGGCGGCCTGCCGCGCGGGCGCATAGTGGAGGTCTTCGGCCCAGAATCCTCGGGCAAGACCACGCTCGTCTATCACGTGCTGGCCCAGGCTCAGCAGGCCGGCGGCATTTGCGCCTTCATCGACGCCGAGCACGCGATGGACCCGGCATACGCCAAGCGCATCGGCGTGGACGTCGACGAGCTGCTCGTCTCGCAGCCCGATCACGGGGAGCAGGCGCTCGAGATCGCCGACCTCCTGATCCGCTCCGGCGCGGTCGACGTGGTCGCGATCGACTCGGTGGCGGCGCTCACACCCAAGACGGAGCTCGAGGGCGCGATGGGCGACCAGACGGTCGGCCTCCAGGCGCGCATGATGAGTCAGGCGATGCGCAAGCTGGCCGGCAACCTCAACCGAGCCAACACGCTCTGCCTGTTCACCAACCAGATCCGCGAGAAGGTCGGCGTGATGTTCGGCTCACCCGAGACCCAGCCGGGCGGCCGCGCGCTCAAGTTCTACTCGTCGCAGCGGCTCGACATCCGTCGCATCGAGACGCTCAAGGAGGGCGTCGAGGCGGTCGGCAACCGGGTCCGCGTCAAGGTCGTCAAGAACAAGGTGGCGGCGCCGTTCCGCCAGGCCGAGTTCGACATCGAGTACGGGCAGGGCATCTCGGCGGAGGGCTGCCTGATCGACCTCGGCCTCGAGCACGACATCGTCCAGAAGTCCGGCTCGTTCTTCTCCTACGGGGACGACCGCCTGGGCCAGGGGCGCAACAACGCCAAGGCCTTCCTGCGCGAGAACTCTTCGATGGCGAAGGAGATCTCGGACAAGGTCTACGAGGCCGTCGGCATGACGCCCCCGGGCGCCGGCGCCAAGGTCGCCGAGCTGGACCCCAAGGCCACGAAGGAAACGGCCGAGGCAGCTGTGGCGGAGGTCGCAGAGGCCGAGGCCAAGCAGCCGGCGGAGCAGGCCGCCGCGTAGGTCTTTCCACTCCCCGAGGTGCGGGCGGTCTCGGGCCGCCCGCCGTCCGGGGCTTTGCACCGAGACGGCTAAGCGCGCTTCACTGTGCGTATGCCGTCGGACCGGTTGTACGACGACATCGGGCGCACCTACACCGCCACTCGGCAGGAGGACCCGCGCCTGGCGGCGGCGATCTGGGCGGCGCTCGGGGATGCCGAGAGCGTGCTCAACGTGGGAGCTGGCGCCGGGGCGTATGAGCCGAAGGACCGGGAGGTGCTTGCGCTCGAGCCTTCCGAGGTGATGATCGCTCAGCGGCCCGAGGGCGCGGCGCCGGTGATGCGCGGTTCTGTCGAGTCGATACCGCTGCGTGACGACAGCGTGGACGCGGCGATGGCCGTGCTGAGCGACCACCATTGGAGCGACCGCCGCGCCGGCCTCGGCGAGATGCGACGCGTGGCGCGCAGGCGAGTCGTGCTGTTCAACTTCAACCCGGCCGAATTCGCGCGCTTTTGGTTCGCGACCGAGTATCTGCCGGAGTTCATGGACCTGATCGCGGCGGGCTACAAGGAGCCCGGCGTCTGGGAGCGCGAGCTGCGGATGATGCTCGGCTACATCACGATCGAGCCCGTGTCGATCCCGCACGACTGCCGCGACGGCTTCTTCGGCGCCTACTGGCGCCGCCCGGAGCTGCTGCTCGACGAGACCGTGCGCGACGGCATCTCTGTGTTCTCGCAGGTCCCGGCCGAGGCCGTCGAGCGCGCGCTCGCACAGCTCGGCGCGGACCTCGAGAGCGGCGTGTGGCGGGAGCGCCACAAGGACCTGCTGGAACTCGACGAGCTCGACCTCGGCTACACGCTGGTCACTGCGGAGTTCGGCTAGCGGGCCGGGAGGCCGCGTCCATCTTTTCCACCCATATGGTGGTAAAGGTGGATCGCGTGAGGGCGTCGCCCACCACGGCGGGTTTGGGTAGCGCACACCCGTCCGGAACCTTGCGCGCCCTTGTGCCCGGGTTTACTCTTCAAAGAGCGGCCGGATCGGTCGCCGTGAGACGAATAACCAGCAAATCTGTTGTTTTTTGATGCGGGCACAGGACATTTCAGACTTGAAATTCAGCTTCGAACAGCGGCCAGAGGACGAGCTCGAAAGGAGCGGCTGAGCACGTCGCGAGCCGTACTGTGAGCGCGCCCTAGGCGCGCGCCCGCTGTGAAAGCACGCCTGGTGTCTTGCGGAGCCGAGACGGACCGCTTGACCATGACACGTGACGCCGGCGCCTGGATGCGCCGGACTGGAGACAGCGGAGATGGAGATCGTGCTGGCGGCAGTTGTGGCGGCGGTGGTGGCCGCGGCTGTGGTCTCGCTGATGACGCGCAGGACGCGTCCCGCGGCCGTCGCCCTCGGCCCGGCGCCCGCCCGACCGGTGGACGCGTCCCCGCGCCCCACGGTCGTGCGCACGCGAGACGACGAGCCCGAGCTTGACGTCCGGCGGGCCGAGCTGGCCCGACTCGAGGAACGCCTCCTCAGCAAGCAGGAGGCGCTCGACCTCCGGCTCGCCGAGCTGGGCCGCAAGGAGAAGTCGCTCGAGGACCGTGCGCGCAACCTCGAGCGCGACGCCGAGCAGCTCAAGGAGGCGAAGCACGACCACGTTCGCGAGCTCGAGCGCGTGGCCGGCCTGAGCGCCGGCCAGGCCAAGCAGATCCTGCTCAAGGAGCTCGAGGACGCGCTGCGCCACGACAGCGCGCGCCTGATCAGACAGGTCGAGGAGGAGTCGCGGCACGAGGCGGAGAGGCGCGCGCGCAACATCCTCGCCACCTGCATCCAGCGGATGGCGGCGGGGCACGCGGTGGAAACGACCGTCTCGGTGGTCGAGCTGCAATCCGACGACCTCAAGGGCCGCATCATCGGCCGCGAGGGGCGCAACATCCGCGCCCTCGAGACGCTCACCGGAATCGACTTCATCATCGACGACACGCCCGGCGCCGTGATCCTGTCCGGCTTCGACGGCGTGCGCCGCGAGATTGCGCGCCTCACGCTCGAGAAGCTGCTCCAGGACGGCCGCATCCACCCGGCGCGCATCGAGGAGGCCTACTTCCAGGCACGCTCCGAGATCGACCAGCACATCGCCGAGGTGGGGGAGCAGGCGATCTTCGAGGCCGGCGTCGGCGCGATGCACCCGGAGCTGACGAAGCTGCTCGGCCGTCTCCACTACCGCACGAGCTATGGGCAGAACGTGCTGGCCCACTCGATCGAGTGCGCGCACCTGTCCGCGCTGATCGCGAGCGAGCTCGGGGCGAGCGCCAAGACCGCGCGCCGCGCGGCGCTGTTGCACGACATCGGCAAGTCAGTGACGCACGAGGTGGAAGGTCCGCACGCCCTCGTCGGGGGCGAGATCGCGCGCAGGTACAAGGAGTCCGAGGCGGTCGCGCACGCGATGGAGGCGCATCACAACGAGGTCGAGATGCAGACCGTCGAGGCCGTGGTGGTGCAGGTGGCGGACGCGCTCTCGGGCGCGCGGCCTGGGGCCCGCGGCGAGTCGCTCGAGCAGTACGTCAAGCGGCTGCGCAACCTCGAGGAAATCGCGATGCGGCATCCTGGCGTCGAGAAGGTGCACGCGATGCAGGCCGGTCGCGAGGTGCGGGTAATCGTCAAGCCCAACGACGTGGACGACGACGCCGCCACACTGCTCTCCCACCAGATCGCGCGCGACGTGGAGAAGGAGCTCGAGTACCCCGGTCAAATCAAGGTCACGGTGATCCGCGAGAGCCGAGCCACGGACTATGCGAAGTAGAGCCGTCCTCGTAGCCCTGCTGAGCGCGGCCGCGCTGGCCGCGTCGGCGCCGAGCACCGGCGCCGCGGTGGCGCGCACGAAGGTGCCGCGCGACTGCATCCACGAGGCCTTCAAGCCGAGCCGCCTGCTGATCGCGTGCGGCGACGGCAGCCTCTACATGACCGGCATGCACTGGTCGAGCTGGGGGCGCAAGACCGCCGTGGGCACCGGCACCGCCCACCTGAACGACTGCATCCCATTCTGCGCGATGGGCCACTTCCGCAAGTACGCGGCCAAGATCAAGCTGTCGAGCGCGCACTTCTGCCGCAAGGAGCACGCCACGCAGTTCCGCCGCCTGCGGCTGACCTGGGTGAACGGCACGCCGCCGAACGCGCCGGCAAAGATCTCCAACCCGCTCGCCTGCCCGTCCGCGCTCGCGCCCTAGGGGCTATCTTCAGACGGTCGTGAAGACGTACCACGTCACCACCTTCGGGTGTCAGATGAACGAGCACGACTCCGAGCGGATGAAGGGGATGCTCGAGTCGCTCGGCTATAGCGAGGTGCCGGAGCGCGCCGACGCCGACCTGATCCTGTTCAACACCTGCTCGATCCGCGAGTCGGCGGACAGCCGCTTCGTCGGACACCTTGGCGAGGCCAAGCGGCTCAAGTCGGAGGACCCGGGCAAGGTGGTCGGGGTGGGTGGCTGCTGGGCGCAGTCGGTGAAGGAGGACGTGTTCCGGCAGTTCCCGTTCGTGGATGTGGCATTCGGGCCGGGGCAGATCCCCAAACTCGCCGAGTTCCTGACGAGCGACAGCATCAGCGCGCAGGGGTACTTCGAGTTCGAGTCGTTCTCGGGCCACCTGCCGATGAAGCGCGAGCGCGACTTCCAGGCGTGGGTGCAGATCAGCATCGGCTGCAACTGCAAGTGCTCGTATTGCATCGTGCCGTCCACGCGCGGACGCGAGGTGAGCCGCTCGCCCGCCGAGCTCGTCGACGAGATCGCGCGGCTGGCCGACGACGGCGTCCGGGAGGTCACGCTGCTAGGCCAGAACGTGAACTCCTACGGCCGCGACCTGGCGCAGGACGAGCGCATCCGCTTCAGCGACCTCCTGCGCGCGATCGACGCGATCGACGGCATCGACCGCGTCCGCTACACGAGCCCGCACCCAAAGGACATGCGCGAGGACGTGATCCAGGCGCACGCCGAGCTCCAGACGCTGTGCGAGCACATCCACCTGCCGCTCCAGTCCGGCTCGAGCCGCATCCTCAAGGCCATGCGCCGCACCTACAACCGTGAGCGCTACATGGATCGCGTCGCGCTGATCCGCGAGCACGTGCCGGACTGCGCGATCACGACAGACATCATCGTCGGCTTCCCGGGCGAGACAGACGAGGACTTCGAGCGGACGATGGACGTCGTGGAGGAGGTGCGCTACGACGGCGCCTTCACCTTCATCTACTCGCCGCGGCGCGGCACCGAGGCTGCCACGCTCGAGGAGCAGGTGGCGCACGAGCTGAAGCGCGAGCGCATGGAGCGCCTCGTGGACGCGGTGCAGCGCATCCAGCGCGAGCGGGCGCAGCGCTTCGTCGGGCGCACGATGGAGGTGCTCGTGGAGGGCCCGTCGCGCACCGATGCCTCCAAGCTCCGCGGGCGTACGCGCCACAACAAGACCGTCAACTTCACCGGCCTCGCCCAGCCCGGCGAGCTCGCCCAGGTGGAGATCACGGCGGCGACGAGCACCACGCTCGCGGGCGAGGAGCTGCTCCTCTCCCGCGCGCTCGCTTGAGCGAGCACGCGCAGGTCATCGCGATCTTCGGTCCCACGGGGATCGGCAAGACCGCCGTTGCGATCGAGCTCGCTGAGCTGCTGCGCGCGCAGGGCGAGGACCCGCTGGCGATCTCGGCCGACGCGCTGCAGGTGTACCGCGGGCTCGAGACGCTGAGCGGAGCCGCGAGCGCGGAGGAGCGGGCGCGTCTCGAGCACCGGCTGCTGGGCATCGTCCCGGCCACCGACGCCTTCTCGGTGGGGGAGTTCATGCCGCTCGCGCACGCCGAGATCGACGCGGCCCTGGCCGAGGGGCGCCGCCCGCTGGTGGTGGGCGGCACCGGCCTCTACCTGCGCTCCGCCCTGACGGAGCTCGACCTCTACCCGCCGCCGCCCGCGTCGGTGCGCGCGCGCTGGACAGAGGAGGTCGAGCGCCGCGGTCCGGAGGAGCTGCACCGGGAGCTGTCAGAGCGCGCGCCGTGGGCGGTGGAGGGGATCGAGCCGACGGACCGCAGCCGCATCATCCGCACTCTCGAGCTGCTCGAGATGGGGGAGCTCGAGCCGCGCGAGGGCGAGTCGCAGCTCTGGACCGAGCACATGCGCCACCCGACGCTGCTCGCCGGCATGACGATGGACAGGGAGGAGCTCTACCGGCGTATCGACGAGCGCGTGGACGCGATGCTGGCCGCGGGGGCGAGGGAGGAGGTCGAGCGCGTGGAGGACGCCGGCGTCTCTCGCACGGCGCGTAAGGCGCTCGGCTACGAGCAGCTGCTGGCGGGCGACATAGAGGGCATGAAGCGCCGCACGCGCCAGTACGCCAAGCGGCAGCTCACCTGGATGCGAAAGCTCGCGGGCGTGCGCACGATCGACGTGACCGGGCGCGCGCCCGCGGACGTGGCGGCGGAGATCGCCGCGGCGCTCTAGCCGCCGTCGGGCATCTGCATCACGGTGAACGCGGCGCCCTGTGGGTCGATCAGCCCGGCGAAGCGGCCGATCGCCATGGTCATCGGCTCGACCGTGACCGTCGCGCCGAGCTCACGCGCCTTGGCCACCACGACGTCGGCGTCTTCGACGGCGAAGCAGACGCTCCAGAAGGCGGGCACCTCGGCCGGGAACATCTGGTCGGTCATCTGCATCATCCCGCCGACCGGCTTGCCGTCGAGCTCCCAGACGACGTAGGTGTCGGGCGCGCCCTCGAAAGAGGGCTTGCCGGCATCCCAGCCGAAGACCGCCGGGTAGAACTGCTTGTCGGCTTCCGCGTCGCGCGTCAGCACCTCGTTCCAGCAGAGCGAGTTCGGCTCGTTGACGAGGTCCGCGCCGGCGAACTCCTTGGGCTGCCAGACGCCGAACACGGCGCCCGTGGGATCGGCGAAGTAGGCCATCCGGCCAAGGCCCATCACGTCCATCGGCTCCACCACGACGCTGCCGCCGGCCGCCTGGACCCGGCTCGCGATGTCGTCGGCGTCGGCCACGCTCACGTACGTGGACCAAGCCGTGGGCTGCCCCTCCTGCATGTGGCCCATCAGGCCGCCGACGTTTTGGCCGCCCTGCTGGAACATGCGATAGCCGCCGGTGTCCTCAACCGGGCCGGGCTCGGTCGCGTCCCAGCCCAGGAGCTCCTGGTAGAAGGCCGCGGAGGCGGCGGGATCGGGTGAGGACAGCTCGACCCAGGACGGGGTTCCGGGTGCGTACTCGGGCATTGGGGTCTCCGCTCTCGATGGGGTGGCGCGTATGGTCGCACCTCTAGCCGGACTCGGCCCGCCGGACGACCGTCCGCAGCAGGTCGAGCCGCACGAAGCGCATGAATGGCGCCACCAGCACCCAGACCGAGCGGAAGCGCACCTCGGCGCGGCGGTCGGTGCACCAGACGCGGATCTCGGTGGTGATCTCGGAGCCGCGCTCGTGTTCGCGCACCTGCGTCAGGAGCGCGGCCTTGGCACGGCCGGGCTTCTCGTATTGCTTATAGTCCGCCACCGACTCGAAGTGGGCGTACTCCCCTCGCGGGGCCCAGAGACAGCCCGCTACTCCCGAGATCGAGTAACGGTCCCCTTCCTCGAGCAGGGTGAAGATGTCGGTCCTGAACAGCTCCCTGAAGGTCGTGTTCGCCGGCGGTGCGTGCGGCCCGAGCCGCGCGCCGATCAGCGGCCGCAAGACGCGCGTGTCGCGGATGCGGGTTGCGCCGGCCGCCTCCCAGAGCGCCGCGGGAGTCGCGCGCGAGGCGCGCCGGTACGCCACGCGGACGTGGTAGTCGGGAAGCCAGGTATCGAGTGAGGCGGGCAAGTGCGCTTTGAAAAATGGCAGGCGCTCGGCAACGACTACATCCTCGTCGAGGAGCGTGAGCTGCCTTTCGAGTTGACGACGGAGCGTGTCCGCCTCCTGTGCGCGCCGCACACCGGCGTGGGCTCCGACGGGGTCCTGCTTCTGTCAGACGCGAGCGAGCCCGGATTTGTTGCGAGCCTGCGGATCTTCAACCCGGACGGCTCCGAGGCCGAGCTGTCCGGCAACGGCGCCCGCGAGGCGATCCTGTACCTGCGTCGCAACGGCTGGACCGACCAGGACGAGTTCTCGATCCAGACGGCGGCGGGCGAGATCCGGCCGCGCATCACGGACGAGCGCACGTGCACGGTGAACATGGGGCGCGCCGGCGTGCGCTCGAAGGACTACCCAAGCGGCGCGGACGACGGCCGCGGCAGCCTCGAGTCGGCGGGGCGCGAGTTCGCGTTCCAGTTCGTCTCGATCGGCAACCCGCAGTGTGCGATCGAGGTGGGGGATGAGCTCGAGGAGCTCGACCTGTCGCTGTACGGACCGGGTATCGAGAACAACGAGCTGTTCCCCAACCGCACCAACACGTCGTTCTGGCGTCGCGACTCCGACGGCGAGATCACGGCCCGGATCTTCGAGCGCGGGGTGGGGGAGACGATGGCCTCCGGTACCGGGGCGAGTGGCGCCGCGGTCGCCGCGGTGCTGGGCGGGGCGAAGAGTCCCGTGACCGTCCATCTCGACGGCGGGGACCTCGACGTCGAGGTCGGCGAGGACCTGGAAGTGACCCTGACCGGCTGGGCCGTGCCCGTCTACGCGGGCACGCTCAGCGACGAACTGCTGGAGGATCTGCGTGAAGCACAGTAAGCGGCTCGACGCCATCCCGCCCTACCTGTTCGCGGAGCTGGAGCGCAAGATCCAGGCGAAGAAGGCCGAGGGTGTGGACGTGATCAGCCTCGGCATCGGCGACCCGGACACGCCGACGCCGGGCTTCGTCATCGATGCCCTGGCCGACGCCGCGCGCGACCCGGGCACGCACCAGTACCCGTCGAACCGCGGCCGGCCCGAGTTCCGCCAGGGGGTGGCCGACTTCTACGAGCGCCGCTTCGGCGTCGCGCTCGACCCGGATACCGAGATCATCCCGGCGCTGGGCGCCAAGGAGTGCATCTTCAACCTCAACCTGGCCTTCCTCGACCCGGGCGATACGGCGCTCGCGTCTGACCCCGGCTACCCGGTCTACACCGGCGGCCCACTGGTCAGCGGCGCGGAGCCGGTGCTGATGCCGCTCGTGCCGGAGCTCAACTTCGCGCCCGACCTCGAGGCGATCGAGGACCCGGCGCGCGCGAAACTGATGTTCCTCAACTACCCGAACAACCCCACGGGCGCGGTACTGCCCGACGGGCTGTTCGAGCGCACAATCGAGTTCGCGCGCCAGCACGACATCCTGGTCGTGCACGACGCCTCCTACACCGAGATCAGCTTCGACGGCTACAAGCCGCCGAGCTTCCTCGAGACAGCGGGGGCGAAGGACGTAGGGGTCGAGGTGTTCTCGCTCTCCAAGGGCTACAACATGACCGGCTGGCGCACCGCCGCGATCGTGGGTAACGCCGAGGCGATCGAGGCCTACTGGCGGCTGAAGACGAACATCGACAGCGGCATGTTCGAGGCCGTGCAGCTCGCGGCGGTGGCGGCGCTCCGCGACGGCGACGACACCGCGCGCGAGATGAGCGCGATCTACCAGCGCCGCCGCGACCTGGTCTGCGACGCGCTCAAGGAGATCGGCGTGGACGTGACGCCGCCGCGCGGCACGATCTACGTCTGGGCGCCGGTGCCGGACGGCCACACCTCGGCTTCGTACTGCGAGCTCGTGCTCGAGGAGTCGGGCGTCGTGATCTCGCCCGGTGGCGCCTACGGCCAGAGCGGCGAGGGCTGGTTCCGGATCTCGCTGACGGTGCCGGACGAGCGGCTCAGCGAGGCGGTCGAGCGCATGAGGTCGAGCCTCAGCCGCTAGCTCATGCCGAGCGTCTGGCGCAGGCCGCTGTCGAGGTCGCGCGGGGCGAAGCCGAGCTCCTCGCGCGCCTTCTTGTCGGTCATCCAGAAGGTGACGCCGTCGGAGGTCTTGATCAACTCGCCGAGGTTGGGCGGGAACCCCATCACCTTGCCCACCAGCGGGCCGATCGGGATCGCCAGCTTCATCATCGCCGCCGGCATCGGGATGCGCGGCGGCTTGCGCCCCGTCAGCTCGCAGGTCTTGTCCACGAGCTCGCCCATCGTGGCCTTGTCGCCGGCGAGGTTGTAGGACTCGCCGATCCGGCCCTTGTCGTGTGCGAGCAGGATGCCGGCGGCGGCGTCGTCCACGTAGACGAAGTTGAAGCCGGCGTCCGGGAACAGGCGCAGCTTGAGCTTGCCGCTGCGCGCCTGGTCGATCATGTTGCCGAGCTCCGAGTGGTCGTTCGGTCCGTAGACGCCGCCCGGCTGGGGGATCACCACCGGTGCGCCCGCCTTGATGCGCTCGAGCGCGGCCTGGTGCGCCAGGTACTTTGTCTCGTCGTAGTAGCTGAGGAAGTCGGGTGGCTGGGGGCGAACGTAGCTCTCGTCCACCACCTGGCCGCGCGTGTTGCCGTAGACGTTGCCGGTCGAGACGTAGACGATCCGGCTCGCCCCGGCCTCCACCGCGTTGTCGATCACGCGCTCGGTGCCGCTCACGTTCGCGTCGTACATCGCGGCGTGCTCGGTGGTCGGGATGCCCACCTTGTAAGTCGCGCCGAGGTGGAAGACGGAGTCGCAGCCCTCGATGCCCTGCCGGATCGCGTCCGCGCTGGAGAGGTCGCCCTCGACGACCTCGGCGCCCCACTCGCGCAGGTCTGCGGCCTTGGCCGGGTCGCGCACGAGTGCGACGACCTCGTCGCCGCGGTCGCGCAGCCGGCGTACCAGCGACTTGCCGATAAAGCCCGTTCCGCCCGTTACGAAGGCCTTCACGGGGCGCACTGTAGACGAGTTCTCGCGTGCCTACACTGGGGGACGTGGAGCGATCGAGGAACGGACGCGCGTCAGAAAGTGGCTACGGCGAGGGCATTCGCAGCCCCCGCGCGCGCCAGCGTGCGCTGTGCATCGCGGTTGCGCCCGAGGAGCCCGATCTCGCCGAGCTGCGTGAGCTGCTGCGCACGGCCGGCGTGGCCGTGGCGGGCGAGCTCACCCAGCGGCGGGCCGCGCCCGACCCTGACCGCTACTTCGGCAAGGGCAAGCTTTCCGAGCTGAAGGCCGCGATCAAGGCCAACGATGCCAACCTCGTCGCCTGCGACGACGAGCTGCTGCCGCGCCAGGAGCGCAACCTGGAGGAGCAGATCGGCGTGCCGGTGATCGACCGCACGGCGATCATCCTCGACATCTTCGCCGACCACGCGCGCTCGGCCGAGGGCAAGCTCCAGGTCGAGCTCGCCCAGCTCGAGTACAACCTCGCACGCATGCGCGGCCTGTGGACGCACCTCGAGCGCCTCGGCGCCGGGCGCATCGACGGCGGCATCGGCACGAGGGGTCCGGGCGAGAGCCAGATCGAGACCGACCGCCGCCTCGCGCGCGACCGCATCTCCGCGCTCCGGCGCCGCCTCGAGCGCACGAAGGCGGGCCGCGAGGTGATGCGCGCCGAGCGCGAGCGCGCGCACCTGCCGACGGTCGCGTTGGCCGGCTACACCAACGCCGGCAAGTCCACCCTCCTGAACGCGATGACCGGTTCGACGGTGGGCGTGCAGGACCGCCTCTTCCATACGCTCGACCCGACCACGCGCACGTTCGAGATCTCCGGCCGGCGCTACCTGCTCACGGACACAGTCGGGTTCATCCGCAAGCTGCCGCACCAGCTCGTCGACGCGTTTACCGCCACCCTCGAGGAGGCGCTCGAGGCGGACCTGATCCTGCACGTGGCCGACGCCTCGGCGCCGGAGGACGAGCTGATCGCCCAGCTGGACGCCGTGGACGTGGTGCTGGCCGAGATCGGCGCGGCGGAGCGGCCGCGGCTGCTGGCGCTCAACAAGGTCGACCTGCTCGACGACGCGCACAGGCGCGAGCTGTCGTTCCGCCACCCGCGCGCCGTCCAGATCTCGGCCGCCACGGGCGAGGGCCTCGACGACCTGTCCGAGGCGATCGAGGGGCGCTTCCTCGCGACGCTTCGCCCGATGGAGTTGCTCGTGCCCTACGACGAGGGCGGCCGCCTGTCCGAGCTGCACGACCTCGCGGGCGAGATGGAGCGCGAGGACACGCCGGAGGGCGCCCACATCCGGGCGCGGGTGCCCGCGGGGGTGGCCGCACGCTTCGAGCGCTTTGCCGTGAACGGCACGGAGCCGGAAGCGGGCGAGTGATCCTCAACTTCACGCGTCTGAGCGACGACGCGCGCGAGCCGGGCCGAGCCCATGGCGGCGACGCCGGCTACGACCTCTACGCCGTCGAGCAGGCGCTGATCCCGCCCGGCGAGCGGGCCAGCGTGGGCACCGGCATCGCCGTCGCGATACCGGACGGCTGGGCAGGGCTCGTGCTGCCGCGCTCGGGGCTCGCGGCCGAGCACGGCATAACGCTTCCCAACGCGCCCGGCCTGATCGATTCCGGGTATAGGGGAGAGGTGCGCGTTCTGCTGCTCAACACAGACGCCGGCGAGCCGTTCGCGGTCGCGGCCGGCGACCGCATCGCGCAGCTCCTCCTCGTGCGGCACGAGTCGCCCGAGTTGATCGAGGTGGAGTCGCTCGAGGAGACCGTGCGCGGCGCCGGCGGCTTCGGTTCCAGCGGCAGGTAGCTCGGCATGCACCTCGTCGTCGGGCTGATCGGCGCGGCCTTGATCGCGCTTGTCTTGGCGGAGTTCTTCGTCTCCTTCCTGCTGCCGCGCAGGGTCAAGCGCGACCCGCGCATCGCGCGCCAGATCTACACGGTCGCGTGGCCGGTATGGCGCTGGCTGGCAAACAGGCTGCCGCGCACCGCGCGCGACACCATGCTCGGGCTGTTCGGGCCGCTCGCCCTGCTCGCGATGCTCGGGCTGTGGGCGTTCGGCCTCGTCGTGGGCTACGCGTGCCTGCACTGGGCGGCCGGGTCGAAGCTTGGGCCCGGCGGGACGACCGTCGCGTTCGGCAACGACCTCTACTACAGCGCCGGCGCCTTCTTCAGTGCCACCACCAACCTCGCCGCCCACACACCCTTCGCGCACACGCTCAACATCTTCGAGGCGGCCACCGGCTTCGCGGTGCTGTTCATCGCGATCGGCTACCTGCCCGCGCTGTTCCAGGCGTTCTCGCGGCGCGAGGTGGCGGTGTCCCAGCTCGACCCGCGTGCCGGCTCGCCGCCGACGGCGGGCGCGCTGCTGCTCCATTCCGCCGGCCGCGGCGGCTGGGAGGACCTCGACGGCTACCTCGAGGAGTGGGAGAACTGGGCCGCCGAGCTGATGGAGACGCACCTCTCCTATCCGGTGCTCGGCTACTTCCGCTCGCAGCACCTGAACCAGAACTGGCTGGCGGCGCTCACCACGATCCTCGACACGTCGGCGTTCACGATGGTGGCGGGCGCCGAGAAGGCCAGCCGCACCGCGCAACTCACGTTCGCGATCGGCCGCCACGCGATCGCCGACCTCGCGTTCGCGTTCCACACGCGCACCGCGCCGCCCGAGGGCGACCGGCTGAGCCGCGAGGCGCTCGCGCAGCTGTGCGAGGACCTCGAGCAGGCGGGGCTGGCGATCGAGCACCGCCAGGGCCTGCACGCGGAGCTCGAGGAGCTGCGCGAAAGCTACGAGCCGTACGCGCGGGCGCTGTCCCGGAAGCTCGCGCTGCCGCTGCCCGACTGGCTGCCCCCCGAGGAGCTCGAGGCCAACTGGCAGCGTGCCAGCGCGCAGCGGCGAGGCAGGTCGCTGCTGCACTAGGGGTTGCTTGGAGCCGCGACCGCCCGAACGCGTGGCCCGGGCGGCGTGGCAGCTTGATTACGCGGAGCGGCGGTCGCCGAGTTCGTCGGTGTCGGTCCAGCCGAACGGCTTGGCAGGGGCGCTGTGCCAGAAGCCCGGCTCGGGCTCCGGATCGAACTCGGGCTCGGGCTCGGAGATCTCGGGCTCGGCCTCGACCTCGGCGACGGGCTCGGGCTCTAGCTCGGCGACGTACCCGGGCTCGGGCTCCGCGACGGGTTCTAGCTCCTCGACGTACTCCGCCACGGGCTCGGGCTCGGGACGCAGGGGTACCGGGGCCGGCGGCATGTAGACGTCGGCGACCTCAGCGGCCTCGACGACGGCCTCCGCCTCGGCGACGGGCTCATGCTCGACGACGACGGGCTCGGCGTCGACGGCGACGGGCTCATGCTCGACGACGACTGGCTCGGCCTCGACGACGACGGGCTCGGCCTCGACCACGGGCTCCGGCCTCGGAGCTGCGGGCGCGACCGGCGCGCGGTACTCACTCGAGCGCTTGCCGTGGAGCAGGCGCAGTGCGACGGCTCCCAGAAACAGCAGCGAGAGCATCAGGCGACTTGCAAAACGAAAACGGGACATCAATCGGCTCCTCGAATCGAGTTCGACGCATTCCGGTACGTCGCCTATCGGCCACTCGCGCCCGCGACTTGACTCGCCTGGGAGGAGCCGGCGTAGGCTGCGCGCGGCTTAGACGCCCGCCGCGCGCCGCGCGCTCAGGTGGGCGGCCTGCTCGAGCGAGTCGTCGGCCAGCGGCGGCAGCTCGACGCCGAGCGCGAGCTCGATCAGGCGGTCGGCCAGCCAGATGTTCTTGGGCAGCAGCGGACCGTGCAGATAGGTGCCGATCGTGTTGCCGCGGCGCACGCCCTCATAGCCGTCACGCCCGTTGTTGCCGAAACCGTGGATCACCCTCCCGAGCGGCTGCTCGCCGCTGCCGAGATACGTGCGGCCACCGTGATTCTCGAAGCCGGCGATCACGCCGTCGCCGCCGAGGTCGCTCTCGATCGCGCAGTTGCCGATCAGCCGCGGACCCGGCTCGCGCACCGTGCGTAGGTCGACGAGCTCGACGCCGGGCAGCGACTCGTCGCCGAGCTGGTAGCTCGAGCCGAGCAGCTGGTAGCCGCCGCAGACCGCCAGGATCACCGTGTCGCGCTCCTGCGCGGCGTGCAGTGCCTCGCGCTTGGTGGCCACCATGTCGTCGGCCACGGCCACCTGGTCGCGGTCCTGTCCGCCGCCCATGTAGAAGAGGTCTGCGGAGTCGGCGTCAAGCGCCTCGCCAAGCCCGGAGCTCGACAGCTCGAAGCCGAGGCCGCGCCACTCGCAGCGCGCGCGCAGCACCGCGATGTTGCCGCGGTCCGCGTAGATGTTCATCAGATCCGGATAGAGCGCGCACATCCGCAGCGTGGTCATTGGACGGCCTCCAGGACGACCACCGTGCTGCCCACGTAGCCGTCGCTGTCCGGCACCTCGCGACGCGGCAGCACGCGGAACAGCCCGAGCTCCTCGGCCTCGCGCTCGAGATCGTCGGGGTCGAGCCGGTCGAGCACGATCGTGGTCATCGCCTCCGTGAGCTCGCCCTGCGGCGACACGGCTTGGCGGAGGCGGTCGATGGCGGTCGAGTCGCCCTCCGGCCGCACCGATATCGGCGTCGAGGAGAACACCCAGCCGCCCTCCTCGTGCACGTCCGGCAGCGGCGGCAGCGTGTACTCCTCCGGTACGCCCTCGAACGGGTCCGCGAGGGCCGCCGCGAAGACGCCGCCGGGCTCGAGATGTGCGTGAACGCAGCGGAGCATGGCGGCGCGGCCGGGCTCGCCGCCCAGCAGCTGGACCACCTGCATCGGCGCGATTGTGCCCGCCACTCTCCGGCCGAGGTCGAACGCGCGAGCGTCCGCCACGCTGGTGCGCACACGCAGCCCGCGCTCGCGTGCCCTCGATGTCAGCGCGGTCACGAGCGCGGGGTCGGAGTCGAGCGCGGTCACGTCGTGGCCGCGCGCCGCCAGGTCGAGCGCAACGCGGCCGCTGCCCGCGCCGATGTCGAGCAGCTCGCCAGAAAGCTCGCCGGCCAGCGCGCGCCACAGCTCGAGATCCGCCACGTACGACGCGCACTCCACGTCGTGCCAGATCACCGTCTCGTCGAGCGTTCTCAGTCGGACCACCGCCTCGCCAGCCCGCGGTCGGCCAGCAAGTCGCGCAGCTCGAGCAGCGCGGTGTAGGTGGGCAGCGCGTACAGCGGCCGGCCGTTGCCGTTCGCCACCGCTGCGTCGAGCGACGCGCCGAGCTCGCGCTCGACGGCGATCGGAGCGTCCACGCCCGCGTACTTGAGCCGCAGCGCCATCTCCTCCGCGCGCGTGCCCGAACAGCTGATGTGGCCGACGCGCCCCGATAGGAGCTCGAAGTCGGCGTCCCAGATCCAGGAGATGTCGCGTCCGTCGGCGATGCCGTCGTTGAGCGCGATCCAGATGTCGAGCGCGCCGTCCTCGAGCGTGAGAGTGCGCAGCACCTCGTTGGCGCCCGCCGGGTTCTTCACGAGCAGAATCGCCAGCTCGCGCCCGCCCACCTGCAGCCGCTCCATACGACCGAAGGCGGCGGCGAAGGTGGACAGCGCGGCGCCCACCTGCCCGGTCGTGGCGCCGAGCTCGAGCGCCGCGGCTGTGGCGGCGAGCGCGTTGTAGACGTTGTAGAGGCCGGGCAGCGGCAGGCTCAGCTCGAGCGCGCCCTGCGGGGTCGAGATGCGCACGTCCGAGCCGGACATGCCGCGCAGCGTCACCTGCTCGGCCGCCACCTGCGGCTGCGGCCGCTCGCGCCCGCAGTTGGGGCACCTGTAGCGGCCGAGGTGGCCGAGATAGACGGCCTCGTACGTGTACTCGTGCCCGCAGTTGCGGCAGCGCTTCGAGTCGGAGGCGTGCTCGAGCGATTCGAGCGAGTGCGAGCGGTCCTCGACGCCGAAGTAGACGACACGCCGGCGCTCGCGGCCGAGGTCGGCCACCAGCGGGTCGTCGGCGTTCAACACGAACGTCGAGCGTCCGTCGCGCTCGCGCACGAGCTCTGCCCAGCGGTCCGCCAGCAGCTCGAGCTCGCCATACCGGTCGAGCTGGTCACGGAACAGGTTGGACAGCAGGATCAGGCTGGGGTCGAGCTCGCGCGCGACGGTCGCGAGCCAGGCCTCGTCCACCTCGAAGAGCCCGATCTGGCCGGGCTTCGAGCCGGCGTCGAGCAGCGCCGTGGCCACGCCCCAGTTCATGTTCGAGCCCGCGCGGTTGTGCACCACGCGCGCGCCCGAGGACTCGAGGACGCAGGCCAGCATCGCCGAGGTGGTCGTCTTCCCGTTGGTGGCCGACACCACGACCGAGCCGCGCTCGAGCCGCCTGCCGAGCTCGCCGATCGCGCCGGGCTCGATGCGCAGCAGCACGCGGCCCGGCAGCGTGGTGCCGCCGCGCCGCCCGAGCCGACGGCTGAGCACGCGCAGCGTGCGCGCCAGCATGAGCTTGAGGCGCATCATCGGGGCGCGATCACCCGCAGCGCCTGCTTGGACACGTGGATGGTCACCGGCAGGTCGCCGATCGGGTCGCCGTCCGCGTAGACGGTGAAGGGCCGGTCGGCGCTCACCTCGATCTCCGAGCCGGACAGCCACTGCAGGTTGGGGTCGTCCACGTGGGCGCCCTTGAATGCCTTCAGCCCCGCCGAGAGCCAGTGCAGCTTCGCGTGCGCGCGCGTGAGCATCACGTCGAGGCGGCCGTCGTCGAGCTGCGCGTGGGGGACGAGCTGCACGCCGCCGCCGTAGGCCTTGGAGTTCGCGATCGCCACGCCGTAGCCGGTCACGCTGTGAGGCTTGCCGTCCACGACGACCTCGAAGGTCGCGGGCTTCCAGCGCGCCAGCGCCCACATGCCCGCGTAGAAATAGACGAGGTTGCCCTTGACCTTGTCCGTCTCGTTGGCGATGCGGTTGGCGTCGGAGTCGATACCCACGCTGGCGATGCCGACATAGGGGCGCCCGTCAACGTCCGCCACGTCGATCAGCCGCTCCTCGCCCTCCATGACGAGGCGCGCCGCCTCGCTCGGCTTCGAGGGGATTCCGACCACGCGCGCGAAGTCGTTGCCGCGTCCGCCCGGGATGATGCCGAGCGTGCCGTCCGTGCTCATCAGCGCCCCGGCCAGCGTGCCCACCAGCCCGTCGCCGCCGATCGCCACGACGGTCTCCCCGCCGGCCGCCGCCTCGGCGGCGCGCTCGCGCGCGTGCTCGAGGCTGTCCGTGTCCACCAGGCGATAGTTCACGCGCATGCGGTCGAGCTCGTCCCGCACCTCCGGCAGCGCGCGCGCAGCACGACCCCCGGCTGCGGCGGGGTTGAGAAACAGCGCTAGCGCTCGCCTCACTCGGCGGCGGCCATGCGGGCCGCCCGCTCGGCCGCAAAGCGGCCGCGCTCATCACCGCGAAGCTCGTGGCCCTCGGTGAACTTCACGATCTCGGCGCGCCCGAGCAGCTCGTCGCCCACCAGCCGCTGCGCCTTCGGCTCCTCGACGTCGCGCGGGTCGAGCGTGAGCAGCACGTCCTGCGCGACGCAGTGCCAGGGCTCGTCGGTGATCTCCTCGGAGGCCACGAGCAGCTGCCCGGGCCGGTGCAGCCAGTGCAGCTCGAAGATGCCGAGCTTGTACGCGTAGAGCCGCTCGCCGTCGCCGAAGATGAAGTTCATGCCGGAGAACACGGACCGCTCGATAACCGTGCTGACGGCCGCGCGCAGCGAGCCGACGAGGTCGCCCCGGTCGAGGTTCGACATCAGGTAGTTGAAGAAGTGCTCGCTGTCGGTGTCGCCCTTCGGGGCAGGCACGCCCATCTCCATCAGGCGCGGGAAGTGCAGGATGGTCCCGTTGTGGCCGAATGAGTAAGGGCCGAGGCAGAAGGGATGGGTGTTCTCCAGCACGAGGCCGCCCATCGTGGCCCGGCGCACGTGCGCGTTGAAGATACGTCCACGCAGCTCGGTCGCCTCCTTGGCGTAGCCGTCGTCCTCGAATGCCGCCTGCGGGAAGCGCCTGCAGGTCGGATCCTCGCCCTCGCCGCGCTTGTAGACGGCGATTCCCCAACCCGAGTCGTGGTGCTCGGACATGCGGATCATCGGATTCCGCGCCTCGAGCAGCTCGTGCCGCAGCGAAACCGGCTCGGCCGCTACGCAGCCAAGAATCCGGCACATGGGGGCGAGAACCGGTCGTTCACGACTTAGGAGTCTAAAGCGACCGAGGAGCCGGTATGAACGAACCAAGTCGAATCTGGTGGGCGCGTCCCAGGAAGCTCTGCGCAATGGAGCGGCCGGGCGGGGGAGGCCGCAGCCACAGGCCCGAACGACGCGAGGCCGACATCGGCTACCTCGTGGCGAGCGGCGTGCGGCTCGTCATCTCGACGATGACCACGCGCCACAACCTGGGCGACTACGACGCCGCCGGGGTCGAGTGGCTGCACGTGCCCGTGGTCTCGTGCGCCGAGGGCGGCGACGCGCTCGAGGAGCTGTTGCCCGTCCTGCGGCGCGAGCTGCGCAAGCGTGGCGCTGTCGCCGTGCACGGCAACCGCCACACGGACTTCGTCGCCGCGCTCTGCGCGGCCCACCTGCACGAGTGGCGCGGGGTGGCGCCCGAGCTCGGGCTGGCGGCCGCGGCCGAGGCGGGTCTCACGGTCACGCCCGAGGCGGCGGCGCTGCTCGGCGTGCGCTACGAGGCGGTCCAGCCGCGCTCGCGCATCGCCTCCTCGACCGCCTCGGGCTTGTCGGTGACCACGTAGGCGTCCACGATCGCCCCGTCAGTGTTGATCGTGATCGACAGCCCCGATTCCGTGCGTCGCACCTTCGAGATCGGCGCGATCGGCCGCCCGGACCCCATCCGCGGCTTGATCCGCCCGGTGGCCACGCGGTGAACGCCATCGATCTTCGCGAGGCCGTCGAGGAGGCGGCGGTAGCCCTTTGTCGACGAGTGCTTGTGGTGGGTTTTGCGGGGCATGGCAGAAAGTGCAGAAGTGCAGAAGTGCAGATGTGCAGAGGTGCAGAGTCTTTCTACGCTAGGACCAGTTCTCTGAGGTTCGCTCCGATTGCCACTGGTTTCGGCTTCTTTGCCGCTGCGGCCTCTTCCGCACTCGTATCGCCTGTCAGGACCAGGGCCGCTTCCAGGTGCGCTCTGGAGGCTCCTAGGACGTCGCTGTCCAGGCGATCGCCGATGACGAGGGTCTGGCCTTCGCCGAGGCGGTCGAGGGCTGTGAAGAAGAGTTGGGGCTCGGGCTTGCCGACGATCGAGGCTGTCTGGCCGGATGCGGCTTCGACGGCGGCGAGCAGCGCGCCCGTGCCCGGCCAGTAGCCCTCGGGCATCGGATAGGTGGGGTCGCGACCGGTGGCGAGGAGGTCGCCGCCACGGCGCGCCGCCAGCGCGGCGTTCTTGAGGTCGTCGTAGGTCAGCTCGAGCGTCGCGGCGACGATCACCACCTCGGCGCGCGAGGCCAGGTCGGTGCCGTTCAGCACGCGCAGGCCGGCGTCCTGCACGTGGCGGAACATCGAGTCCGAGCCGATCACGAACGCGGTCCGCCCCTGGCGCGTCTCGGCCAGCAGGTGCTGCATCGCGCCGCCGACGGTCACGACGTCGGCGAGCGAGGCCTGCACGCCCATGCCCCATAGCTTGGCCACCTGATCCTCGCCGGAGTGCCAGGAGTTGTTGGTGACGAAGGCGAGCCGCAGCCCGGCTGCGCGGATCGCGTTGATCGCGTCGACCGAACCGGGGATCGGGTCGGGGCCGATCCACACGCAGCCGTCGAGGTCCAGGATCACCTGGTCGTACTGGCTCAGGAGCGGTGTGAGCGCCATGAAGCTGGCAATCGTCTCATGGAGGGTCGCTAGCCTTACCCGCCGTGCGACACCTTGCGCTGATGTTCACAGTCGTTCTGGTGCCGCTCGTGGCCGCGGGCTGTGGCAGCTCGAACTCGTCCAGCAGCTCGAGCGCCCCCTCATCGACGCCCGCCGCCGCCAGCGCGCCCGCCTCCACACAGACTGCCCAGAAGGACAGCTGCACGACCGCGCAGGCGCCGACACCGCGCAAGGCTGGAGGCGAGAAGAAGCCGCGCGGCAAGCTCGACGCGAGCAAGGCCTACACGGTCACGGTCGAGACCAACTGCGGCACGTTCGCCTTCTCGCTCGACGTCAAGGACTCGCCCGACACAACCGCGGCGTTCGCGGGACTGGTCAGGCGTGGGTTCTTCAACGGCCTCATCTTCCACCGCATCGTGCCCGGCTTCGTGATCCAGGGCGGCGACCCGGCCGGCACCGGCGAGGGCGGCCCCGGCTTCAGCACTGTCGACCCGCCGCCCAAGAACGCCGCGTACACGCTCGGCACGGTCGCAATGGCCAAGACGCAGACCGAGCCGGATGGCGCCGCGGGCAGCCAGTTCTTCGTCGTGACCGCGCCGGACGCCCAGCTGCCGCCGCAGTACGCGCTGCTCGGCAAGGTCACGAAGGGCATCGACGTCGTGCAGCGGATCGGCAAGCTCGGCAACCCGACCGACCCGAACGGGACGCCCACGCAGGTGGTCGAGATGAAGAAGGTCACGGTCAGCCCATGAGCACCGTGTTCGACGTAGGTGAGCAGGACTTCATGGAGCTTGTTGTCGAGCGCTCTCGCGAGCTGCCGGTGGTCGTCGACTTCTGGGCCGAGTGGTGCGGCCCCTGCCGCGCGCTCGGACCCGCACTCGAGAAGGCGGCCAACGCGCGCGCCGGCAAGGTCGAGCTCGCCAAGGTCGACGTCGACCAGAACCAGGGGATCGCGCAGAGCTTCGGCATCCGCGGCATCCCGGCGGTCAAGGCCTTCCGCGACGGTCGCGTGGCGGCCGAGTTCACCGGCGCGATCCCGCCGCCCGAGGTCGAGCGCTTCTTCGACGGGCTCGTACCGTCCGAGGCCGACGAGCTCGTGTCAGGCGGCGACGAGCAGGCGCTGCGCCAAGCGCTCGAGCTCGATCCGAACCACCCGGTGGCGGCGGTGGCGCTCGCGCGCCTGCTCGTGCAGCGCGGTGACCTCGACGAGGCGCTCGCGCTGGTGGAGCCGCTGCACGGCGACTTCGGCGCGCTCGGCCTCACGGCGCGCATCAAGCTGGCCGAGGCCGGCAAGGAGCCGACGGGCGCCTTCGCGGCCTGGGACGAGGGCGACCACGAGGCGGCGCTCGAGCAGCTCCAAGAGGCGCTCTCGAACGGCGCCGACAAGGATCAGCGCGACCTGCTGCGTCAGGTGATGGTGGCGATCTTCACCGAACTTGGCCCGCAGAGCGAGCTGGCGAGCCGGCACCGGCGCAGGCTCGCTGCCGCGCTGAACTAGTCCGCGCTCGGCGGGGGCGCTGCGGTCGGCGGGGGCGCCACGGACGGGCGCTGCTCGCTCACTACCTCGAGCGACTCGACGCGCAGCCTGCCGACGTCGAGCTCCTCGATGCGGAGGTACTTGATCACCGCACGCTTGATCGCGAGCCGGCCGACGGCGAGCGCGCCGACGGCGGTGGCGCCGATTGCGAGCGAGCCGACCGCTGCCGCTCCCGTGGGCTTCCAGCCCACCATGCTGCCGATGCGGGCCTCGATCCCGTGGGCCTTGAACAGCGGCTTCAAAGTTCAGCCGCCTCCGGCTATTCGTGCGGAGCGCTCGGCCTCGGCCCGTTTCTGCCGCCGGCGGCCGAAGAAGGCGAGGGCGCCGAGCGCGATCGCGACGATGAGGATGCCCCAGAAGATCGCGATCGTGCTGCTCACGCCGCCGAACGGCAGCGCGATCAGCTTCGCCAGGCCCCAGCCGATGGCGAGGGCGACGACGACGATGGCGAGCAGCAACAGCCAGCCGCGGACGCGCAGGAGCATCGACGAGCCGGGTGGGGGCGCCACGAGGCTCATCAGGCGCAGCATCAGGAGCTGCCGCGAGCTGGGTGGCTCTTGCCCCAACTTGGTGACGGCCTCGCGCAGCTCGTCGGGGCGGCGCTCGGCAAGGGCCAGCGACGCCTTCATCATTTGCCGCAGCGCGGGGCGTTCCTGCGGGTGGGCGCCCGCGAGCGCCTCGTTGAAGTAGGTGCGCGAGGCCTTCGCGTCATAACGCTCGGCGGCCCGCGCGCCGAGGATTGCCCGGGCAGCTGCGCGGTGCTTCGACTCGCTCAGAAGCTGCTCGTCGGTGCGGCTCTCGAGCTGCTGGATCGCGGCCAGGCTGCCCACCCGCTGCTGCATCTTGATCTGCCGCTGCTTGGCCATCGGCACGTCAGTCTGGCAGACGCGGCGGCTCACGCTGCCGGAGGCCAGGGTTTGACCCAGGGGGGCACGGGTACCTCAAATGCACGGCGCTGCTTTGGCTCGACGTCTGAAAAGCGCTACCAGCCGTCGGAACCAGGCAGAGGGAGACCGGCGGTACGAGCTTCGCAACTGAGCGCACGCTTCTCGCCTGGCCACGTCGGCAACTCAGCCGCCGGCGAGCCCAGGCAGAAGTAGCCGCTCCGAGCCGTCGCGCATCGCCCCGCGCGGCGGCTCACTTTTTTCTTGCTTGTGGCTTGCCCGGGGTGAGCCTGCTCGCGGGAGCCGTGATCTGCTGGCGCTCGGCTCGGTGCTGATTACCATCCAGCCCGTGGGCTCCGTGCTGCTCGGCATCGCGATCTTCGACTCGCGCCGGCTGGCGCCGTTCGGATGAACCTCGACTCGGAGCGCGCGCGGCGCGTGCTCGAGCTCGTGCGCGACGTGCCCGAGGGCTTCGTGCGCACCTACGGCGACCTCGAGCCCGGTGCGCCGCGCTTCGCCGGCACGGTGCTGGCCCACTGCCACGACGCGAGCGTCCCCTGGCACCGCATCGTGCGCGGCGACGGGACGCTCGCGCGGGGCGAGCGCCAGCGCGCGCTGCTCGAGGCGGAGGGTGTGCCGTTCCGCGGCGAGCGCGTGGATCTGCGCGTGGCCCGGCTGCCGACGGGCTAGGTGGCGTCGGCCGCAAAGGCCCTGAGCTGTTGCCGGCCGTCGCCGACCACAGGCGAGCCGTGCGCCATGAGCAGGGTGTCGAACGCGAGCTCGTCGGCGAGACGGGCGTAGGCGGCACGCAGGCCGTCCTTCACGTCGTCGGGGTCGTCGCCCATCAGGTTGTCCGGCACGAACGCGAGCCCCTTGCGACCCGGCCACTGGACCACGCCGTCCGCCACGCTGAGCGCACCGGCGCCGACCTCGATGTGGAGGGCCGATTCCTCCGGGCAGAGCGAGTCGACCTCGTACGCGGTGATCCCCGGGGCCACCTCTCTGCCGAACTCGAAGCCCTGCACAGCGGCCCCGCCCTCGAACTCGTGCAGGCCCGACTTGTGGCAGAGCACGCGGCAGCCGTAGCGGTCGACGAAGCGGCCCGAGTGGCGGTAGTGGTGGCGGTTGCTGAGGAGGATCCGCTCGGGCGGGCCGTGCTCGGCGAACCAGTCGAGGCCCTCGTCCGGCTCCATAGGGTCGATCAGCGTGACCGCCTCCGGCACATAGTACGAGTGCACGTCCATGCCGATGCCGTCGTGGAAAGCGGTCCAGTGAAAGATCCCGGGTGCGATCTCCTCCATCGGCGGAGAAGGGTAACGACCGTCCGCCGCTCCGGTGTGTCAGCGTGTCGGCGGTGGCAGGGAGCCCAACCATGAGACGGCGCGTGCCGATCAGGTCGCTGGTGCTCGTGCTCGCGATCGTGGGCGTGGCCCTCGGGCTGACATTCGGCCTGACGGGCGGCGGCAGCCGCAAGCTCGTGCCTGGCGCGGGCAATGGCTCGGGCACCTTCGATCCGCTCGCCTACACGCCGAAACGCGAAGCGCGGCTGCGGCGCGCCGCGGCGGCGGGCGAGGCGCACATCGTCTACGCCAAGAGCCCCGGCGGCGTGATCGCGACGGCCAAGCGCACCGCCCACTGGCGCCCGATCATCAACCGCCTCGCGAGGCCGGCGGGGCTCGACCCGAACGCCCTCGAGGGCATGGTGTTCCTCGAGAGCGCGGGCCGGCCGGACGTGATCGCGGGCAGCGACCCCGCCGACGCGGCGGGACTCGCTCAGATCCTCGCCGAGACGGGCCACAACCTGCTCGGCATGCACGTGAATCTGGCGGCCAGCCGCCGGCTGACCAAGAAGATCGCGCGCGCCCGCACCGCCAAGCGCGTGCGCAGGCTGGAGGCCGCGCGGCGGCGCGTGGACGCGCGCTTCGACCCGGCCAAGGCGATCGCCGGCATGGTGCGTTACCTCACGATCGCCAAGCGCACCTTCAGCCGCGACGACCTGGCGGTGACCTCGTACCACATGGGCATCGGCAACCTCCAGGACGTGTTGCGCGACTACGCGGGCGGCGGCGACACGAAGGGCCTGAGCTACACGCGGGTCTACTTCGACTCCTCGCCGCTACGGCACAAGGCGGCCTCGAGCCTGCTGTCGCGCTTCGGCGACGACTCGTCGAACTACTACTGGAAGGTGCTCGCGGCCGAGCAGATCATGCAGCTGTACCGCACGCGGCCCGCGCAGCTCGAGCACATCTCGGCGCTGCAGAACGCGCGCGCCTCGGCCGAAGAGCTGCTGCACCCGGAGAGCTCGACGCACGCGTACGCGGACCCCGCCGCGATCGCGCGCGACGTGGCGGCCGGGCGGCTCGTGACCCTGCCGAACGACCCCAAGCGCTACGCGTTCCGGATCGACCCGCAGCTCGGTCAGTTTGCGGCGCGCCTCCACCGCCGCAAGGCGCTCTACCGGCACCTGCGGCCCGAGGCACTCGGACTGCTCGTCTACCTGGCCACGGGTACGCGCGCGATCGGCGGGCCGGCCAGCCCGCTGTCGGTGACGAGCGCGGTGCGCGACGGGCGCTATCAGCGGCTCGTGGCCGCGGCCAACATCGAGGCGACGCACGGCTACTCGCTGCATACGACCGGCTTCACGTTCGACATCAGGCGCCAGTACTCGAGCCACCGCGAGGCGCTGGCGTTCCAGTTCATGCTCGACCGGCTGCAGGCGCTCGACATGATCGCCTGGGTGCGCGAGCCGGAGGCCATCCACGTGACCGTGTCGAGCGCGGCGCGCGTGCTCGAGCCGCTCGTCCAATCCGTGCGGTAGGGCACTGTTGGCCCGGCTCTCAGGGATGTCGGCTACCGTGGTCCGCGGACTCTTTCCGCCGCCGTGAGGAATTGATCGAAGCCATGAGCCTGTGCAGGGTGTTTGGGCGCACCCGGGAAGCGCTGCGTCTCGGCCTGCCTGTGCTGTTCGTGGCGGCGGCCGTCGCGGGGATCCCGTCGACGGCGTCGGCGGCGGTGCAGTTCCGGCCCTGCGCGGGCGAGCCGGACATCCAGTGCGGCAGGGTGGTCGTGCCGTTCGACCAGACCGGAGTGGTCAGGGGCGGGCTGTCGCTCCACGTCGAGCGCATGCGCACGGCGGGTTCCGCCAAGGGCACGATGATCGCGCTGGCCGGCGGACCGGGACAGGCCGCGACCCCGTTCATCGGTGACTTCGCGCTCACCCTCGCGCCGGCCCTGCGGGGACGGGACCTCGTGGTGTTCGATCAGCGCGGCACCGGTCGCTCCAACGAGCTCTTCTGCCCGGGCCTCGACTCGCACAAGCTGCCCGACCTCGGCGTCGGCCGCTGCGCCGCGCGTCTCGGGGCGATGCGCAGCTTCTTCTCGACGTCGGAGTCGGTGTCCGACATCGAGTCGATCCGCCAGGCGCTCGGTGTCGACAAGATCGACCTCTATGGCGTCTCCTACGGCACCAAGGTCGCGCTCGACTACGCGATCCGCTACCCCGAGCACGTCGACCGCCTGATTCTCGACTCGGTGGTGATGCCGGGCGAGCTCGATCCGTACGAGCTGAGCAGCTTCGCGGCGGTCGCTCGCATCCTCAACCAGGTGTGCGCGAAGAACGCCTGCAAGGGGATCACGGACGACCCGGTGGGCGACCTCGGGAAGCTCGTCGCGGAGCTGTCGACGCGTCAGCCGCGCGGCTTCGTGGTGAGCGGCAGAGGCAAGCGCCGGACCGGCAGCATCCACCGCAGCGCCATCCTCAACGTGCTGTTCGAGGGCGATTTCGACCCGGTGCTGCGGGCGGACTTCCCGGCGGCCGTGAAGGCGGCTCTCGACGGCGACGCCGCACCGTTGCTGCGCATGATGAGCGCGGTGAAGGGGTCCGAGGACCTCACGGGGCCGGACAGCGAGGCTCTGTTCGCGGCCACGAGCTGCGAGGACACGGCGCTGCCCTGGGATCCGGCGGCAACGCCCGCCCAGCGGCTCGCGCAGGCGCGCGGCAGCTTCGACCAGCTCCCGCCCTCGAGCTACGCGCCGTTCGACCCGGCCACGGTCTTCAAGTTCAGCCTCGCGCCGTTCTGCGCGACCTGGCCGGAGGCAGGCCCGAACCCGCCGGTGGAGCAGAACCCGCTGCCGAATGTCCCGACGCTGCTCCTGAGCGGCAACGACGACCTGCGCACGCCGCAGGAGGACGCGGCCAAGCTGGCGTCGGAGCTGCCGAACGCCACGCTCGTGCGCGTGCCCGACGTCGGCCACTCTGTGCTCGGTAGCGACCTCTCGAGCTGCTCCGCCCGCGCGCTGCGCAACTTCTTCAGAGGCGTGCCGCCCGCCGCGTGCCGCGATCTGGGCGAGCTCGTGCCGCCGAGCCCGGTGCCGCCGCGCTCACTGTCGCGCCTGCCGCGCGTCGGCGGGCTGCCGGCGCGGACCGGCCGCACGCTGCTGGCCGCGCGGCTCACGCTCGCCGACCTGTTCGAGCACGCGGTCGACGCGCTGCTCTTCTCCTCGGACGGGTTCACGATCAAGCCGGTCGGCGGCCTGCGGGCCGGCTACTTCGCGGCCGGCGCCACGGCGCTGCGCCTGCATGGCTACTCGTGGGTGCCGGGCGTGACGCTGAGCGGCAAGGTGCCGCTGCGTGGCACGGCCACGCTGCGGGTCGGCGGCAGAGCAGCGGCGCGCGGCGTGCTGCGGATCAGCGAGCGCGGCGACGTGCGCGGCAGGCTCGGCGGGCGCAAGGTGTCGGGGCGCTTCACCAGCGCGTCGAAGGTCGCCTCGCTGGCGGCCGACGGTCCGGCCTGGGCGCAGAGCCTGCGCCGCTTCGCGCCGTTCGGCGACGAGCTCCTGCCGACCGGCTAGGGCTCTCCTAGGCGCCGATCGAGAACATCGCGTCGAGGTCGTGCTGGGAGAAGACCTCGAAGGCGACCATCGTGTAGGTGCGCACGATCCCCGGCAGGCGCGCGAGCTTGCTGGTGATCACGTCGGCGAGCTTGTCCTGCTCGTCGACCCGGATCACCGCGACGAAGTCCCACTCGCCCGTGACCGACCACGCTTCGGTGACACCGTCCACCTCGGCGAGGCGGCTGCCGAGCACCTTCAGGGCGTCGCGCTCGGCGCTGATCAGGACGACGGCGTGGGTCACGCTGGCGAATGCTAGGGAGCGAGCCGGGTGATCGCCCAGCCGTCCCCATCGCGGGTGTACTGCAGGCGGTCGTGCAGGCGGTCCTCGCGGTGCTGCCAGAACTCGTAGCGCTCGGGCCGCACGCGGATCCCGCCCCAGTGCTCGGGCAGCGGTAGCTCGCCCTCCTCGTTGAGGACCTCCAGCTCCCCAACCAGCCGCTCGAGCTCGGCGCGGCTCTCCAGGGGCCGGCTCTGCGGCGAGGCGAGCGCGCTGAGCTGGCTGCCGCGCGGGCGCCTGCGGATGTAGAGGGCCGATTCCTCCGCGCCGATGCGCTCCGCCGGCCCCTCGATCCGCACCTGCCGCCCGAGCGCGTCCCAGTGGAAGAGCAGCGCGGCGTGTGGGTTGGCCAGCAGCTCCTGGCCCTTGCGGCTCTCGTAGTTGGTGTAGAAGACGAAGCCCGCGTCGTCGAACTGCTTCATCAGCACCATCCGCATCGACGGCTCGCCGCGCGGCGTGGCGGTGGCGAGCGCCATCGCTTCGGGCGCGCGCACGCCCGACTCGCCGGCCTCGTCGAACCAGGCGGCGAACTGGCGCAGCGGATCGGCGTCTGCGTCCTCCTCACAAAGAGGCTTCGCGAATTCCTCCACGCGCGGGAGGCTAGACGGCGTCGCTGACAGGAAGCGCTGCGGGGCGGGGGTGGACGCCGAGGGAGTCCTCGGAGACGAAGTCCGCGACCCGCTCGCCGATCATGATCGACGGCGCGTTTGTGTTGCCGGAGGTGACCGCCGGCATGATCGAGGCGTCGGCCACGCGCAGACCGTCGACGCCGTAGACGCGCAGGCGCTCGTCCACCACGGCGAGCTCGTCGCTCCCCATCTTGCAAGTGCCGACCTGGTGGTGGTAGGTGATCGCGGTCTGGCGCACGTAGTCGCGCAGCTCGTCGCGCGTGCGCACGCCAGGGCCGGGGTAGCGCTCGCTGGCCTCCCAGCCGTCGCGGAGCGCGGGGGAGGCCCCGATCTCGCGGCACAGCTCGACGCCGGCGATCAGCGTGTCGACGTCGGCCTCGGCGCTCAAGATGCGTGGGTCGATCACGAGCGGGTCGGCGAGCGTCGGGCCGCTCAGCGTGATGCTGCCGCGGCTCTGCGGGCGGACCATTCCCGCCTGGAAGGTGAAGCCGTTCTCGGGACCCTCCATCCACTCCTCGTACATCGGAAAGGCGAAGTGGATCGGCTGCATGTCGGGCACCGGTAGGCCCGGCCGGCTGCGCCACCAGAGGTGAGTCTGGGCGGGCGTGGCACCCGCCGCCGGCGGCTCGATCTCGCGCTTGGCGCTGAAGATCACGGGGGAGAGCAGGTGGTCGTGCAGGTTGAGCCCGACGCCGGCGAGGTCGGCCTGCGGCTCGATCCCCACCTCGCGCAGGTGATCGGCCGGGCCGATGCCGGAGAGCATCAGCACCTGCGGCGACTGGATCGCCCCCGCGGACACGATTACCTCGAGCTCGGCGTCGGCGCGCTGGAGCTCGCCGTCCGACTCCCACCAGACGCCGCGGCAACGTCCGTCCTCGAGCACCAGGCGATGTACGTGTGCGCCGCTCACGAGCGTGAAGCCCTGCTGGCCCACGATCGGCTCGAGATAGGCGACGTTCGTGCCCTGGCGTCTGCCGTCGCTGATCGTCAGATGCATCTGCGCGACGCCGTCGAGCTCGCCCGCGTTGTAGTTCTCGTTGAAGGGAATGCCGGCCTGGGCGGCGGCGTCGACGATCGAGCGGTGGATCGGCGCCAGCTCGTAGTCGGTGAGCACCTTCAGCGGACCGGCGGGGTGTTCCATGCGCTCGTAGACCGGGCGCACGTCGTCCCAGCGCCAGCCGGGGTTGCCGAGGTAGGCCCAGTGCTCGAAGTCGGCGGCCGCCCCGCGCACGTAGATGGCGGCGTTCAGACAGCTCGAGCCGCCCACCACGCGGCCGCGCGGCCAGTGCAGGCTGCGGTCGGCCGCGTGCTCCTGGGGCGCGGTGAAGAAGGCCCAGTCCTCGGGCGCGTGCCAGAGCTCGTGGGCGCGGCCGACGTCGTCGATCGCGGGGTTGGTGGCGGGCCCGCCCGCCTCGAGCAGGAGCACGCTCGCACCGCGGTCGAACAGCCTGCGGGCGGCGGCGGCGCCGGCGGAGCCGGCTCCCACCACGATCACGTCGACGCTGTATGCGGGCCCAGGCATCCTCGTCCGCCGAAAAACATATGGCATTTCACTAGGCTGCCGCCAATGCCGCTCGAGCCCGGCCTGACGCGCGACGACGAGTTCACCGTCGAGGGGCGGCTCGCCACCGACGTCGGCGGCACCCTGCGCGCCCCAGTCCTCTCGACGCCGGGCATGATCGCGATGATGGAGCGCAACTCCACGATGCTCGCC
>DASXNY010000172.1:0-12228 GCA_036494715.1 Thermoleophilaceae bacterium
CGCGAGGGCAGGAGCTGGTAGACGAGCAGGTCGGAGTGCCCGCGCTCCTCGGGCGTCATGCCGCCGTCGCCGGTCGTCGTCGACGTGCCGACCTCGCTCGCGCCGCGGCCGAGGGCCTCCTTCGCGTGTGCAGAGAGCGCGCCGAAGGACATGCCGGCGATCGTGATCGGGATCTTCAGGTGCAGCGGCTTCTTCGCGTACCGCGTGCCCAGCACGACGTCGGTGTCGCAGCGCTCGCGGTAGCCCTCGAGCGGATAGCGCGACACGCTCGCCCCCAGCACCAGCAGATCGTCGAAGTGGGGGAGGCGGCGCTTCGCGCCGAAGCCGCGGATGTCGTAGATGCCCTCGCGAGCCGCTCGCTGGATCTCCGCGATCGCGTTGCGGTCGAAGGTGGCGGACTCGCGGAGCCCCGGGCTCCAGCCGTTGCCGTTGCCGGCGCCCCCCATCAGTAGGCGCCCGCATTGTCGATGTGGAAGTTGTAGAGCTTGCGCGCGGAGCCGTAGCGACGGAACTCTGCGGCATCCACATCGGGAAAGCCCGCGCTGTCGAGCAGCTCGCGCAGCTCGAGCAGATGCTCGCCGCGCAGCTCCTTCTCGATGCAGTCAGCGCCGAGCGAGGCCACGGAGCCACGCACGTACAGGCGCGCCTCGTAGATCGAGTCGCCGAGGCCGTCGCCGGCGTCGCCGCAGACCACGAGGCGGCCCTTCTGGGCCATGAAAGCGCTCATGTGCCCGACCGAGCCGCGCACCACGATGTCCGCGCCCTTCATCGAGATGCCGCAGCGCGAGGAGGCGTCGCCACGGACCACGACGAGCCCGCCGCGGCCGGTGGCGCCGGCCGACTGGCTGGCGTTGCCCTCCACGATCACCGAGCCGGACATGATGTTCTCGGCCAGGCCGACGCCACAGTTGCCGTGGACGCGCACCGTCGCGCGCTTGTTCATGCCGGCGCAGTAGTAGCCCACATGACCCTCGATGTCGACCTCCACGTCGGCGTCGAGACCCACCGCGATCGCGTGCCTGCCGCCCGGGTTGACCACGCGCCAGGCAGTCGGCGACGGCGGCTCGCCCAGGTCATGGAGGCGCTGGTTGAGCTCGCGCAGCGGCGTCGAGTCGAGATCGACGACCTCGACCGTGACTGGGCTCGTCGTCGTCACGCGACTGGTTGCCTCTCCCAGCTGTAGACGGTCGCGGGCGCGGGCTCCCAGACGGTGGCGTCGGCGGCGCCCGGCAGCACGGCGATCGCGCGGTACTCGGACGCCATCGCCACCCAATCGTCGGTCTCGGCCATCACGGCGGGCTTGCACGCGATCGGGTCGCGCAGCACGGCGAAGCCGTCGGCGGTGCCGACCGCGAAGGTGTAGAAGCCGTCGAGCTCGCCGAGGCAGCTCTCGAGCGCCTGCTCGAGCGAGTCGCCCTCGGCGAGCCGCCAGGTGAGGTAGCCGGCGGCCACCTCGGAGTCGTTCTCGGTCTCGAACTCGATGCCCTCGCGGCGCAGGCGCGTGCGCACCCAGTTGTGGTTCGAGAGCGAGCCGTTGTGGACGAGGCACAGGTCGAGGCCGGTCCAGAACGGGTGCGAGCCGTCGGTGGTGACCGCGCTCTCCGTGGCCATGCGGGTGTGGCCGAGGCCGTGGCTCGCCTGCACGTCCTCGAGGCGGAAGCGCGTAACGAAGTCGCGCGGCGAGCCCGCCTCCTTGTAGATCTCGAGCGAGCTGCCGGCGCTCATCACGCGCAGCTCCGGGCGGCGCTCGCGCAGCCAGTCCTGCAGCGGCTGTGCCTCGGTGTCGACGACGAACACCGCGTGGCTCGCGCGGACGTCCGGCTCGCTGCAGCCGAAGGCGCTGCCGAGGTCGCGCCGGAGCGTCAGCCAGTCGTAGTGCGGGTCGCTCGCGTGCAGCGACACCTTGGTCGAGCCGGCGGGAGCCGGGTTGCGGTAGAGCGCCACGCCGGCGCTGTCCGGACCGCGATCGGAGAGCTCGAGCAGCATGTCGCCGAGGTGCTCGCCGAGCCGACCGCTGACGGACAGCGACTTGCTGAACAGGCCCACGATCCCGCACATATCGGGCGAGTCTAGTGTTGGCCTGCCCCACCGGTCATGGCTCTACACCGCACAATTCCGGGAGTGCGTATGTGGATTTCCTACATGCGCAGCGGGCGCACAACCGATAGCCGCTTCTGAGCGTCGGCGACCGCCCGCAGGGCCTCCACGAGCTCGGCGCGGCGCGGCGAGGACAGCTCGTCGGGATCCACGCGGTTGTCCGCCTCGCGACCCGCGCGGGAGCACGCGCGGTGGTGCTCGTGGCGCACGCGCAGCACTATCCCGAACGCCTCCCTGAGCGACGAGGCGGTGTCCCCGTCGAGCTGGCCGACGTCCTCGGCGGCCACCAGGCGGTCCAGCGTGGCAGACGTCGTGATGCCGCCGGAGAGCGCGTAGAGCCGCGCGAGGTTGGCGATCGGGAGCGAGCCGCCCTTCTTCACGTCGAAGCGCCCGTCCTTGCCGGTGGAGATCGAGCCGCGGCGGCCGAGCGGGACCTCCCAGTCCGTGGCGGTGCGCGCCAGGCGCCGGATGAAGTCCGGGTAGTCACGCGCGCGGCGCATCACGTTCACAAGTGGCGGGACGATCTCGAGCCCGCCCATCACGTGGCGGAAGTCGAAGCTCACGGCGGCGCGCACGAGGTGCGAGGAGTCCGGGTACTCGAGGCACTCCTGGAAGATCCCCTTCCAGCGGCTCGCCGGCATGCGCCAGCGCGGGTCGCGCGCCAGCACGTCGGCGTTGTCCTCGCCGAGCCCGCAGCGGGCGAGGCCGGTGTTGACGTCGCCCGCCGCGGCGGCGAAGAAGTCGTCCGCCTCGGCGCCGCCCTCGTCCGCGAACGCGAGCGCGTTGTCCTGGTCGGACGCGATCGTGAGCTCGCGCCGAGCGACGCTCCCGAGCCCCATCCACGCCCACGAAACGGGGGCCGGCCCCCGCTTCGCGAACGCGAAGTCCACGAGCCGGGCGGTGACGGTGTCGCTCTGCACGGCCAGGGCGCGGCTCACGTCGGCCGGGTCGAGCCCCGCGTCCAGCAGCGACGCCTGCAGGCGCGGCACCTCCTCGGACACGAGCGCCACGAGCCGGTCTGCGTCCGGCGCCTTGTCGATCTCGCGGCGGAGCGAGAAAACCGAGCGCTCGCCCGCCACGATGTGCTCGACGGAGACGACGCCGACGACCCGTCCCTGCTCGGTCACGAGCGCCTCGCGCAGGTCTTGGTCGAGCAGCTCGAGGAGCGCCTCGCCGACGGTGCTGTCGGCCGGCACGCAGAGAGCCGGCGAGCGCACCGCCGCGCGCACCGGAGCGTCCGCCCCGAGGCCGGCGCCGAGCACCCGCTCGCGCAGGTCGGCGTCGCTGACGATCCCCGGCCCGTTGGGCAGGTCCACGAACGCCGCCGTTGCCCGCTCGTCGGTGAACTTGCGCGCGACCTCGCGCACGCTCTCGTCCGCGCCGACGGTGAGCGGCGGGCGCTGCGCCACGGCGCCCACGCGCGTGGACGACAGCTCCGGCAGGCCTCGCGTCGTCTGCTCGCGCCGGACGATCCGATCGCGCAGGCTGCGGGCCACGAAGCGCGCGCCGGCGGGCTGCGACAGCACCTCGAGCGCGATCTCGCCCGGGATCAGCAGGCAGGTGGAATCCTCGCGGGCGCGCACGCTGAAGGTCGGCGCCAGTCCCGACACGAGCGAGGGATGGCCAAAGCACTGGCCGGGCTCGAGCACCTCGATCATCTCGGCGCCGTGCAGCAGCTCCATCGCGCCCGTCCGGACGACGAACAGGTAGCGCGTCGGCTCGCCGTACATGATCAGCGCGAGCTGGCCCGCCCGGTATGTGTGCAGGGCGGCGGTGGCGGCTACCCGCTCGAGCTCGTCGCCGGAAAGGGTGTCGAAGGGCGCGTTGCGCCTCAGGAACTCCGCGGCGTCGGAGAGTGCAGCGCTCAGGCGGCCGACTCTACCGGGGAGTCCTCGACCACGAGGTAAACGGGCAGGTCGCCGGCCCGCGCCTTCACGCGGTAGGGCTCCTGCGACCAGCTGAAGTCGCGGACCAGCGCATGCTTGGGCGGATCGGCGCCCATCACGATCGCGTCGCAGTTCAGGCGCTTGGCCTCGTTGACAATCCGCTTGGCCGCGGCGCGCGTCCCGATCACCCGCGCGTCCGCCTCGATGCCCTTGCGCTTGAGCCGCGACACGGCCTTGCGCACGACGTCGTACTGCCTGTCCCACTCCTTCTTGGACGGCAGCAGCCCCGGGTTGGGGAAGCCGAAGGTCGTCCCCCACACGCGCGCGATGCTGAACACGTGCACCGGCGCGTTCGAGCGCTCAGCGATACGGGCGGCGAGGTCCACCGCCGCCCGTGGGATCTCGCGCTCCTCGGATGCGAGGAGGACCGCGCGTACGATCAGGGTGTCTGGATCCGGCAGGTCCCCCGATCTCAGCCGGGGGATCACTCTGATGGGACCACCCCGGGCGGCATCTGGATGCTCTGCTCGGGCGGGGCCTCGCGTTTGTCCTCGATCCGCGTCCTATAGAGATAGAACGGGATGTAGGCGAGGGCCACCGCCCAGCCGAGGAAGTAGTAGATCTTCGTGTCGCCTATTCGGGCGTAGTTGATCCCGCCGTAGAGCCAGATCACGAAGTAGAACACCGCCATTGCGAGCGCAACGTACTTCATGAACTCGGGCAACCTCACGGGCCTCTTCACGTTCGGCCGGTACCTGCGCAGCAGGTAGTAGCCGACGAGCACCGACAGGAACGAGCCTGTGTAGCCGACGTTCGAGAACGTGTAGATCTCGACCGCGCCGCCCAGCAGCACGACCACTAGCGAGCAGACGACGTTGAAGAACATCGCCCGGTCAGGCACCCCGTGCTGGTTGATCTTCTGGAAGAACCTCGGGAACTGCCCGTCGACCGACATCTGGTGCAGCGACCGCGCGCAACCCATGATGGCGTTGAGCGCCGATAGGGACAGGGCCACGATCAGCATCAGGGCGATGATCCAGTTGAGGAGCTCGCCGCTGGTGTTCAGCGCCTTGCCCGCAAACGTCACGAACATCGTGTTCGGGTCCACGAGAGCGGGACTGCCGAGCGCCTTGGCGCCGAGGATCACGATGAAGCCGATCGGGATCAGCGTGTAGATGAAGAGGCCGTACGCACCCTCGAGGTTCATCGCGATCTTGGCGTCGCGCTCGGGATCGCGGCACTCGCCGATGTAACACGCCGCGGCCTCCATCGCGATCACGTTCCAGGTGAGCAGGAACGCGTACGCCGCATAGACCGTGAACCAGCCGTCTCCGTTGAGCCCAGAGAAGAACGGCGAGCCGTCGAGTTGATGGAAGCCGGAGAGCTGGTGCCAGTCCGCGTTGCCGGTGAAGATCCAGGACACCGCCAGGAACGTCAGCGGGATCATCGCCAGCAGGCCGAGCACCGTGGCGAACGCCGCGCCAATCCGGATCCCCAGGTAGGCGGGGATGAAGAACAGCAGGATGCCCACGATCGCGATGCCGAGCGTCCACCAGGCAATGAACGTGTGGATCGGCGTGAAGCCGGAGGTGGTGTTGAGGTGAAAGCGGTCGCACAGGTAGAACGACGCCAGGATCATGTTGAGCGGCGCGACCGGGAACCAGCCGAGCCAGTACATCCAGGCAGTCGCCCCATTGATGTGCTTGGCCGCGCGCGGCCACTTCTCCTTGTAGGCCGGATAGGCGTAGGACGGAGCGCCTCCCGCACGCTCGGGCATCATCGCCGACAGCTCCGCGAGCAGCAGGCAGAGGAGATAGCCCGTGATCGTGACCACCACGATCAACGGAATCGATGCGGCGCCGAGCGTCGTCACCATCACCGGGGCGATTCCCGTGACGAGGATCGTGCCGGCGAGGCCGACCACGAAGGCCCCCCACCAGTTCGTCCCCTTGACGAGTCCCCCCTCGGCGTAATCGAGCTCGTCCAGGTCCATGGCACCCGCCGCGGGATTGGCAGGAGTCAGCTCGTCAGCCATGCGTCAGTCCCCTTCGGTCCGATTGGCCTCGTAAGTGGCGATTTACACGTAGCGACCCCATACCGTCAAGCCTGCACAGCCATCGCTGGGCCAAACAGGCCGATTTGTGGAGAAGTCGCACACCTGACCTGGGGCAAACGTGGTCACGTCCACATTGCCGCCTCGTCCGCCGGACGGCTATATCTGCGGTGAGCGGCGCCCGCGCCGATGTTCGGCTGTGCCGCCGCGAGGGATCCACTGCTGAGAGGAAGGCGGCTATGACTGCATCGGACGTGCTCGTGGAGGGCAACGGGGCGGCTGACGCCGCGACTGCCGGCGCTCCCTTCACCGCTCCAACTTCGGCGGACGAGGTGCGCGCCTACGTCCGCAACAACGGCATCGAGTTCCTCTTCGCGCAGTTCGTGGACATGCACGGCAAGCCGAACGCGAAGCTCGTCCCGGCAAACCACCTCGACGACCTGCTGACGGACGGCGCCGGCTTCGCGGGCTTTGCCGCCGGTGAGATCGGCCAGCAGCCGAACGACCCGGACATGCTCGCCATACCCGACGTGCGCAGCCTGACGCCGCTGCCCTGGCGCCCGGGCATCGCGCGCTTCGCCTGCGACGTGACGGTGGAGGGCGAGGAGTGGCGCTACTGCCCGCGCACGATCCTGCGCAAGCAGCTCGAGCGCGCCGCCGCGCTCGGCTTCGAGTTCAAGCTCGGCGCCGAGCTCGAGTACTTCCTCGTGCGCCGCAATGACGACGGGACGATCGAGCTGGCCGACCCGCTCGACAACCTCCCGCAGCCCTGTTACGACATGCGCGCGCTCACTCGCAACCTCGACTTTGTGAGCGCCGTGGCGAAGAACTGCACCTTCCTCGGCTGGGACAACTACGCCACCGACCACGAGGACGCCAACGGCCAGTTCGAACAGAACTTCCAGTTCTCGGACGCCCTCACCACCTGCGACCGGGCGATCTTCTTCCGCTACATGGTCGAGGCGATGGCGCAGGAGCGCGGGCTGATCGCGACGTTCATGCCCAAGCCGTTCGCGCACCTCACCGGCAACGGCTGTCACATGCACATGAGCCTGTGGAAGGACGGCGTGAACGTGTTCGACTGCGACGCCGCCGACGACCCGAACGGCATGGGCCTGTCACCGACCGCCTACAACTTCATCGGCGGCCTGAAGACCCACGCCAAGGCGTACATCGCGGTGACCGCGCCCACGGTGACGTCGTACAAGCGCCTTGTGATCGGCGCGCGCAGCGGCTCTGCCTGGGCGCCCGTCTACATCAGCTATGGCTGGAACAACCGCACGCAGATGCTGCGCATCCCGGACGCGGGCCGCATCGAGGACCGCACCGTGGACGGTTCCTGCAACCCGTACCTCGCCGCCACGGCGGTGCTGGCCGCCGGGCTCGACGGCATCGAGAAAGGCCTCGACGCCGGCGCGCCGACGAGCGAGCTCAACCTGCACGAGCTGTCCGCGCAGGATCGTGAGAACCTGGGCGTGGAAACGCTGCCGGCCAACCTGCTGGACGCCACGCGCGCGCTCGAGGCCGACGACGTGCTGCGCGCGGCGCTAGGCAACACGGGCCGCGAGGACTACATCGATTACTTCGTGCGCGTGAAGCAGCGCGAGTGGTCCGAGATCCACGAGCAGGTCACGCAGGCCGAGATCGATCGCTATCTGCAGCTGTTCTAGGAACAGCTGAGCCGCGCCTATGTGGATCGCCGCTGGAGGCGATCTCCACTTCGCCCCCGCCACGAAGGTGGCGGCGATGCAGGCCGAGCTGCGGGCGGCCGCCAGCGCCGCGGACCTGGTGCTGCTCGCGGGCGACCTGACCTCCAGCGGCAGGCCGGAGGAGGCCGCATCGCTGGCCGAGGCATGCGCCGACATGGGCGCGCCCGTGGTGTGCGTGCTCGGCAACCACGACCGGCGCTGGCAGGAGGGGACCGCCGTCGCCGCGGCGCTGCGCGGCGCGGGCGCGGTGGTGCTCGACCCCGGCAGCCACGTGATCGAGGTGGGCGGCACGCGCGTCGGGATCGCGGGCGTGACGGGCGGGCCGGGCGGCTTCGCGGGGCGGCCGGTGTGGGGGCTCGGCCCGGCGGGCGAGCGGCGCTGGCGCAAGGCCGCGGCCGCCGAGGCCAAGGTGCTCGACGCCGAGCTCGCCCGGCTCGCGGGCTGCTCGATCCGAATCGCGCTGCTGCACTACTCGCCCACGTTCGAGACGCTCGTGGGCGAGGAGCCGTACCTGTGGCCGGCGCTCGGCAGCGATCAGCTCGCCGCCCCGATCCAGCGCCACCGGCCCGACCTCGTCCTACACGCGCACGCGCACGAGGGCTCGCCGCGCGGCCAGGTGGGCGGCGTGCCGGTGCTCAACGTGTCCGCCCAGGTGATCGGGCGGCCGCTTGCGTTGCTGGATCTGCCGGACGCACCGGCTGTATCGTCAAGTCAGGCGTGACCGCACAACCACGGCCAGACTCGCCGCTGGTGTCTCCGGGAGCAGATCTCGCGGAGCAGCTCGAACGCGTCCGCCTCGAGAGCGACACCCTCTACAAGGTGATCGGCGTGATCGCGTCGGCGCCCGACCTCGGCCGTGTGCTCGACTCGATCGTCGACCTGCTCAGCGAGGCCACCGACTGCCACGCCTGCTTCGTCTACCTGCGCGACGGCAGCCGCCTGCGGCTGCGCGCGGCCTCGAAGGTCTACGTCCACCTCGTCGGCAAGCTCGACATGGGAGTGGACGAGGGGCTGAGCGGCTGGGTGGCACGGCACAACGCGCCGGCCTTCATCCGCGAGAACGCCTTCGCGGACGCGCGCATGAAGTACGTGCCGGAGCTCGAGGAGGAGCACTTCCAGTCGATGGTGGCGGTGCCGATTCCTTCACGCTCCGGCGACGTGCTCGGCACGGTGGTGCTGCACACGGAGGCCCCGCGCGAGTTCGACGAGGGCGTGCTCAACTTCCTCGCCCATACCGCCTCGCTCGTGGCGGGCGCGATCGAGAACGCGCGTCTATATGAGGAGACGCGCCGGCGCGTGGAGGGCCTCACCGCCGTGGCCCGCCTCAGCGCCGAGATCGCGGCGGCCAGCGGCCGCGAGGAGCTGCTCCAGCTCGTGCCGAGCGGCGTGCGCGGACTGATCGGCTGCGACCTCTGCCAGCTCTACCAGCTCGACCCGACCCGCGAGCGCCTCGAGCTCGCCGCGGCGGACCCGCCCGACCACCCGTCGCCGTGGCCGCGGGAGGGCGGCGCCGCGCTGCTCGAGCTGTTGCAGCGGCGCGCGCCCCGCAGCACGCGCCAGCCGAGCGCGGACGGGGCGCCCGCCGTGCTCGCCGTCGCGCTGACCGCGGGCGACGAGCAGCTCGGCGCGCTGATCGCCGTGGCGCACCGGCCGTTCCGCGATGACGACGACGAGGTGCTCCACCTGCTCGCCGGCCAGGTGGCACTCGCGCTCCAGAAGGCCGAGCTGATCGAGCGGCTCACCGAGGAGAACATCGTCCGCGACCTCTTCAGCGCGCTGGCCGAGGGCGCCTCGGACGTGGCGGAGGCGCGCGCCCGCGCGGCGGGCTGGGACATCTCGCGCCCGCACGTGTTCGTGGAGGTGCGCCCGCTCGAGGGCTCGCGCGCGGACGACGACGCGCCCTGGCCTGCTCGCGCCGAGCGCGTGGAGAGCCAGCTGCGGCGGCTCGCCCCCGGCGCGCTGTGCGACAGCGGCCGCAGGCATCTGCGCGCGCTGCTGCCGCTCGGCCGCCCGCAGAACGCGGCTGAGCTCGCGGCGCTCGACGCCGCGCTCGGGGAGCTGGGTCGCTCCGAGCACGTGGCCATCGGCCGCAGCGACTCGCGCGCCGGCGTGGCCCGCAGCGGCGAGAGCCTGCGCGAGGCCACGGACGCCGCGCAGATCGCTCGGGCGCTGATGGCCGACGGCGGCGGCACGCTCGCCTACTCGGAGCTCGGCGCCTACCGCTACCTCGTACGCCTGCCGCTCGACGAGGCGCCACACGACGCCCACTTCCAAGCGGTCCGCAGCCTCGCCGACTACGACCGCGACCGCCGCACCCAGCTCGTCGACACCCTCGAGCGCTACCTCCGCGACAGGCGCAGCATCGCGACTACCGCGCGCGCCCTGTACGTGCATCCCAATACGCTGCGGCAGCGGTTGAGCCGCATCGAGGAGTTGTCCGGCCTCGACCTGGCTTCCGAAGATCTGCTGTCGCTCGAGCTCGCCGTGAAGCTGATGCGGCTCAGGTCATAGGCCAGAGGCCTACTCCATGAGGTGGGGGTAGTCGCGCTCCAGCATGTCTCGGTACTGGGCGAAGACGGGCTTCGTGATCGGGATGAGCGCCAGTGCCTTCTTCACGTTGCCGGAGGTCTTGATGCGGCGGCGGGCGATCGCCATCGCCACGTTCTCCTTGCCCTGGAAGTAGCGGTTGGCGATGTCGGAGTCCATGACCATGCCCACCTCGGGCTCCCAGGCGACGTCGTCAGACCATTCCCAGCGCAGGCACTCGTCGCCGCCGTCGTCGGCGTAGGTGATGTTCACCACCATGTCGACATCGGGGAACTCGAAGCGCTGCGGGGTCTCGGCGTCACGTAGGGCCGGACCCATTTCGGGATCGGTGCTCATGATCGTGAACACCTTGTCTATGACCTGGCGGAACTCCGCGGGCGAGTTGAAGCTCATGGCGCAACCGTACCCGGATCTGCCTGCAAAACGCGAGAGGCCCCGCGTCGCGGAGCCTCTCGAGTCGGCGTCTCCCTAGCGCCCCCTCAAATTGGAAGCAGCGGCCCGGTGAAGGGCTCCGTGCCGGTAGCGAGTGTGACCGGCGCCCCGTGGCTCGCTGCGTAGTTCAGCTCGCGGCTCAGGTCGCCCACGCCGTTGCCCCCAGGCGTCGGTGCGATCTCGAGCGTGCTCAGGATGCCGAACGCCTGCCCGTTCTCGTTGATGAACGCGCTGCCCGAGTCACCCGGGATGCCCGGAGTGACCGTGGCGACCTCGTGCGTCCAGCCGTCGGCGTCGTCGCCGAGGCTCTTGCCCTGCTTCGGGCTTAGCTGCTCGACGCCGCCGCGCAGCTCCGAGTTGCCGTAGCTCAGCACGGTCTCGCCCTGCGTGGTCGACGTCGCCAGGCCCGTCGGCCCGCCCCAGAAGGGAATGGACGGGTTGACGTTGCCCAGGTCGGCCGGATCGATCTTCACCAGCGCGAGGTCGTTGTACGCGCACGTGTTCGCGTCCGTCTCCCCCGCGTTCTGCATGGCGATCCACGAGTTGTAGACCAGCGTGCCCGGCTTGCTCGCGCCGGTGATGTCCACCGGCGTGCCGAGCGGCAGCGACTGCGTGTCGCAGCCGTTCGTCGCGGTGTTGTCGCCGGTGCTCGAGCAGTGGGCGGCCTGCCCGAGGTAGACGTTCGACGCGTCGTAGAACACGAAGTTCGCCGTGCACTGCGCGCCGTTCGTCAACACCTGAACCCCTGGATGGACGGTGGCGCTGCTCGCGGGGGCCCACGTGGGCGCGGCCGCTGCCGTGGCGGCCGTCGCCAGCAGCACGGCCACGGTCGTCGCCATCGTGGCGGCAAAAATCCTCATACGCAAACTTCCCTGCCTTTCCCACATCGCATTGATCAAGCGGGCTCCCGCCGCTCATCTACCCAGAGCACGGTTTGTGTCAAACCGGGCAACGGAAACTGCGGAGGTGCGGAGGTGCAGAGGTGCAGAGTGAGCTACAAGAACGCGGAGCCGCGCTCAACCAGATTCGCGTAAACCCGGTTCTGGATCGCGGCTCTCACTTGCTCCGATAGCTCGAACACGAAAGAGCGGTCCTCGGCGGCCTCTGGGCCGAAGCGGGCCGTGTCGATCGGCTCGCCAAACTCGATGCGCCATTTGGAGGGCAGGGGCACCACGCCGAGCGGGCCGAGCAACGGGAACGTCGGGGTGAGCGGGAAGTAGGGAGCGCCGATCAGGCGGGCGAGCGCCGGCGCCTCGGCGACCTTCGGGTAGATCTCCTCGCTGCCGACTACCGCGACCGGCACGATCGGCGCGCCGGTGCGCAGCGCGATCTCGACGAAGCCGCCGCGCCCGAAGCGCTGCAGCCGGTAGCGCTCCCTGAACGGCTTGCCCGCGCCCTTCGCGCCCTCGGGGAACACCGCGACCAGCTCGTCCTGCTCGAGGAGTCGCAGCGCGTTGTACGGCGACGCCCCCACGCCGCCGACCTTGCGCATCGCGACCGAGAC
>DASXNY010000173.1:0-7444 GCA_036494715.1 Thermoleophilaceae bacterium
GACGGCGATCAGCCCGACGGCGAGCCCGCGTCCGAGGTCGCTCGCGAGGATCACGCGGCGGCGGTCGAAGCGGTCGCTCACCACGCCGCCGAGCAGGAGGAAGGCGATCGTCGGCACGGTCATCGCGATGCCGACGGTCGACAGCGCGGTGGGCACGTTCGAGAGCGCGTACACCTGCCACGCCATCGCCACGAGGAAGACGCCGTCCCCGATGAGCGACACGCACATGCCGCCCCACAGCAGCCGGAAGTCGCGGTGGCGGAGCGGCGCGAGCAGCCGCACGCGGCTGTATCCCCCGGGCCGGTCGAGCGACTCGTGGCTAGGAAGCATCGTCGCGAGAGCCCGCGACGGGGGCGGCACCCGGCGACTCGCCGTCCTCGCGGAGGGCGGCGTGCAGATACTCGAGCGCCGAATCCACGTCCATCGGCCTGGCGAAGTAGAAGCCCTGGCCGTGGTCGCAGCCGAGGTCGCGCAGCGAGGTCCACTGGTCGTGCTGCTCGATCCCCTCGGCAACGACCTCCAGCTGGAGCGTCTGGCCGAGCGCGACGACGGCGCTCGCGAGCCCGGACTGCTCCGGGGTCGCGCCCTCGCGCAGGAAGGAGCGGTCCATCTTGAGGATGTCGACCGGGAAGCGGCTGAGGTAGCTCAGCGACGAGTAGCCGGTGCCGAAGTCGTCCATCGCGAGCCGCACGCCGAGCGCCTTGAGCTCCGTGAGCCGCGAGACGGCGAGGTCGGCGTCGGCCATCATCACGGTCTCGGTGATCTCGAGCGTCAGGCACTCGGGCGCGAGACCCGACTCCTCGAGCGCGTCGCGCACGTCGGCCACGATGTCGCTGTGCTGGAGCTGCTTGACGGAGAGGTTGATGCTCATCGTCATCGCCGGCTCGACCGGGAAAGCCTGCTGGAGCAGCACGCCGTTGCGGCAGCCCTCGCGCAGCACCCAGCGGCCGATCGGGATGATCAGACCGGTCTCCTCGGCGAACGGGATGAACTGGTCGGGCGCCACGCGGCCGCGCTCGGGATGGCGCCAGCGGAGCAGGGCCTCGACGCCGCGGACGCTGCCGTCGTGGAGGCGCACCACCGGCTGGTAGTGCAGCTCGAACTCGTTGTTGACGATGGCCCGCTGCAGGTCGGCGCGCAACTCGAGGCGCGCGAGCACGACCTCGTGCATGGTCGGCTCGAACAGGCGCCAGCCGCCCTTGCCCTCGCGCTTGGCGATGTACATCGCCGCGTCGGCGTTGCGGATCAGCTCGTCGGCGTCGGCGCTCGGGTCCTCGGCCACGGCGATGCCGAGGCTGGCGCGCACGGCGATCTCCTTCTGGGCCAGGCGCACCGGCGTGTTGAGAGCCTCGAGGATCCGGTCGGCCGCGTCGGCGGCCTCCTGCACGCTCTTCACGTCCTCGAGCAGGATCGCGAACTCGTCGCCGCCGAAGCGCGCCGCGGTATCGCTCGCGCGGACGCACTCCTCGAGCCGCTTGGCCACGTCGAGCAGCACCTGGTCGCCGGCGGCGTGGCCGAGGCTGTCGTTGACCGTCTTGAAGTCGTCGACGTCGAGGAAGATCACGGCCACGCCCTCGTCGTCGCGGCGGGTGCGCGCCAGGGCGTGCCGCACGCGCTCGACGAACAGCGCGCGGTTGGCGAGGTTGGTCACCGGGTCGTGGAAAGCCTGGTGCGCGAGCTGGCGCTCGAACTCCTTGCGCTCCGAGATGTCGCGGCCGTTCAGCACGATGCCGCCGACGGTCTCGTCGCGCAGCAGGTTGGTGCGCAGGATCTCGAACTGGCGTGAGCTGCCGTCCTTATGGTGCAGCGAGCACTCGATCAGCTCGCCGTCGCGGCCCGAGTAGTCGGGCGCGTCGGCGAGCAGGTGCAGCAGTCGCGTCTCCTGGCCGGGCTCGAGCAGGTCCTCGAAGCGGCCGCCCAGGACCTCCTCGGCGGAATAGCCGAGCACGCGCTCGATCGACGGGCTCTGGTAGGCGATGGTGCCCCCCGCGTCAATCACGGTGATCAGGTCGCTGGCGTGCTGGACGAGCGAGCTGAGGCGCGACTCGCCCGTGCGCCGCAGCACCTCCTCGGTAAGGCCGGCGCTCTCGAGCGCGAGCGAGACGTGGCTGGCCAGCGCCTCGAGCGAGGTCTCCTCGGCGCGCGAGGGGTTGTGGTCCGGATGACTCGTGACGAGCAGGCCGCCGGTGACGCCGTCCCACTCGAGCGCGTGCACGAGCACGCAGCCGGACGGGTCGAGGTGCAGGGCGGCCACGAGGTCGGGGTCGGTGAGGCGGCGCTTGCTGCTGGTGTCGCCGCCGGCGATGCGCGCCAGCGCGATGGCGCCGACGAGCGGCCAGGGGGCGCCGGCGGCGGCTGCACCCTCGGCGGCCACCACCTCGGGGCTCTCACCGAGCAGGCAGACGCGCACCTGGGTCCCCTCACCGCACATCGTGCGGGTGGCATCGAGTGCGGCGCTGTAGATCTCCTCACGCGAGGTGGCGGCCACCAGCGCGGCGCCGGCGGAGCGCAGGGCGCGCTCGCGCTCGACCGAGTGGCGCTGCTGGCGGTTGAGGCCCGCCATGCGCACGATCACGAGCGCGAACAGCAGCACGGAGGTCTCCATCACCACGAGCATGTCGATGCCGCCGTGCTTGGCCTCGTGCAGGATCTCGAGGATCGGCGCGATCAGCGAGGCCGCCGTGAGCAGGCCGAGACGGAAGCCGGTGAGCATGCGCTGGCGATCCGGCTCCGACTGCTCGACGCTGCGCATCGAGGGGTGCAGGGCCGCGGCGCCCCAGAGCAGGTAGAAGGCGATCCAGCCGACGTCCAGCCAGAGCTGGTGCGTGTAGGTGTTGTGCAGGATCAGCAGCCCGTAGACGTAGTCCGTCGCGAGCAGACAGATGATCCCAGAGCCGAGCAGGTAGAAGGCGGGCTGGCGCTTGCCGGCGTCGACCACGAGGCGCATGGCGGCGGCCAGCAGGAGGATGTCGCCGAGCGGGTAGGCGATCGACACGAGCCGGGCGATCAACGAGAGCCCGTCGCCGTGCAGGTAGGGGGCGATCAGGCCGACCCACGAGAGCAGCGCGAGGCCGAGCGTCATGATCAGCGAGTCGACGACGCCGGCGCGGTCCGGCTCGGGGTTGCGCCGCCGGACCAGGATCAGCAGCCCGATCATCATGACCGGGTACATGAGGAGGTAGATGCCGTCGCCCGCCGAGGGGAAAGGCACGTCCTTGTGGAGCAGCTTGGGGTAGCTGTAGGTGTAGAGGTCGCCGAGCCAGAAGAGCCCGAGTCCGGCCGCGAGGAACCACCAGGCCACCGCCGTCGCCGGGCGGTTGCGGCGGACGCCGGTGACCACCGCGAGCACGCCCGAGAGGCCGAGCCCGTTGATCACCGGGCCGCTGCCCTTGAACGGCGGCACGAGGCAGTAGAGCGCAGTGAAGAGGACGCCCGCGGCGAGGTACGCGCGCCACGCCCACGCTCGGTTCACGCGGCCACCTCCACCGTCTCGACCGGGTCGGCGTCGCTGCGGCGCAGGTCGCCGCGCTCGGCCAGCTCCTCGATGGCCTCGATCAGCAGCGTCACTTCCTCGTCGGTGTTGACCGCCGTGAGCTGGGCGCGGAAGCCGACCTCGGCCTTCGGCACGAGTGGGTACGCGGCGAGCGTGACGTAGACACCGCGGTGGAAGAGGAAGCGGCCGACCTCGCTGATGCGGGTGTGGTCCGACAGCGGGATCTCGATGATCGGGTAGCCGGAGTGGTTGGGGGTCGCGACGCCGAGCTCGTCGAGCGCATCGAGCACGCGCATCGTGTGCCGGCAGAGCTCGGCGCGCAGCTGGTCGCCGCGCTGCTCGTTGACGTCGAAGCCCTTCAGCACCGTGGCCAGCGAGGCGACTGGCGACGGGCCCGAGTAGAGGTACGGCGGCGCCGCGACCTTGAGCAGGTTCTTCACCTCGGTCGGGCAGGCGATGAAGGCCAGCAGCGAGGACCAGGCCTTCGAGAAGCCGCCGACGAGCACGATGTTGTCGTAGGTCTCGTCGAAGTGGCGGATCACGCTGTTGCCGCGGCGGCCGTAGTGGCAGGTCTCGTCGGGGCTGCGCTCGCCGATCACGCCGAAGCCGTGGGCGTCGTCGACGTAGAGGAGCGCTCCGCGCGCGCGGCAGACCGCGGCGAACTCGCGGATGTCCGGCGCATTGCCGGTCATGCTGTTCACGCCGTCCATGCAGACGAGGCGCGTGCTGTCGCGCTCGGCGGCCAGCAGCTCGTCGAGGTGCTGCGGATCCTCGAAGCGAAAGCGCTTGACGGCGGCGCCGCGCGAGCGCGCGATCTGGCAGCCGTCGTAAATCGTCTTGTGGGCGCGCTGGTCGAGGAAGATCGTGCCCGACGCGGCCAGCAGCGGGATGACCGACATGTGAATGTGCGTGATCGTCGGGAGCACGAGCGAGTCCTCGCAGCCGAGCAGCGCTGTGAGCTTCTCCTCGATCTCCTCGTACGGACGCGGGCTGCCGAGCAGGCGCGACCAGCTCGGGTGCGTGCCCCACGCGTCGAGGTACGCGGGGACCGCGTCGATGATGTCGCGGTCCAGATCGAAGCCGAGGTAGTTACACGAGGCGAAGTCGGCGAGCCACTTGTTGCCGACGCGGATCATGCGACCGTCGATCTCGTCGATCACCGCGTCCATCATCGGATGCGACTCACGAAGGTCGGAGAGATCGCGGCAGGTCTCGAGCCAGTGGTCGAGCCAGGGTTGGGCGTTCGAGGGGCTGGGCGAGTCCATTTGGCGGTCCGGGATCGGGAACGGTGTAAGACAGCCGACAATGCCCATATCGGTCCCGCTCAGCGCATCTTTAGCCCCGGGAGCGCTTTCCAGCGGCTTTTGGGCGTGCCGCAGCCCCCCGCCTGGGGCCCGCGGCAACCCTGTTTTCCGCTTGTCTAAGCGGTAGCGAGCGCCGGCTGCTCGTCTTGGAACGTCTCGCCGCGCTCGGCCTTCTCGACGAGCGAGGCGGGTGGCTCGAAGCGCTCGCCGTAGCGCTCCGCCAGCTCACGCGCGCGGGCGACGAAGCCGGCCGGGCCGCCCTCGTAACCGTTGATGTACTGCAGCACGCCGCCACTCCAGCCGGGGTAGCCGATGCCGAGTATCGAGCCGATGTTGGCGTCCGCCACCGACTCGATCACGCCCTCGTCGAGGCACTTGACCGCCTCGAGCGACTCGATGAACAGCATCCGCTCCTTCAGGTCCTCGAACGGCAGCTCATGGCCCGAGCCGCCGAACGCGTCGACCAGCCCCGGCCAGAGCCGGGTGCGCTTGGCGTCCTCGTACTCGTAGAACCCGGCGCCCGCCAGGCGGCCGCCGCGATCGAACTCGTCGAGCATGCGGTCCACCACCTGCTCGGCAGGGTGGCCGGTCCAGCTGCCGCCGTCGCGCTCGACCGCGGCCTTGGTGGCGTCGCGAATCTTGCGCGCGAGGTTGAGATTGAGCTCGTCGCTGAGCTGCAGCACCGGCGCCGGGTAGCCCGCCTGCGACGACGCCTGCTCGATCGACGGCGCGGGCACGCCCTCGGTGAGCATCGCGATGCCCTCGTTGAGGAACGTGCCGATCACGCGGCTCGTGAAGAAGCCGCGGCTGTCGTTGACGACGATCGGCGTCTTGCGGATCAGCTTGGCGACGTCGAGTGCCCGGTAGAGCGTCTCCTCCGAGGTCTGCTCGCCCTTGATGATCTCGAGCAGCGGCATCTTGTCCACGGGGCTGAAGAAGTGCAGCCCGATGAAGTCAGCCGGGTGCGACACGCCCTCGGCCAGCTCGGTGATCGGCAGCGTCGAAGTGTTGGACGCGAACAGGGCGCCCTCCGCCAGGTGCGGCTCGATCTCCGCGTACACCTGCGCCTTTACGCCCGGGTCCTCGAACACGGCCTCGATCACGAGCTCGGCGCCGTCGGCGTCCGCCGGGTCCGCGCTCGGCGTGATGCGCGCCAGCAGCTCGTTCCCCTGCTCCTGCGTCGAGCGGCCGCGCTCGATGGCCTTTGCGACGAGCTTCTGCGAGTAGCCCTTGCCCTTCTCGGCCGCCTCGGCCGAGACGTCCTTGAGCACGACCTCGATGCCCGCCTTCGCGCACACATACGCGATCGCGGCGCCCATCATGCCCGCGCCGAGCACGACCATCTTCGAGGGCGTGAACTGCGCGATGCCCTCCGGCCGCCCGCGGTCACCGCTCACCTTCTGCATGTCGAAGAAGAACGCCTGGATCATGTTCTTCGACACCTGGCCGCAGACGAGGTCCACGAAGTAGCGGCCCTCGATCTCGATCGCGGTGTCGAAGTCCACCTGCGAGCCCTCCACCGCCGCGGCCATGATGTGGTGCGGCGCCGGGTAGTTCGCGCCCTTCAACTGCTTACGCAGGTTGGCCGGGAAGGCCGGCAGGTTCATCGCGAGCTTGGGGTTCGACGGCGTGCCGCCGGGGATCTTGTAGCCCTTCTCGTCCCACGGCTGGTGCGCCTCGGGGTTGGCGACGATCCACGCCTTGGCGGCCGGGATCAGCTCCTCGCGCGTGGCCACGATCTCGTCGACGATGCCGAGCTCCTTGGCCTTGTCCGGCCGCAGCCGCTGACCCTGGAGGAGCAGCTGCATCAGCGCGTCGACGATGCCGAGCATGCGCACGCTGCGCACCACGCCACCGCCGCCCGGCAGCAGGCCGAGCTGCACCTCGGGGAAGCCGAGCTGCACGGCCCTGTCGTCGAGCACGACGCGCTGGTGGGCGGCGAGCGCGATCTCGAGCCCGCCGCCGAGCGCCGCGCCGTTGATCGCCGCAACGACCGGCTTGCCCAGCGTCTCGAGCCGCCGCAGCTGTGCCTTCACCTCGCGCACGCCCGCGGCCACCTCGGCCGCGTCGGCCCTCGTCGCCCTGCGCAGGTCATTGAGGTCGCCGCCCGCGAAGAAGGTCTTCTTCGCCGACGTGATCACCACACCCGCGATGTCGTCCTTCTCGTGCTCGAGCCGCTCGACGGTCGCGCCCATCGACGCGACGTAGGCGGCGTTCATCGTGTTGGCCGACTGGTTCGGGTCGTCGAGGGTGAGGACGACGACGCCGTCCTCGTCCTTGTCCCAGCGAATCGTTGTGCTCTCGGTGCTCATCGAATGGCCTCCACGACCGTCGCGATTCCCATGCCGCCGCCGATGCAGAGCGTGGCGAGGCCGTACTTGCCGCCGGTGCGGTGCAGCTCGTCGATGAGCGTGCCGAGGATCATGCCGCCGGTCGCCCCGAGCGGATGGCCCATGGCGATCGCGCCGCCGTTGACGTTGACCTTCTCCATGTCGAGGCCCATGTCCTTGACGAAGCGCAGGACCACCGCCGCGAATGCCTCGTTGATCTCGATCAGGTCGAGGTCGTCGACCGTGAGCCCCGCCTTCTTGAGCGCCTTGCGCGTGGCGGGCGCGGGGCCGGTGAGCATGATCGTCGGGTCGGCGCC
>DASXNY010000174.1:0-43100 GCA_036494715.1 Thermoleophilaceae bacterium
ATCCAGGGTGACGACGACCTGATGATCCCGACCAAGCTCAGCCACCTGATGGCCGGGCTCATCCCGGACGCCCGGATCCGGATCTACCCGGACGCGGCGCACGGCTTCATGTTCCAGCACCCGAGCGAGGTCGCGGCGGACGTCAACGCATTCCTGGCGGTCTGACGACGGCTGACGACGCCAGCGCCGGCTCAGCTGCCGCTGATGCGAAAGACCGGATGGTCTCCCGCGATGCGGCGAAGTTCCGCATCTGAAGAGTCCGGTCCGACACCGCCGAAGAAGGCTCCCACCTCGAACTTCCACTTCTTCAAGTAGGCCCGGAGCAGCGGCGGCTTCTCGTCGTCGCCGAGCTCGACCGCGCTGAACGGCTGCGTGCGTCTGCCGAGACGCAGCCTCCCCTCGCCGCCGGCGCGGAGGTTCTTGACCCACTGCGTGTGACCGCGAGGCGCGACCAGATAGTCGGCGTCCTCGTAGCGCAGGAGATTGACCGGAGTCTGCCGCCATTCGCCGGACTTGCGCCCCTTGACCTCGAGGACGCGGGACCCGTAGACGCTCACGCCCAGGCGCGTCAGCACCGCAACGAGGCGGTTGAAGACGTTGGTCGTGAACCAGCCCGGACGCTGGTAGTGCTCTGCCAGGTCAGCCATGGCTGCGAGGGCTGCGGCCGGGGCTCAAACCGGCTCGTCGTCGTGGAACGGCGGGGCGTACGAGATGCCGACGATCAAGCCATCGCCCGTGAGAAGCCTCGTCACCGTCTGTCCCCACGGTTCTGTGCGGGCTGGGTGCAATAGCTCGAAGCCCGCGCGCCGAAGCTCGTCGCCCGCCGCTGCGACGGCATCCAGGTCCTGTACCTCGAACTCGATCGATGCCTGCGGGACCGGCCGATCGGCGGGCCACTCCGGCGTGCCAAAGCAGGCCTCCGCCGCCTGCGAGAGCGGCCACACGCCGAAGTGTTTGCTGCCCGGGATCTTGCCGCTCGAGTAATAGCCGTCGCCTTCACCCTCCAACGGCAGGCCGAGGGCATCGATAAACAGCTCGCGGCTCTGCGGCGGGTCGGCGGCGACGACCGCCACACTCGCGACGAAGAGAACCTCCATGTCCCGCACCTTGCCACATTCGCCCGCCACAGCGCCGTTCGCCTTCGACCGGTCGCGGGCGATACGAAGTAGTGTTGTTTTGCACGATCCACCGCCGGGTGCCGCCTCTTCGCCCCCCTGTGGTCCGTTGAACCCATGAGGCGTGGAAGAGGGAGCGGCATGACAGACACAGGTAACGAGGCGGAGCCGAAACCCAAGGCCCGCGGCGAAGCGGCTTGGAAGGCCCACAAGGAAGCGATCGCTGCACACAACGACCGCGCCCGAGCAGAGGGCAAGCGGCAACGCGAGGAACGCGAGCGGCGCGAGTCGGACCAGCGCAAGTCGGTCGAACGCCGTGAGGACGCCGAGTTTGCGCGGAGACTCAACGCGCGTCCGCAGGGCTAGGGGCAAGCGGTTCTCTGGTGAATCCTCGGCGGCGCCAGCCGACGCAGCCACCCAAGTCGACGGAGAAGGGCGTGATGGGAAGTCAGCAAGCTGGGGCGAGCCGCGAGGGGTTCCTGCGCGAGCTGAAGAGGGCCGCGCGTGGCCTTCTGGACAAGCGCAGCCCGGAGAAGTAGTCCGATAACCACTCTGGTCGGTGGCGTGCGGCTAGACTCGTCCGAGTGGTCGGGCATCCGTCCGACGAAAGACGTGCCCCGCGTTTCAGCAGGTGTTGCCTTGGCACCCTCCGCGTTTCGCAGTGCACATACCCCGGAGGGGGACAAAGATGGCAACAGGAACCGTGAAGTGGTTCAACGACGACAAGGGCTTTGGATTCATCACGCCCGATGACAGCGGCAAGGACCTGTTCGTGCACCACAGCGCGATCCAGGGCAGCGGCTTCAAGTCGCTCGCCGAGGGCGCGAAGGTGAGTTACGACGCCGAGCAGGGCCCCAAGGGTCCGGCGGCAGCAAACGTCCAAGCGCTCTAAGCGCACCGCGTTGACAAGCGATGGAGCGCTCCTCTGCGGGTGCTCCATCGCTCTCGCCCGCATGTTTGGCGCGTCATCCACGCGTTCGAAGACAACCTAAGAACGGAGACGCATGGCCTCAAGCGGCAAGAAGAAGACCACGATGTCAAAGCTGGCCCGTGAGAACAGGCTCCGCGAGCGGCGGCAGGAGAAGCAGGCCAAGAAGGCCGCGAGAAAGCTGGGGGTCGCAGATCGGCTGGACGAGCCGAGCGCGATGCCGACTGCCGAACCGGATACTGTCGCCCGGCCCTGACCGCGACCGAGGGGCGCTGCTACACCTGCGCCCCGTCCACCGGCGGTGTCCCATACGTATGGAACGCCTCCACCGTCTTCACCCCCCACGCCTGGCCCTTCGCGCGCTCGGCCTCCGTCCACACGACCACAGGCTCGTCGGGGGCGTAGACGAGGCGGCCGCCGCTAGTGACCTCGACGCGGTTGCCGCCGGGCTCGTAGCCATAGAGGAACATGCCCTGGGCGATCGTGTGCTTCGAGGGCGCGGCCTCGATGAAGATGTCGTTGTCGACCCAGATGTCGGCGGCGCGCAGGCACTCCTCGCGCGTGTCGACCCAGAAGGCAACGTGGTGGAGCCGGCCGCGGGCGCCGTACGCGTCTGCCGTGTAGATCAGCTCGTGGGCCGCTATCGAGAGGCTCATCCAGGCGCCGCTCTCGACGCCGTCGTCTAACTCGATGCGCTCGTAGAGCCGGTAGCCGAGCGTGTCGACGCAGAACTCGCGGCTGGCGCGGACGTCGGCCGCCAGCACGTTGACGTGATCGAGCCGCTTGACGGCACAGCCCCGCGCCGTGTACTTCGCCGGCACGTTCCTGTGTGCGGGACGCAGATGCTCCGGCGGGTCGTAGCGCTCGACCTCGTAGTAGAGCTCGAAGACGTGCCCGTCCGGGTCACGGAAGCGGTACGACGGCCCGCGGCCGACGTCGCCGTCGGTCCAGCCCTCGCCTAGTCCGGTCGCCTCGACCGCGGCGACGCGGCGCTCCAGCGCGTCCTGGTCCCACGCCCGCAGCCCGGTGTAGCCCAGCCCGGAGGTCGACGACTCGGTGAGCTTCATCGACCAGCGCTGGTAGTCGCCCCAGCCGCGCAGGTAGTAGGACTGCCCCTTCTGCGACTCGATCTCCATTCCCATCACGTCGACGAAGAAGCGCAGGCTCTCCTCGCCCTTCGGCGTGAGCAGCTCCACCGGGCCAAGGTGAGCGAGGTCCGTCATCCCTCGACGATGTCGCGCAACCCGTCGAGGTCGTAGGAGAGCTCGCCCGCCTGGAGCTTGTCGCGCTTCACGCGCTCCTTCTCCTCGCGCTCAAGCGACGCCGCCAGCACCTCGTCCACGCGCTCGGCCTCCACGACCGCGGCGCCGTCTGCATCGAGCACGACCACGTCGCCGTTGCGGATCAGCGCGCCGCCGACGGTGACCGGCTCGTCGAGCTTCCCGACGACCTTCTTCCCCGCCCCGCGAGCGCGTATCCAGCGAGCCCAGATCGGCAGGCCGAGCTGCACCAGCTCGTCTACGTCCCGCACCGCGGCATCCATGAGCACGGCAGCGGCGCCGTGCACCCTCGCCTGGGTGGCCAGCAGGTCGCCCATGCAGCCGAAGGGCTCCGGATCGGGCATCGTCACCACGAGCACCTCGCCCTCCTGCAGCCTGGACATCGCGGCGTGCATCATCAGGTTGTCGCCGTGGCCGCACAGGACCGTTCGCGCCGGGCCGGCTACCCGGCTGCCCGGGACGATCTGAGTCAGCGGGATGTCGATCAGCCCGCGCCGCCCCCCGGCCTCGTAAACGGTCGAGGTGCCCAGCCGCGCGAGCTCGGAAAGGGTCACGCTCACAGCTCGCCCACCACCTGCGGGATCATCCGCTGGAACGCCTCGGCGAAGCGGACATCCTGGTTGCCGGACGCACGGCGGGCGTGGTTGCCGCGTTGCTCGGCGCGCTGGTCGTAGTAGGTCTGGAGGTACTGCTGCGCCTTCATCTCGGCCATCGCGGCGCGCTTCTTCTCGATCACCGACGTGATGTCGACGAACACCGTCGGCGTGAAGTTGCAGAGCTCCGGCTGATGCGGCTCGAACAGGAACAGCGCGGGCGGCTTGACCGTCGGGAACGCGCTCGACACCCCGGCGCCGGCGGCGAGCCCGCGCGCGCGATCGACGGCGGCATACGCCACCGGGTGGTCGGGGTTGAACGGGTCGGTGTCCGTGTGCGTGATCAGGACGTCGGGCGCGGCCTCGCGGATCACGTCGGCGATCTGCAGCAGGGCGTCGCCGTCGATCTGGAGCGGATAGTCGCCGAGGTCGAGGCTGCGGAAGCTCGCGCCGAGAGCGGCGGCGGCGCGCTCGGCCTCGCCGTGGCGGATCTCCTTGACCTTCTCGATCGTCTGGCCCTCCTGCTTCCAGAGCTCGCCGGACTCGCCGCGCTCGCCGTACGACAGCGCGATCACCTCGGCCTCTCCCCCGGCCTCCACGGCCTTCGCAACCGCGCCCCCTGCGCGCCAGACGAAGTCGGCCGAATGAGCCCCGATCACCAAGACCTTCGACATGGTTACCGCCGCGGGGCGTCCAGCCCCGCGTGCTGATCGCCGTGGACTTCTTCCTCCCGTCCGTGACCGGACGGGCTGCGCCCGTCCTCCCCGGCTACCCGCTTCGTGTTGTCAACCGCCATCGCCCGTACCTCCTCTTCGCTGAAGCCGGCTGCGAGGAACTTGTCGGCCATGATCGCGAGGCCGTCCTCCACCGGCGGATTGAATTTCTGCCCGAGGTCCGTCGACCAGACGGTGCGCTCCGGCCCAACCGCCCGCGACGCCTCAAAGACCTGCTCCCACGTGCACTTGCCCGTGTACGGCGTGGTGAACGCCCGCTCCATCAGCGCGCCCTTGTCGGCGAGCGCGATCTGGTCCTCCGGCGTGATGCGCTGCGAGGGGAACTCGGGGTGCGTGACCACGATCGTCTTGACGCCCACCTCCACCGCGGCGTCCACCAGGGTGAAGATCTCGTCGCGCGAGAGGTGCCCGGTGGAGAGCACCATGTCGTTGCGGGCGATCACCTCGAGCACCGCCAGCGCCTCAGGCACCAGCTCACCCGTGCCGTTCACGACCGGCACCGGCTCCGGCGTGATGCCGGCCTCGCGCACCGACAGCTCGAACTTCACCCACACCGGCACCTTGCCGTTCGGATCCGCCGCCAGCACCTCGTGCTGCTCGTTCTCGGAGCTCACGGTCGGGAACCAGACGATGCGCGCTCCCTCGCGCGCCGCGATCTCGACGGCGGTGGGGTTGAGCCCGCCCACCGCGCGGTTGAGCGTGATCGCCCCGATCACGCGGATCCCGGGCACCGCCTCGGAGACGACGCGGGCGCGCTCGGCGGTCGACGTGTAGTGCGACTTGAGCCCGAAGCCGAGCAGCCCCAGCTCCTTGAAGCGGTGCGCGAGCTGCACGTCGCTGATCCGCCGCTCGACTACGTCCGGCGAGATGTGGACGTGGCAGTCATAGCCGCCGCGCACCAGTTCGCGCGCTCGCTCAGACGGAATCGGGTGCTCGTCAGTCGTCATCGCCTCTCCTCAGCGGGGTCGCGGAGCATCCTATGCACGAGCATCAGCTCGGTTCGGGTTCCGACGGGCGGTTTGCGCTGGCGTCTAAGGAAGCCGTCGCGCGCTCACCAAAGTAGCTCGCCATCAGCAGATCGCGGTTGCCGCGAAGGGCCTCCGCGCGGTCTTGCAGCACCAGCTCGCCGTGCGAGAGGACGTAGCCGCGATCGGCCACGGTGAGCGCGAGCTGAATGTGCTGCTCCACGAGCAGGACGCCGCAGCCGCTCTCGAGCGCGTACTCCCGCACCACCGGCAAGAGGCGCTCCACGATCAGTGGCGCGAGCCCGAGGCTGAGCTCGTCGAGCAGCAGCAGGCGCGGGTGGCGCGCCAGTGCGCGGCCGACCGCGAGCATCTGCTGCTCACCGCCTGAGAGCAGGCCGCAGCGGCGGTCGCGGAGCTCCGCGAGGGCCGGGAAGTGCCGGTACGCAGCCTCCTCGTCGAGCACCTCGCCGCGGTGGCCGAGCCTGAAGTGCTCGGCCACGGTGAGGCCGAAAAACACGCCGCGGTTCTCCGGCACGTGCGCGATCCCCATCCGCGCCCGGCCGCTGATCGACACGCCCGCCAGGTCGTCGCCCTCGAGCGCTATGCGCCCGCTCATCGGGTGCACGATGCCGGAGATCGCGCGCAGCGTCGTGGTCTTGCCGGCGCCGTTCGCGCCGAGCAGCGCCACCACCTCGCCCTCGCCCACGTTGAGGTCGAGGTCCCTGAGCACGGCGGCGTCGCCGTAGCCGGCGGTGAGGTGCTCGATCGCGAGAACCGGCTCGTTCACGACGCCAGCTCCGCGGCCGCGCTGCCGAGGTAAGCCGTCACCACGCGCGGGTCCTTGCGCACGACTTCGGGCGCTCCCGAGGCGATGAGCTTGCCGAACTCGAGCACGAAGATCCGGTCGCAGACGCTCAACACGAAGCCCATGTCGTGGTCGATCAGCAGCATCGAGTGGCCCTTGTCCGCGAGGCCGCGGAGCTGGCGCCCGAGCTCTTCGCTCTCGCCGGTGTCCAGCCCGGCGGCGGGCTCGTCCAGGCAGAGGAGCCGCGGCTCCATCACGATCGCGCGCGCCACCCCGACGAGCTTGCGCTGGCCCTGGGAGAGGTCGCGGGGCATCAGGTCAGCGGCCCAGTCGAGCTCGACCAGCTCGAGTGCCTCGTCGATCGCGCCGCTGGTGCTGGCGGTGGTGCCGAACAGCTCCTTGGCCACCTGCCAGAGCGACGGCCGCCGCGACGCGACGGCCAGGTTCTCGCGCACGTTCAGATCGTCGAACAGCTCGGTGCCCTGCCACGTGCGCCCCAGCCCGCGCAGTGCGCGCGAGTGCGGCGGCAGGCCGGTGAGGTCGTGCCCGTCGAGCTCGACCGTGCCGGAGTAGCGCACGAAGCCGGTGATCGCGTCGACGAAGGTGGTCTTGCCGGCGCCGTTCGGCCCGATCAGGCCGACCAGCTCGCCGGGGCCCACGTCGAGGTCGACGTCGGTGAGCGCGCGCACGCCGCCGAAGTGCACCGACACCTGCTCGGCCCGGAGCACGGTGCTCATGACTCCGCCGCCGAGGCCGCGGGCATGACCCGCTCGCGGTCGCGGCGGCCGCTCCCGCTCGTGGGCCGCGACTTGTGAAAGCGCTTGTAGAAGGCGCCCGCCACGCCCTCCGGATGCTGGATCAGCGTGAACAGCAGGATCACGCCGCCGAACAGGAGGAACCAATTCCCGTTGATGCCGAACCACTTGTCGAGCGCGTGCGGCACGAGTCCCTCGGTGGAGATCAGACCCGCGAAGATCGCGCCGGAGACGAGCGTGATGCCGCCCGCGTAGGCGAACGCGATCAGCGCGAGTGCGGTGACGGCGTCGAAGCGGTCGGCGCTGACCGAGCCGAAGTTGTACGCGTACAGCGAGCCCGCCACGCCCGCGATGAACGCGCTGATGCCGAACGCGATCAGCTTGACCGTGCGCACGTTCACGGCCGAGGCCGCGGCCGCCCGCTCGTTGGAGCGCACCGCGAGCATGCGCTCGCCGAAGTTGCCGCGCCGCAGCGCCGCGACGAACAGGCAGAGCGTGACCGTGACCGCGAGCGCCACCCAGCCGAACACCGGGCTCGGCAGGCCGCCGTCGAGCCCGCGGAAGGCCGAGCGCGGGCCGAGGTCGAGCCCGAACAGGTGCGGCTCGGGCACCGGCGAGCCCGTATCGCCGCCGCCCCAGGTGGAGTTGATAAAGCCGAAGTTGACGATCGCCACCGTCGCGGCGAGGGTGACCACCGCGAGGCTCACCCCGCGCACGCGCAGGGCCGACATGGCCGTGATCTCGCCGAGCACCACGGCCGCTGCCGCCCCGAGTAAGGGGGCTAACGGAAAGCCGATGCCCGCATTGACCGCGAGGTGCGACACCGCGAAGCCCGCGACGCCGGCGAGCGTGAGCTGTACGACCGAGATCTGCCCGACGAAGCCGGTGATGACCACGAGCGACAGCGCCATCACGGTGCCGATCATCGTGTTGATCAGCGCCTGGCGGAAATCGAACGGGAAGACGATCAGCGCGACGCCGCAGACGAGCGTGAAGGCGAGCGCAGGCAGCATCAGCTTGCCCGGCCGCGGCACCTCCGGCAGGCGCTGCTCCACGAGCTCGCCGCGGCCCGGGAGCGTGGCCCCGCGCACGTACATCGCGAGGACGATGATCAGGAACGCGATCAGCTCCTTGACGCCCGGCAGCGGCACCCCGTTGTCGGTGGGGAACCACGGCTTGGTCGAGAAGTAGTCGAGCAGCGAGTTGATGATCCCGATGCCGAGCCCCGCGGCGCAGGCAATGCCGAACGAGGTGAGCCTCGCCAGCAGCGCCGCCGCGAGGGCCGGCACCACCTGGAGCGGCAGCGACTCCGCGTCGAGCTGCGTGACCGACGCGGCCAGCACACCGATCGTGCCGGCGACGACGCTCGCGAGCAGAGTGTTGCCCATCGACAGCCGGTTGGCCGAGAGCCCCCCGAGCATGGCCGACAGCTCGTTCTCAGAGGCGGCTCGCGTGGCCAGCCCGAAGCGGGTCCAGCGGTAGAGCGCCGCGAGCAGGATCGCGATCACGATGACGATGCCGGCGAGCAGGAAGCGGTCCTCCGGCACCGTCGACCCGAACACCTTGACCGTGCCCTGCGGCAGGATCGTGGGCTGCGGTTTCTGCGTCGTGCCGAACGCGAGCAGCATCGTCGCCTGCGCCACCAGTAGCGCGCCGAGCGATGACACGAGCTTTGCGAGCGGCGCCGCCTGGCGCAGCGGCCTGAACGCAACAACCTCGATCAGGAAGCCGACGAAGAGCGTGAACAGCAGAGTGATGACGAGCGCGGGCGCGGTGCTGAAGTGCACCCCGCCGTACTCGCCGGTCTTGAGCGACCAGTACGCGTAACCGGCCAGCATCGCCACCGCGCCCGTGGCGAGGTTGATGATCCCCGACCCGCGGTAGGTCAGGACGACGGCGAGAGCGATGCCGGCGATCAGGGCGCCTGACCCCAGGCCGAGCAGTACGAATAGAAGTACCTGTTGCATCGCTCTCCCGCGTAATCATCCGGGCGGAGCCTGAGCCCCGCCCGGATTCAGATCATCTTCGTTACCTGGTCCGGCTCATTGCGGCGACTGCAGCCACGAGGCGGACTTCTTGAAGTCGTTCTTCCCGTGATACGTGAAGAACTGAGCACGGTCGTTGCAGACCGCCGGCGCGTCCGAGTACTTGCCGCACTGGAGCTCCGGGGCTCCCAGCGCGACCGGCCCGGTGAAGCTCTTGGCCTTGTTCAGGATCGCGTCGGAGGTCAGGTTGTCCGGCCCCACCTCGCTGAGGAACTTGACCGTCGTCAGCACGTCCGAGAAAGACACGATCACCCACGGATCGGGTGCGGTCTTCACGTTGTACTGCTTGGTGATCTTCATGTACGGGACCATGCCCGGATCACTCGGGTCGCCGAACAGCGAGCTGGCGATCGCGTACGTCCAGATCGGGTAGTCGCCTCCCAGGCCCGCCGAGACGGTCGGGTTGAGGCAGAGCGGCGCCGACACGATCTTCTTCGCGTCGGTGATGCCGAGCTGCTTCAGGCCCTTGGCCTGGTTCACGCAGCCAGAGGCGTCGCTGTACGGGACCACCATGTCGGCGCTCGGCGCGCCGGCGGCCGTCAGCGGCCCGATCAGATCGGTCTGGCCCTGCGAGTAGCCGACCTTCTTCACCTTCACACCGGCCGCGGTCAGGCCCTTGGCGATTGCCGCGGCGCCGTCGGTGATGCCGGCGATGTTCGGGTAGACGAGCGCCGCGGTTTTCGCGTGGAGCACGTCCTTGGCGTAGGTGCCGAACGGGCCGAGCACCTTCGTCACGTCGCCGAACAGGATCACGGCGTTCTTCTGGACGGAGTCCACCGGCGTCACCGCCACGCCGACGATCACGGGCTTCTTGCCCGCGATGGTCGAGTAGAACGGCTGGATGCCGATTGCAACGCCGCCCATGTCGATGGCCGTGACCGTCTTGTCGTTGCCGAGCTTCTGGGCACACGAGGTGCCCTCTTCCTCGGCCGACTTGATGAAGCACTTCTTGAGCTTGACCGGATGGCCGTCGATGCCGCCGAGCTGATCGTTGACCAGCTTCACGGCGAGATCCGCGCCGTCGGTGGCGGCCGCGCCGATCACCTGCTGGCCGCCCTGCTGGTTGACCCAGCCGATGTAGATCGGCGACTTCGATGGATCGGCCTTGCCGGCCTTCCCCCCGATGTACGCCTGATAGTCGGTTACGGACTTGCCGCCCGCACCGCCGCTGCCCGCACCGGCTGCGGGCGTGCTGGTGGCCGGTGTGGAGCTGGCGGGCGCGGTCGACGCGGACGTCGACGAGCTAGAGCCACCGCTCCCGCAACCTGCCGCCAGGAGTGCCAAGCCGACTACGGCGACAGCGCCGAAGCCGGTCCCTCGACCCTTCGAAATCACAACTCCTCCAATCCCACGCGTCCAAGACACGAACCGGGGCGAGAAGCGCAACCGTCCCCGCTCGACCCGCGCCGATTTAACCCCATCGTCGGCTATCTTGTCAACAATCTTTGTTACGTTCCAAACAGGGCAGAATTAAGCGTCATGGTCCACACGCCAACTGATTTGGAAGATGCGGCCGGCCGTCGGCGGCGCAGCGGCGACGACGACGGCTACCTGCGCCTGCGCGAGGCGATCCTCAAGGGCGAGCTCGCCCCCAACCAGCGCCTCGTCGAGGCCGACATGAGCAGCACCTTCCGCATGCCCCGCGCCGCCGTGCGCACTGCGCTCGTGCGGCTCGAGCACGACGGCCTGGTCGAACGCGAGCCTCACCGGGGCGCGCGCGTGCGGCTCGTCTCCGAGCACGAGGCCGTGGAGATCCTCCAGGCGCGTGCGTCGCTCGAGGGGCTCGCGGCGCGCGAGGCGGCGCGCAGGATCACCAAGGACACGGCCGCCGAGGTGCGCTCCGTGCTCGCCAGGCAGCGCGCGGCGCTCAGCGGCCAGGACTTCCTCGGCGCCTCCGACGTCAACGCGGAGCTGCACGCAAAGATCGTGGAGCTCTCGAGTCACGCCACCGCCCAGCGCCTGATCCAGTCGCTCAACTCGCAGATGGTCCGCTTCCAGTTCCGCACGATCCTCATCCCCGGGCGCCCGACGCAGTCGCTCGAGGAGCACAGCGCGATCGTCGACGCCGTCACGGCCGGCGAGCCGGAGAAGGCGGAGCGCGCGATGCGCCGGCACCTGACGAACGTCGCCAAGGCGCTCGAGCAGTCGCAGCACTAGCTACGCCGGGCCTTGGCTCCCCAGAGCTCGCGCGACGCGAGCCGCGCGCCCTGCGCGAGCGCCTCGAGCTTCGCCCACATGATCGTCGGGTGCACGCGCTGGATGAACGGACCCTGCGCGAAGCCGCAGTCCGTTCCACCGATCAGGTTCTCGCGGCCCACCAGGCGGCCGAGGCGCACCAGTCGCTCGGCCACGAGCTCCGGGTGCTCGACGACGTTGGTCGCGTGGCTGATCACGCCGGGCACGAGCACCTTGCCCTCGGGCAGCTTGAGGTCCTCCCACAGCCGCCACTCGTGCTCGTGGCGCGGGTTGGCCATCTCCACGAGGTAGTAGCCGGCATTCACGCCGAGCACGATGTCGAGCACGTGCTCGGCCCCGACGTCGCCGACGTGCGGCGCGTTGAAGCTGCCCCAGCAGATGTGGTAGCGGATGCGCTCCGCCGGCAGCCCGCGCAGTGCGTGATTGAGGATCTCGACACGCGACTGCGCCCAGCGCCGATAGTCCTCGAGCTCGCCGGGCGGGACCATGATGTCGTACATCCAGGGGATGAACGCGTCGTCCACCTGCAGCAGCAGCCCGGCGTCGAGGATCAGCTTGTACTCCTCGTGCAGGGCGTCGGCGATCGCGTAGAGGAACTCCTCCTCGCTCGCGTAGACGTTCTCCCAGGCGATGCCCGACACGCTCGCCGGCGCCACCACCGGCAGGAACGCGCCGAGCGCATCCGTTCCCTCGAGCGCGCGCAGGAGGTTGTCGATGTCGTGCTGCATCGCCGCCTGGCCCGAGTACGACACCGGCCCGGTGCAGACGAAGCCGAACGTGTCCGCCGGGTCGAAGCCCTGGGAACCCGCGTAGTCCGCCCAGAACTCCGGGAACAAGCGCGCGTCGTTCGTCGGCGGGAGCTCCGCAGGCGGCGCGTCCGCGTCACGCTCCACCCCGTTCAGGCGCCCGTTGATGTACGAGTTCCAGAGGATCGGCTTGCCGAATTCGCCGTCGTCCGGCAGGTCGATGCCGACGTCGAGCTGCTTGCGCACAACCTCGGCGACCGACTCGCTGAGGCACGCCTCGTATGCGTCCTCGTCGTACAGCGCGCCATCGTGCCGGCGCTCGAGGAACGCCCGCAGCGCGGGCGGCCTGATCAGGCTGCCCGCGTGCGTGGAGAGGATGTGCTCGTCGCTGCGGATCACCGCCAGTCGCCTACGCGGCCGCCGTGGCCCCCCACAGCTCCTTCGACGCGATGCGCGCCCCCTCGGCCAGCGCGGCGAGCTTGGCCCACTGGATCTCGGGGTGCGTGCGCCGCACGAACGAGCCCTGCGCGAAGCCGCAGTCCGTCCCGCCCATCACGTGGTCGCGACCGACCAGCCTGGCGAGGCGCGTGAGCCGCTGAGCGACGAGATCGGGGTGCTCGATCACGTTCGTGTGGTGCGTGACCACGCCGGGGATCAGCGTCTTGCCCTCCGGCAGCTTCACGTCCTCCCACACCTGCCACTCGTGCTCGTGGCGCGGGTTGGCCTGTTCCATCGCGTAGTAGTTCGCGTTCACGCGCAGGATCAGGTCGACCACGTCCGCGAGCGGCGGGTCGTAGGCGTGCGGGCCGTGCCAGCTGCCCCAGCACACGTGGTAGCGGATGCGGTCCTCGGGCAGGCCACGCAGGGCGTGGTTGAGTGCGTCCACGCGCAGCTCCGCCCACTTGCGGTAGTCCTCCCAGGAGCCGCCGAGCGAGAGGATCGAGTCGGCCTCGTGCATCAGCACGGCGTCGTCCACCTGCAGCATCAGGCCGCCGTCGATGATGCCCTTGTACTCCTCGTGCATCGCGTCGGCGAGGGCGTAGACGAACTCCTCCTCGCTCTCGTAGTGCTCGTTCTGCAGCCAGTAGGCGCTCGCGGGCGCAACCACGGGCAGGAAGAGGTCGCTGAAGTCGAGGCCCTCGGCCGCGCTCTTGAGGTTGGCGATGTCGCGCTGGAGCGCGGTCGGGTCGTATGACAGCGGCCCGGTGCAGACCCAGATCTGTCCCATGTCGGGATCGGCGTCGACGGCGCCGATGCTCTCGCGGTTGGCCTTGTCGAACTCCTCGTCGTGCTCCTCGTAGAAGCCCGGGAACGCCTGGCGGTCGCGGCTCGGCGGCAGCACGCTCGTGCTCGCGAGCGAGACGGTCCGCGCCTCGAGCCCGCTCACGCGCTCGTACAGGTACGTGATCCAGCTGCCCTTGCCCATCTCACCGTCCGTGATCACGTCGGTGCCCGCCTCGACCTGGCCTCGCACCACGTCGTCGACGGCGTCCTTGAGCGTCCGTTGGTATGCCTCCTCGTCGTAGGACTCGCCGCGAGCCTGCGCGGCGTTGAAGACGAGCAGTTCCGGTGGCCGAATCAGGCTCCCGGTGTGCGTGGTGAGAATCCGCTCCACCTCTCCTCCCTTCGATCAGACCCAGGAAATCGCCGTGCCGTGTGCACGCCGGCAGCGGGCCGCGACTGTTTCATGTGTCACCGATTTTGTCAACAAAACGGGCGAGGAGAGCCTCGCCGGAGCGCTTTTTCAGGCCTGGCTCGACGCGAGCTCCGCTCCCTCGGCCAGCGAGTGCAGCTTGAGCCACGCCACCTTCGGGTCGACCAGCGAGAAGCGGATGAAGGTGTCGAAGCCGCAGTCGGTCCCGCCCATCACGCGCTCCTTGCCCACGATCCGCGCGAGCCCGCCGAGGCGGTCCGCGACGACCTGCGGGTGCTCGACGTAGTTCGACTTCACGTCGATCGCCCCGAGGATGATCGTCTTGTCGTCGGGCAGCGGCACCTCCTCGAACACCCGCCACTCGTGCGCGTGCCGCGGGTTCGCGCCCTCCGGGTAGATGGCGGCGGCGTTGACCTTGTAGACCTGCTCGATGATGTCCCGCAGCGGCACGTCCTTGTGGTGTGGGCCGCCGTAGTTGCCCCAGCAGACGTGGAAGCGCACCTTCTCCGCCGGGATGCCGTCAAGCGCGGCGTTGAGCGCCTCGACCGCCAGCGGCAGGTGCGTGTGCCAGTCGCCCACGCTGCTGCCGACCGAGCGGCAGTGCGCCGCCATCGCCATGTCCGGCGAGTCGATCTGCAGATTGAGGCCGGCGTCGATGATCGCGTTGTACTCGTAGGAGAGCGCGTCGGCGAGCGCGCCGAGGTAGGTCTCGTGCGAGCCGTAGTGCTGGTCCGGATAGTTGAACGCGATCTGGCCGGGGCTCACCGCGCCCATGAACGCGTCGGACGGGTCGCCGTCGCCGAGCGCGGCCTTCAGGCGCTCGATGTCCTTGTGCACCGCGTCCTTGTCCTTCAGCTCGACCGGACCGACGCAGTTCGAGAACACCACGTGGGCCATCGAGTCGGTGGCGAACAGGCGCATCGCGAGCTCCGGGAAGTCGGCGACGTCGTCGGCCTGGAACTCGGAGCGGCCGTCGAAGCCCGAGAAGCGGTCGCCGACGTAGGTGCTGAAGCCAGTCTTCGACAGCTCGCCGTCGCTGACTACGTCGATGCCCGCCTCGCGCTGCTTCGCCACAACCTCGGTCACCGCCGAGTCGAGCCGCTCTTCGAGCTTCCCCTCGTCGACGTCGGCGCCGTCCATCCGCTGCCAGATCAGGTCGGCGAGGTCGTCGGGGCGCGGGAGGCTCCCGGCGTGGGTGGTGCGAATTCGTCCGTTGCTGGCGGCCAAGGTGGGTCCCCTCCTAGGTTCCGAGTTTGTGTGTTGCAGCTTTACAGGAATCGGTGCGAATAGTGCTTTCCCAGCACAAAGGTTGTTCATCCTCGCTTGACAGCGGTGCGACGCAGTCAATATTGTCCGCCGCCGCATGGCCGACGGCACGGTGCTCATCGTCGGGGGAACCTCCGGTCTCGGGCGCGACCTCGCGCGCACCTTTGCCGAGCGCGGAAACGCCGTGGTGATCACGGGACGCGACTTCGCGCGAGCCGAGGGCGTGGCAAGCGAGCTCGGCAGCAACGTCACCCCCGTGGCGTTCGACCTCGCGGAGCCACACGACATCGCCGCCGCGCTCAACGACGTCGGCCAGCTCGACCACATCGTGCTGTCCGCCATCGAGCGCGACGTGAACACGGTCCGCGACTACGACATCTCCCGCGCGATCCGGCTCGCCACGCTGAAGCTCGTCGGGTACACGGAGGTGCTCCACTGCCTCCACCACCAGCTGAACGACGACTCCTCGGTGCTGCTCTTCGGCGGCCTCGCGAAGGAGCGGCCGTACCCGGGCTCGACCACGGTGACGAGCGTCAACGGCGCCGTCGAGACCATGGTGCGCACGCTCGCCACGGAGCTCGCCCCTGTGCGCGTGAACGCGCTGCACCCCGGGATCGTCGGCGACAGCCCCTACTGGAAGGGCAACGAGGCCATGATCGAGCAGACCAGACAGCGCACGCCCACCGGCCGGCTCGCCACGATGGCCGACATCACGGGTGCGGCGCTGTTCCTGCTCGAGAACCCCGCCGTGAACGGCGTCAACCTCGCGGTCGACGGCGGCTGGGTCATTCTCTGACGAGCTAGCCGCGCGGCGCCGTTCCATCGTCCTCCGAGGTCCACTGCGCACGCGCATCGCTGCCCGCGCGCCCGATCACGAACCAGATCGCCCGCGCGGGCTCGTCCCCGATCGTCTCGAGGCGGTGAGGCACGGCGGAGTCGAAGCAGATCGAGTCGCCCGGGCCGAGCTCGTACTCGTCGAAGCCCACGGTGACCTTGAGCGTGCCGCTCGTGACGAGGCCGTACTCGCGCCCGGCGTGGTGCACGAACGTCCCGCCCGGGCTCGACGCGCCGCCGCCGTCGTACTCCACCTCGAGGAAGTCCACGTCGCGCTCGCCGGTGGGATTGAGGCGCTCCCACCTCACCCCCGACTCGAGCTCGAGCGTCGGCCGGTCGCCCGCCCGCTGGACGACGTGGTGCTCGGCGGCGGCCGGCCGTCTCCGCGAGGCCTTCGAGCTCGGCTGCGCGAACAGCTCGTCGAACGACAGCCCGAGCTCGCTGACGATTGCGTACAGCGTGCCCACCGACGGCCGCGAGCGGGCGGTCTCGATCTGGGACAGGGCGCTGGCCGAGATCCCCAGCCGCGACGCGAGGCCGCGCACGCTCAAGCCCTGCCGCTCACGCTCCTTGCGCAGGCGCGCGCCGATGTAGTCGTCCGGAGACCTGCTCCCCGCGTCCACGGCCCGGCCGGATCGTCGCGGCACCATCTACGTCTGGCGCTGGCGCGCCCAGGCGTCGAGGCCGACGGCGAGCAGCATGATCGCCCCGAGCGTGATCTGCTCGTAGAGCGGATTGAGCCCGAGGAGGTCGTAGCCGTTCCCGATCAGCGCGATGAACAGAACGCCGACCACGGTCCGCCAGACGGCGCCCTCGCCGCCCAGGATGCTCGTGCCGCCGACCACGATGCCCGCGAGCACGGTGAACGTGAGCGACTCGCCGGAGGCGGACTGCGCGCTCAGCACGCGCGAGGCGTCGATCACGCCGGCCAGCGCGGCGGCGCCGCCGCTCAGCATGAAGCTGACGACACGCACGCGGTTCACGTTCACGCCGGCTATGCGCGCCGCCTCGGCGTTGCCGCCCGCCGCGTACATGTAGCGGCCGACGGTCGTGCGCGCGAGGAACAAACCGAGCACGAGCACGGCGGCCAGCATGATCCAGATCGACGTCTTCACGGTGAGGAACTGCGTGTGCGTGAGGTCGCCGAAGCCCGGGTGTGTGAACAGCACGACGAGGTTGCCGTGCGTGATCAGGCTGGCGATGCCGCTGATCACGAACGACATCGCCAGGGTGGCGATCAGGGCGCTGATGCGGAAGTAAGTCGCGACGATGCCGTTCACGGCACCGACCACGAAGCCCACCAGGATGCCGAGGATGATCGCCGGGGCCGGCGCCATGTGCTGCGCCAGCTCAGCCGCCGTCACGCCCGCGAGCGCGTACACCGCGCCCACCGACAGATCGATGCCGCCGGCCACCAGCACGAGCGTGCCGGCCGCGGCGATGATCAGCACAGCGGCCTGCTGGTCCAGGATGTTCAGCAGGTTGGTCTTGGTGGCGAAGGACCCGCTCGAGATCGTGAGGACGATGAAGAGGACTACGAACGGGATCACGATCCCGGCGCTGCGCAGCCGCCCGCTCGCCCAGCCCGGGAGCTGACCCCGGCCGAGCGGCCCGAGCCCGACCCCTCGGCGGGCCGCCGTGCTGTCCGGCCCTGCCATCACGCGGCCTCTCGCTCGGCGAACGCGGCGGCGAGGATCGCGGACTCGGTCATCTCGCCCTCGCCGAGCTCGGTCACCACGCGGCCCGCGCGCATCACGAGCACCCGGTGCGCGAGTCCCAGCAGCTCCTCGATCTCGGACGAGATCAGCAACACACCCATGCCGCGCTCGGCGAGCGAGACGAGCAGGTCGTAGATCGCGCGCTTGGCCCCCACATCCACCCCGCGCGTGGGCTCGTCCGCGATCAGGACGCTCGGGCTGCACATCAGCATCCGCGCGAACAGCACCTTCTGCTGGTTGCCGCCCGACAGCGAGGATACGGGTGCGTCGCTACCGGCCTTGAGCGCCCAGCCCTCGAGGATGCGGCCGGCCGCCGCCCGCTCCGCCCGGCGGTTGACGATCCCGGCTCGGCTCACGCTGCGCAGGCTCGACAGGCTCACGTTCTCCACCACCGAGCGGCCGAAGACGAGCCCGGCCTCCTTGCGCGACTCGGGCAGCATCGCCAGGCCGTCACGCAGGCTCGCGGAGGGACGGCCGGCCACCGCCAGTCCCTCGCGCAGCTCGACGCTGCCGCCACTGCGGCGGTCCGCCCCGAAGATCGCGCGTGCGAGCTCGGTGCGCCCGGCGCCGACGAGGCCCGCCAGGCCGAGGATCTCCCCGGCGCGCAGGTCGAGCGAGACGCCGCTGACACCGGGGGCGCGCAGGTCGCGCACGCTCAGCGCGAGCGGCGCGCCAGCGGCCCGCGGCGGCTTGGCCGGGAACGCCGCGCCCAGCGGCCGTCCCAGCATGCCCTGGATCAGCGAGTCCTCGGTCTCCGCGGACGCCGGCCCGGTGCGGACGAGCTGCCCGTCGCGCAGGATCGTGACGGTGTCGGCCAGCTCGAGCACCTCGCGCAGGAAGTGCGACACGAGCAGGATCGTCTTGCCCGAGCCCGCCAGCGAACGGATGATCTCGTGCAGCCGCTCGATGTCCGGCCCGCTCAGCGCGGCGGAGGGCTCGTCCATCACGATCAGGTCCGCGTCGCGCGAGAGCGCCCGCAGGATCTCGACCTGCTGCTGCTCGGCCGTGCGCAGGCGGCCGGCGGGACGGTCGGCCGGCAGCGCGAAGCCGGCCGACTCGGCCAGGCTCTCGTAGCGCTTGCGCAGCGCACGGCGGGTCACCCAGCCGGCCCGGCGCGGCTCGACCCCGAGGAAGACGTTCTCGGCAACCGTGAGCTGCGGCACGATCGACAGTTCCTGGGCGATCGACGCGATGCCGCTCGCGAGCGCCTCCTTCGGCGAGCGAAACGACTCCTCCTCGCCGCGGACGAGCAGCCGGCCGTCGTCGGCCTGCAGCGTGCCCGCCACGATCTTGCCGAGCGTGGACTTGCCCGCGCCGTTCTCGCCCACGAGCGCGTGGATCGAGCCCGCCGCGATCGCGAGCGATATCCCGTCGAGGGCGAGGACGCCTCCAAAGCGCTTGGAGGCGCCCTCAAGCTCGACGTGGGTTTGGCGTGTTACCCCGGCCACTCGGCCGTGAACTGCTTGACGTTGTCCTTCGTGATGACGCCCCCGTTCGGCAGGGCCGCGACCGGATCGACACCGCCCGCGTTGGCGCCCGACCCGACGGCCTTCACCGCGGCCTGCGCGGCCAGGCGGCCCTCGGTGGCCGGGAGCTGCGCCACGTCGCCGAACCAGGCACCGGACGCGACGCCCTGCATCGCGGCGGCGCTGCCGCCGTAGCCCACGAGCGCGATCTTCTTCTTGCCGATCCCCTGCACCGCGCCCTCGATGCCCTGGTCGGAGCCGACGATCAGGTTGATCTCCGGGTGCGCCTGGAGCATGTTCTGCGCCGCGGCGAGGCCCTTGGCGGGTGTGAAGAAGCTCTCACCCTGGGCGACGACCTTGATCTTGCCGTTCGTGGCCTGGTCGAACGCCTGCTTGATCGCGACGTCGAGCGCCGACGCCTTGATGTCGTACAGGTAGCCGACGTTGCAGGGGTTCAGGTTGTTCGCCTGGCACGCCTGCACCACGAGGTTGCCGAGCTTCTTGCCGATCTCCGTCGGCACGAACACGATGTTCCCGGACAGGCCCTTGACCTGCGGCTGGTCGGTGCTCAGGTCCTTGCCGAGGATCTGGTCCATGTTCACGACCTTGATCCCCTTGCCGATCGCGTCCTGCACGCCCGTGATCAGTCCGGTGCCGAAGATCGGCTGGACGATGATCGCGTTGTACTTGCCGGACGCGGTCGCATTCTGAAGCTGGGCGAACTGGGCCTTCGGATCGTTGTTCGCGTCGAGGACCGTGACGGTCGCGCCGGAGGTCTTCGCCGCCGACTCGGCCGCGGCGAGCATCGGCGCGTCGTAGCTGTTGGCGACCGCGAACGACAGGTAAGCGATCTTGGCCTGCTTGGCAGCGCCGCTGGTACTGGCGCTGCTACTGGACGTCGAGCTGCTCGACGAGCCGCAAGCCGCTATCAGCAGAGCCGTGGCGACTAGGACCCCGGCCGCCACCAAGGTGCGTCTCACTGTGAACCACTCCCTCCTTCCGCGCACGTCGAGCGTGCGGCGGGGCAGCCATGGGGCTCCGATTGTCCACCATGTGCGTGCAGCGATGGTAAACAACTTTGGCCACAAAGGTCAAGCCACACTTAAAAGAACGTTCAGCGAGACTTGACGCGTCGAAGGGGCTATTTCATCCCGACATATCGACTGCGTAGACGCTTTTCGGCTCGATCGTCACCGTCACGCGCGTCTCGCCCGGCTTGTCGTTGTTCCGCAGGTCGGCCCCGCCGTACTTCGCCCCCACCCGGTCCGCGAAGGCGTAGTCGTCGTCGGGCTCGATGTGGGCGCGACCGCGTATGTCGACGTAGCGGTACGGGTTGCTCGCGTCGAGCAGGAACAGGCTGCACTGCGGCCGCTTCGTCAGGTTGCGCGTCTTGACGCGCGACCTGTTCAGCGACAGCTTCACCTCCCCGTCCTCGTGCAGAAACCAGACCTCGGTGAGTTGCGGGCCGCCGTCCGCACCGATCGTGGCGAGCGTGGCGACCTGGCCCTCGAGCAGGTCGGCGTGGCTGGTGGGAATCTCCGTCATGGCTGTTCCTCCGTTTCGCTGTTGTTGCGAAGTTCCATTAGCCAGCCCGCGGCGGCCTCCGAGATGCGCGGCTCGACGCCGAGCTCGCGCAGCAGCGCCGCGGCGTCCTCCATCTCGTGCACGCGGCGGGCGGCGTGCTTGCGGCTCCCTGTCTCGAGCCGCGCGACCAGCGCCCGGTCGGCCGAGTCGAGGACGGCGCCAATCTCCCCGCGCAGCCAGCCCTCGCAGTCCGTCGCGCTCGCGGCGCTGAGAGCCTCGATCACGCTGGCGGCGAGCCCCTTCATGAACACGCTGCGCAGCAGCTTGCGCACGGCGGCCTGGCCCGGCTCGGGCCCGACCACCTCGAGCGGCATGCCGAGCGCACCGAGGCGCTCGGCGAGCAGCTCCGCCCCCGGCCCGGACACGAGCGCCGGGGTCCGCAGGCCGCGGCCCGGCACCGGCGCCATCAGCGCGACGTCGGCGAACAGGGCGCCGGTGGGCGCGACGAGCGCGGCCAGCTCCTGCTTGAGCTGCGCGCCGGCCGAATTGAGGTCCGCGAACACCTGGCCCGCGCCGAGCGCCCCGAGCGCCGAGCGGGCGGCCACCAGCGCGGCGTCGGCCGAGTTCACGCTCAGGACCGCGTCCGCGCCGTCCACCGCCTCCTCCGCCGAGGCGGCCACCGGCACGCCGGGGTCCAGGTCGGCGCGGGGATCGAAGCCCGCTACGCGCGCCCCGGCGGCCTCGAGGTCTCCGGCGATGGCCGCGCCGGCCTCACCGAGGCCGAGCACGGCAATGCTCAGAACCTGGGCCATGGGGCGAACAAATTAGCCCCAGACCTCCTCGGCCGTCTCCACGACGAGCCGCAGCTTCGCGGCCTGGTCGTCGCGCGTGAGCTTGTTGCCCTCGACGGTCGACGAGAAGCCGCACTGCGGCGACAGGCAGAGCTGATCGATGTCGACGTACTGCGACGCCTCTTCGATCCGGCGCTTGAGCACACCCTTGTCCTCGAGCTCCGGCCGCTTGGTGGTCACGAGGCCGAGCACCACCGCCTTGCCCTTCGGCACGAAGCGCAGGGGTTCGAACGTGCCGGAGCGCTCGTCGTCGTACTCGAGGAAGAAGCCGTCGACCGCGAGGTTGTTGAAGAGCGCCTCGGCGACGAAGTCATAGCCGCCCTCGGCGGCCCACATCGACTGGTTGTTGCCACGGCACATATGCGTGGTGATCGCGAGGTCGTCCGGCCGGTCCGCGATCGCGCGGTTGATGTTCGCGATGTACTGCTCGTGAAGGTGGTCCGGGTCGCCGCCGATCTTGACGATGTGCTCGCGCTGCGCCGGGTCGTTCACGTAGGCCAGGCTCGTGTCGTCGAGCTGCAGGTAGCGGCAGCCGAGGTCGTAGAGCCGGTGCATCTCGTCGTTGTAGGCGGCGGCGAGGTCGGCCCAGAACTCGTCCATGTCCGGGTAGACGCCGTGGTCGATCGTCGAGTCGCCGCCGCGGTAGTGCACCATGCTCGGCGACGGGATCGTGAGCTTGGGGGTGACGCCGTTCGAGGTGTCGCGCAGGAACTCGAACGCGTCGCCGAAGATCGTCTCCTTGAGCGTGACCTTGCCGTCGACGCGCATCGCGGGGGGCGCGTAGTCGTACTCGCCCTGCTCGTCGCGGAACGAGACGTGGATGCTCTCGCCCTGCACCTGCTTGATCCCGCCGAGCGAGTAGATGAAGTCCATGTGCCAGGAGTTGCGGCGGAACTCGCCGTCGGTGGCGTCGTGCAGGCCGACGTCGTGCTGCATCTGCACGGCATCCCGAATCGCGGCGTCCTCGGCGCCCTTCAGCTCGTCGTCGCCGATCCGCCCGGCGGCGTGGTCCTCGCGCGCCTTGAGCAGCTCGGGCGGCCGCAGCAGGCTGCCGACGTGGTCAGCTCTGAACGGTGGCTTGGTACGTGCGGACATTGGCTCCTCTCCTCGCGGGTCGTCCCCTTGCATACAGAACGGGGAAAACCAAGTCTAGGCAGCCGCGGACGCGTGAGGCGGGGCCGCCGAGCTAGCCGGCGACCCCGCCTCGCGTACCCTCGGGTCCGGGTTCCCGAAGCACGTAGCCCACGCCCCGCAGCGTGTGCAAAAGCCGGCGCTCGCCACCCGCCTCGAGCTTGCGCCGGAGGTAGCCGATGTAGACGCGCAGCGCGTTGCCGTGTGGGCCGAAGTCGTAGCCCCAGACGCGGTCGTAGATCATCTCCGGCTTGAGAACGCGCCGCGGGTTGAGCATGAACAGCTCGAGCAGCTGGAACTCGGTGCGCGTGAGTTGCACGGTGCGCTCGCCGATGCGGGCGACGCGCTCCTCGCCGTCCAGCTCGAGCCCCTCGAAGCGGAGTGGCAAGCCCCACGAGCCGTTGCCGCTGCGGCGCGCCAGCGAGCGCAGGCGCGCGCTCAACTCGCGGACGTCGTAGGGGCCGCGCATGAAATCGTCGGCGCCGGCGTTGAGACAGCCGAGCCCGTCCGCCGACTCGTCGCCGTTCGTGAGCATCAGGAGCGGGGTGTGGTTGCCGCTGCGGCGCAGGATCCGGACGAGCTGAAGCGCGTTTCCGTTCGCGCGGCCGCCGTCGAGCACGATGGCGTCGGGGCTCTCCGCCTGCACGCGGCGCAGGCCCGCCGCCTCGTCCTCGGCCAGGATCACGTCCCAGCCGGCCAGCACCAGCTCGCGGCGCAGGGCGGCCCGCGCCGGCGTCTCGTCCGCGATCACGAGCGTGCGCACTGTGGCAGGTTCAGCCGCCACCATTAGAGCGCCCTGGGACCACCCTGGGAAAAGGCTGAGAGCGGTGCAGTGATCTCTCAGGCCGCTCCCAGCGTGCAAACGTACGCTCGCCGGCATGGACAAACCAATCACGCGCCGGACCTCGCTCCTCACCCTCGGCGGGGCTCTCGGCACCGCCCTCACCGGCGGCACCTGGCGCGCGGCCACGGCGGGCGGCGAGAGCTCAGGCCCGGCGGCGGTGGCCAATGGGGCGGTGAAGTGCGTGCTCTCCCCGGAGCTCACCGAGGGCCCCTATTACATCGCCGGCGAGAAGCTGCGCCGGGACATCACGGACGGCCATCCCGGCACGCCGCTCTCGCTCCACCTCAGCGTGCTCAACGCGTCGACCTGCAAGCCGATCAAGGGCGCCGCCGTCGACGTGTGGCATTGCGATGCGGCCGGCGACTACTCCGGCCTGAACGGCTCGAGCTCGACCTTCATGCGCGGCATTCAGCGCACGAGCTCGAGCGGCCTCGCCGTGTTCCACTCGATCTACCCGGGTTGGTACACGGGCCGCACGGTGCACATCCACGTGAAGGTGCACGTGGGCGGGACAGTGGTGCACACGGGCCAGCTCTTCTTCAACGACTCGCTCACCGACCGCGCCTACAGGCGCAGCCCCTACAACAAGCGCGGCGCGCGTGACACGCGCAACGCGGCCGACTCGATCTACCGCAACGGCGGCAGCAAGGGCCTGCTGGCCATGCGCAGGCACGGCAGCGGCTACGTCGGCTCGATCGCGCTCGGCGTACACACGTCATAGACACCTCGCTCAGCAAGCTCCCAGGAAGTTCCCAGCTTCTGCAGCCACAATTCGATGCCATGAGCGAGGCGTCGGACGATCTGCGCATCCTCGTCGTCGACGACGAGCCCAACATCCTCGACGTGATCTCGATGGCGCTGCGCTTCCAGGGCTTCAGGGTCGAGACTGCCGAGAACGGGCGCGACGCGCTCGCCGCGGTGCGCTCCTTCCAGCCGCACCTGATGTTGCTCGACATCATGCTGCCGGACATGGAGGGCTTCGAGGTGGCGCGCCGCCTGGGTGCAGAGCGCGCAGGCATCCCGATCGTCTTCCTCACCGCGCGCGACACCACCGAGGACAAGGTGCGCGGCCTGACGATGGGCGGCGACGACTACGTCACCAAGCCCTTCAGCCTCGAGGAGCTGGTGGCCCGCATCCGCGCGATCCTGCGGCGCGTCGGGCTCGGCGCCGAGGTGTCGAGCCGCCTCAGCTTCGACGACCTCGAGCTCGACGACGACACGCGCGAGGTCACGCGCGCGGGCAAGCACATCGACCTCACCGACACCGAGTATCGCCTGCTGCGCTACCTGATGAGCAACCCGCGCCGCGTCCTGACGCGGGCGCAGCTGCTCGACCACGTGTGGAGCTACGACTTCGGCGGCGACGCGCGCGTGCTCGAGACCTACATCAGCTACCTCCGCAAGAAGGTCGACGGGAACGGAGCGCCGCTGATCCACACGGTGCGGGGAGTGGGCTACTCGCTGCGCCTGCCGAGGGGCTAGCCGTGTCGCTTCGCGCGCGCCTGGTCATCGGGCTGCTGGTACTCGCGGCGGCCGGGCTGATCACGCTCGCCGCTGTGACGTACGCCGAGCAGCGCTCGTTCCTGTATGACCGCGTGGACCAGCAGATCGCCGCCGCGGTGCAGCCGGTTTCACATCAGCTCGACGAGACGAACGGCACGCTTGGGCCACAAGGCACCGGCTTCGGCCCCGGCAGCGCCCATCACCCCGGCTACGGCGATCAGGGGGGTCCGCCACCTAACGTCGATCTCCCCCCTGGCACCTTCGGCCAGCGCCGTGACGTGAACGGCGCCAGGGTCGGCAAGAACGTCGCGATCACGTACGGCGAGGGCGCCCTCTCCCCGCCGAAGCTGCCGAAGGCGGTCCCGCTGCGCAAGGCGCTGACCGTCGACTCCGTGGACGGCTCGGTGAAGTACCGGGTCGAGGCGTTCGCCGGTGACGGGTCGGGCTCGACCGTCGTCGCGGTCCCCCTCCGCGACGTCACCTCCACGCTCCACCGGCTCGAGCGCGTGGAGGCGCTCGTGATCGCCGGCGTCCTGCTGGCGCTCGGCCTGCTCTCGTGGTGGGTGGTCCGGCTCGGGCTGCGGCCGCTCGACCGCATGGGCGCGACCGCGGGCGCGATTGCCGCGGGCGAGCTGTCGCAGCGCGTCACGCCCGCCACCCAGCGCACCGAGGTCGGCCGCCTGGGTCTCGCGCTCAACGAGATGCTGAGCCAGATCGAGACAGCGTTCGCCGAGCGCACCGCCAGCGAGAATCGCCTGCGCCGCTTCCTCGCGGACGCCTCGCACGAGCTTCGCACCCCGCTCGTGTCGATCCGCGGCTATGCGGAGCTGTTCCGGCTCGGCCCGGCCCGCGAGCCGAAGGAGACCGAGAAGGCGATGCAGCGGATCGAGGAGGAGGCCAAGCGGATGGGCGTGCTCGTGGAGGACATGCTCACGCTCGCGCGCCTCGACGAGCTGCGCGAGCCCGTGCGCGAGCCGGTGGAGCTGCGGCGCGTGGCCTTGGACGCCGTGGCGGACGCGCGCGCGGTGGCGCCCGGGCGCCGGATCGAGTTCGACGCCGAGGACGCCGGCAGCGTGCTCGGAGATCCGCACCAGCTGCGGCAGGTCGTGGCCAACCTCATGCGCAACGCGCTCACGCACACGCCGGCGGACAGCCCCATCGAGGTGCGCGTTACGAGCGCGGGCGACGATGCCCTGCTCGAGGTCCGCGACCACGGCCGCGGGCTCCCGCCGGGCGACCCCGCCGAGCTGTTCGAGCGCTTCTGGCGTGCCGAGAAGGGGCGCGAGCGCGGATCCGCGGGCGCGGGGCTGGGCCTGGCGATCGTGGCCGCGATCGTCGATGGGCACGGCGGGAGCGTGAGCGCCGCCAACGCCGACGGCGGCGGTGCCTCGTTCGTTATCCGGCTACCGGCGCATCGGCCCGCGGCTGTCGCGAGCCCGCAACCGTCCTGACCAAGAGCAGCCCGAGCGCCGGCACGACGGCGATCGCCGTCATCGCGAGGAACCAGCTGGTGCCGGCGTCGGTGCCCTCGCCCAGGGAGTGCACGAGGCCGAGGACCCAGGCGAGCGCCGTGTAACGGTGCAGCCTGCGCCAGCGCTGCATGCCGATCCGGTCGCGCACGTAGAAGGAGAGGCCGAGGGCGATGATGGCCCAGCCGGCGACGATCCCCATGCTCGTCCAGAAGGTCTTGTAGGCGCTGGCGAACGGGACCGCGATGTCGAGGAGCGACGGCTGCATGAACTGGTCGCCGAGCAGCGACAGCGCGTGCACGGCGATTGCCGCCATCGTCGCGAGCGAGAGCGCCTCGTGCAGCACGCGCAGGTCGCTCATGCGGCGCTTGGCGAAGCGGCCGCCCATCAGCAGGCCCATGCCCACGCCTGCGCTCGACAGGAGCAGCGCGGCGCTGCCGGCGGCGCGGCTCGTGATCCAGAAGAGGTGTGGCGCGGCGCTTGTGGCGATCACCGGCCCGCCTCCACCAGCTGGTGCGAGCCGTCCTCGAACACGAGCAGGCCGCCGTGCGGGAGCCAGCCCGGCGCGTCGGCGGGGCCGCTCAGCACGGCGGCCTTGGCGAGCGTCTCGGCGGCGAGCGCGGTCGGCGCAAGCGCCGTGGCCTGCACGACGCCGGTGAAGGCCGGCCGGCCGCTGCCGGGGTCGAGCAGGTGGTGCGCGGGCGCGCCGCTCGCATCGAGCCAGCTGCGCCGGCCGATGCCGCTCGTGGCGACACCGCCGCTCGCGCGCGTGAAGCTGTGGATGGTGGTGCCGAGGTCGAACGGGCTGGCCACCTCGACGGCGCGCAGCGCGCCAGAGCTGCCGCCGAGCCGGAGGTCGCCGCCGCAGTCGACCGCGAAGCTGTCGTGCGCGGCGAGCAGGTCGGCCGCGAGATCGGCGAACAGGCCCTTGGCGAGCCCACCGCTGTCGAGCCGAAGCCCGGGCGGGCGCTCGAGCTCGAGCCCGGCCTGGTCGACCCTCACCGCGCGCCACCACTCGTCCGCGCGCGGCGTGGCAGGACGGCGCATGGGCGCGAGCCGGAAAGCTTCCTCGAGCGGCAGCGGCTCGCCGATGTCGGCTACGTAGCCGGCCGACTCGATCTCGGTCACGAGCGCCGAGTCCACGAGCCCACCCGTCTCCTCGGCCGCCCACACCGCCGCGCTCGCGAGGCGCGCCATCGTGCCGGTCACGGTCACGCGGGGGCGTGGGTCGGCGTTGAGCCGCGAGAGCTCGCTGCGCGGCTCGAAGCGCGAGAAGCGCTCGTGCCAGCGCAGCAGGCGGCGCTTGACGAGCCGCGCGGCCTGCGCCGCGCCGCTGTCGCTCGTCACGAGCACGGCGCAGCGCGAGCCGAAGCAGTCGAAGCGCTCGATCGCCTCACTCATGACTGGCTGGTGGTCACGGACGACGGGCTCGAGCCGCTCGAGCTCTGGGAGCCGCTTGTCGAGCTCTGGGAGCCGCTTGACGAGCTCTGGGAGCTGCCCGTCGTGCCCAGGTCACCCGAGCTCGCAGCGCTGCCCGAGCTCGTCGAGTCGTCCGATCCGCTCGAAGTCGACGAGGTGGTCGTGCTCTTGTGGGTCGTCGCCACCTGCTTGCTCGACACCGACAACGCCGGGTCCTTGCCCTGGACCATCTGGACGAAGATCACGAGCCAGGCCGCCAGGAACACGCCGACGGACAGCGCCACGACGCGGCGCCTGATGCTGCGTGCCTTCTCGCGCCGCGCGCGCAGCCGCGCTCCCGCGAGTGACTTGCCGGACAGTTGAGGTGAGGCGGGCTTATCCATGCCCGTGAGTGTCAAGAGCCCTGCTGAAGCCAGCCTTAGCCCTTCCTGAGAGTCGCCTGAGCGCCCTCTCTCAGCCTCTTCCCAGGACTTCTACAGCCCGGTCTTACGACCAGGCCCGACCGTGTTCGACATGAAGGTCGACGTGGTCATCCCGGTGCACAACGAGGAGCACGTGATCGAGGCGAGCGTCCGCCGCCTCTACTCCCACCTCACGCACGAGTTCCCCTTCGGCGCGCGCATCACGATCGCGGACAGCGCCAGCACCGACGCGACGCTCGCGATCGCGTGGCAGCTGGCGCTCGAGCTGCCCGGGATCCGCGTCGTCCACCTCGACGAGAAGGGCCGCGGCCGGGCGCTGCGCGAGGGGTGGTACACCAGCGACGCCGACGTGCTCGCCTACATGGACGTCGACCTCTCCACCGACCTGAATGCGCTGCTCCCGCTGGTGGCGCCGCTGCTCAGCGGGCACAGCGACCTCGCCATCGGCTCGCGCCTCATGAGCGGCTCGCGCGTGGAGCGCTCGCTCAAGCGCGAGCTGATCTCGCGCGCCTACAACTTCCTGCTGCGCCGGTCGCTCGGCTCGCACGTGAGCGACGCCCAGTGCGGCTTCAAGGCCGGTCGCCGCGAGGCGATCCGGGCGCTCTTGCCCGCCGTCGAGAACGAGTGCTGGTTCTTCGACAGCGAGCTGATCCATCTTGCGGAGCAAGCCGGTCTGCGCATCCACGAGGTGCCCGTGGACTGGACGGAGGACCCGGACTCGCGCGTGCATCTGTTGGCCACGGCGATCGAGGACCTCCGCGGGATCGCCCGTCTGCGGCGCGCAGGCCGCGCCGGGGCGAGCGCTCCCGCTCCGCAGCAACTCGACGAGCGCATCCACCCAACCACACGAACGGAGACACCTGCATGACGACCCCCTCGGCGCGGAGCATCCGCATTGCCCCGTCAACGGAGCTGTGGAGCTTCATGGTGGTCGGGGCGCTGTGCACCGCCGCCTACGCGGTCCTCTACACGCTGATGCGCCACGGCGGACTCGCTCCGGGCGTGGCAAACGCGCTCGCGCTGGCCGCCACGATGGGGGCGAACTTCGCGGCCAACCGGCACTTCACGTTCCGCGCCGGCTGCGAGCCGCTCGGCCGGCAGCTCGGCTCCTACGCGGTCGCCTACCTGATCGGGCTGGCGGTGTCGAGTGTCGCGCTGGCGCTGCTGCTCTCCGTACTCGGGCACCCTCAGGGTGCGCTCGATACCGCGGCCGGCGTCACGGCCGGGTTGGGAGCAACGCTCGTGCGCTACTTCCTGATGCGCTCGTGGGTGTTCCGCCCGGCCGTCAGCCGGCTTCAGGGGACAGTGGCGGAGCCGAAGCTGGCTCCGCCACGCATGCCCGAGCGGGTCCGCTCGCTCGCCGGCTCGTTCCGCGCGCCCCGCCCCGAGCTGATCCTCCTGCTCGTTCTCGCGGCCGTGCTCAACCTGTGGGCGCTCAGCCAGAACGGCTGGGCCAACGAGTACTACAGCGCCGCCGTACGCTCGATGAGCACCAGCTGGCACAACTTCTTCTACGACTCGTTCGACCCGAGCGGCGTGATGACGGTCGACAAGCCGCCGCTCGCGCTCTGGGTGCAGGCGCTGTCGGTGCGCGCCTTCGGCTACCACTCGCTGAGCATCCTGGTGCCGCAGGCGCTGATGGGCGTGGCCACCGTCGGCCTCGTCTACGACCTCGTGCGCCGTCGCTTCGGCCGCGCGGCCGGCTTCGCCGGCGGGCTCGTGCTCGCGCTCACGCCGATCGCGGTCGCGATGTCGCGCCACAACAACCCCGACGAGCTGCTCGTGCTGCTCTGCACCGCCGCGCTGTGGTTCATGGTGCGCGCCTTCGAGGACGGGCGCACGCGCTGGATCGTGTGGGCGGGCGTGATGGTCGGGCTCGCTTTCGAGACGAAGATGCTGGTGGCGTTCATGGTCGTGCCCGGCATTGCGCTAGCGTGGCTGTGGGTGGCGCCACGCGGGCGCATCGCCGCGCTCAAGCAGCTCGCGCTCGGCGGGCTCGCGATGGTCGTGGTGGGCGGCGCCTGGCCGCTGCTCATGACGCTCACCCCCGCGTCCGACCGGCCCTGGATCTCGGGGACCTCGGACAACAGCATCTGGTCGCTGATCTTCGGCTACAACGGCCTCGGCCGGATCGACGGCCAGGCCGGCGGTCCGGGCGGTGTGGGCGCTCCCGGCGGCGGCGGGGGTGGCGGCGGCGGCTTCTTCGGCGGCTCCACCGGCGCCCTCAGGCTCTTCAACAACGCGCTCGGCGGGCAGGCCGGCTGGCTGATCGGCGTCGCGCTCGTCGGCGGCGCCGGCGTCCTCGTGGCCTCGCGCCTGCGCCGCTCCGACGCGCGCACAGGCTGGCTGATCGCGGTTGGCGGCGCGTTCCTCACCACGGCGGTGGCCTTCAGCTTCGCCAAGGGGATCTTCCACCCCTACTACGTGTCGCTGCTCGCGCCGTTCGTCGCGGCGCTCGTGGGCGCCACGGTCGGCTACGTGCTGTCGGGCGGCCACGCCGCGCGCATCGTCGGAGCGCTGGCGCTGCTCGGCGGACTCGTCACGGAGCTGCTCGTGCTGCACAACCTGCCCGGCGAGTTCGGCTGGCTGCGCCCCCTGCTCGTGATCGGCACGCTGCTCGGCGCGGCGGCGCTGCTGGTGGCGACGCAGCCGCGCATCCGCGCCGTCGTGCTCGCCGCGGCGATGTTCCTATTGCTGCTCGCGCCCGCCAGCTGGGCGGTGCAGACGCTCGGGCACGCCACCAGCGGGACCTTCCCCGCCGGAGGGCCCGCCAGCACGGGCATGGGTGGCTTCGGGGGGACTGGTGGCGGTGGCCCGGGCGGCGGCAACTTCCGCTCGGCTGCCGGCGGCGGCGCGGGTGCAGGCGCGCGCCAGGGAGGTTTCGGCGGCGGCTTCGGCGGGCCGCCCGGCGCCGGCGGCAACTCGACCGGCTCCGCCGGCGGCTTCGGCGGCGGAGCGCCGCCGACGGGCACCGGTGGCGGTGCCGGCATGGCCGGCGGCGGCAGCCCCTTCGGCTCCGACCGCTCGACCATCACCGCGATCGAGTCCTACGTGAAGGCCCACGGCGGCGGCACGATCGGTGTGTCGAGCCAGTCGGGCGCGGCGGCCTCGATCATCTCGAGCGACGCGCACGTGGCCGGCCTCGGCGGCTTCTCGGGCCGCGAGAGCGAGGTGAGCGTCAAGTGGCTCGCCCAGGCCGTGCGCGACGGCCGCATCCGCTGGGTGTTGGCGGACGGCAGCGGCTCGCTCGGCTTCGGGCGCGACGGCCGCGTGGGCAGCAGCGAGCTGATGGCGGCGGTGGCGAAGGTCTGCACGAAGGTGCCGAGCTCCGCGTACTCGAGCTCGAGCTCCACGGGTTCGACCTCCACTACCGGCGCGACCCTCTACGACTGCCTCGGAAAGGCGAACGCCCTGTTGGCGCTCGCGAACTGAGGCTCAGACCTTGGCGAGTTCCGGGCCGCGCTCGACCACGAACGCCCGGAACAGCTCGGTGATCGGCGAGCGGTAACGGCGCTCGTCCCACACGATCCCGATGCTGCGGACGGCGGTGGGGTCGCTCAGCTCCACGTGCGGGATGTCGCGGGCCAGTTCGGCTCCCGCACGGTGGAGGGGCGGCACCACCGCCACGCCAAGGCCGGCAGCCACGAACGCCCTCGCGCTCGCGATGTCCTCGGCCTCGAACGCGCTGTCGGGCTCGAAGCCCGCTCGGCGGCAGAGCTCCTCCACCAGGTCGCGGAAGTCGAAGGCGTGCTTGAGCATGACGAAGGGCTCGCCGGCCGCCTGCTCCAGTCGCACGCGTTTGCGCCCCGCAAGCCGGTGGCCGGGCGGCACCACAAGCTGTAGCCGCTCGCTGCCCACGGCGTGCCAGCTCAGCTCGGGCACGCCGGGCCGCGAGCTGATCAAGAGGTCCACCGCGCCCTCGTCGAGCGCGTCGACGAGCAGCCGCACGGCGTCCTGGCGGAGATGGAAGCGCACCTCGGGATGGTCCTGCCGGAAGCGCGACAGGAGGGCCGGCACGAGCCACGTGCTGAGCGTCGGGGCGAAACCGAGCGACACGAGCCCGCGCTCGCTGCCGGTGAGCTCCTCGAGCGCGCGCGAGCCCGAGTCGAGCTCGGCGAGCGCACGGCGCGCATGCTCGAGGTAGACCTGCCCGTAGCGGTTGAGGCGCAGGTTTCGCCCGCTGCGGTCGAACAGCGCCACGCCCAGCTCAGTCTGCATGCGCGCGAGCGCGCGCGAGAGCGCGGGCTGGCTGATGTGCAGCTCCTCGGCCGCCTGCGTCACGAGCCCGCGCTCGGCGACGGTCACGAACCAGCGCAGCTCGTCGGAGTTCATGGCGAACAGCTTTCATGCTCTACCCGCATGGATTCAGTGTAAAAGATGCATTGGACTCATGGACGCCCAGGTCGTACTGTGCGCCCTGTGATTGCACACGCCGGTCTTCTCGCCGGCGACATCGCGGTCACACCTCTCCCCCTCCCTCGTAGTAACTGACTCGCCGGCCCCGCCGGCGAGTTGGTCTTTTAAGGGCGGCGTTTGCCCCGTCGCGGACCGGTAACCCTGGCCTCAATGCATTCCTGGTTCCCGGTGCTCAAGCGCACGGCCAAAGAGTTCCGCGCGGACAACCTCAGCGACTGGGCTGCGGCGCTCACCTACTACGGGGTGCTCGCGATCTTCCCCGCGCTGATCGCCCTGATCTCGATCCTCGGACTGATCGGCCAGTCCGCCACGCAGCCGCTGCTCGACAACCTGAACACGCTCGCGCCCGGCCCCGCCAGGCAGATCTTCACGAGCGCGATCACCAACCTCCAGCACAACCAGGGCACGGCCGGGGTATTGGTGTTCGTCGGCATCGGCGCCTCGATCTGGTCGGCGTCCGGCTACATCGGCGCCTTCATGCGCGCATCCAACGCGATCTACGAGGTCGAGGAGGGGCGCCCCTTCTACGTGATGCGCCCGGTGCAGCTCGCGGTGACGATCGTGATGCTGGTCCTGCTCGCCGCGAGCGCCATCGCCGTGGTCGTCACCGGCGGGCTCGCGAGGCAGGTGGGCAACGTGATCGGCGTCGGGCACACCGCGGTCACGGTCTGGGACGTCGTCAAGTGGCCGGTGCTCGTGCTGGTCGTGGCGATCATCTTCTCGATCCTCTACTGGGCCGCGCCCAACGTGAAGCAGCCAGGCTTCCGCTTGCTCACCCCGGGCGGCCTCGTGGCGGTGCTGCTGTGGATAGTCGCGTCCGCGCTGTTCACGCTGTACGTCGCGAAATTCGGCTCTTACAACAAGACCTACGGTACGCTCGGCGGCGTCATCGCGTTCCTGGTGTGGCTATGGATCTCGAACATCGCCGTCCTGCTGGGAGCGGAGCTCAACGCGGAGCTCGAACGCGGCCGGCAGCTCGCAGCTGGGGTGCCGCCGGAAGAGACCATCCGGGTCGAGCCCCGCACGGCGCCGTAGGAGGTTGACGTGAAGCTTCTGTTCCTGCCGTTCAGCATCATCGGCGGCATCATCGCCGGCTTCATCTCGAAGAAGCTGTTCGAGCAGATCTGGGGCGTGATCGACGAAGAGGAGCCGCCCGCCGCCAAGTACCGCGAGATCTCGGTGGCCAAGATGGTGGCCGCGCTGGCGCTCGAGGGCGCGATCTTCCGCGCGGTGCGCGGCCTCGCCGACCACCAAAGCCGGCGGGGCTTCCAGAAGATCACGGGGTCGTGGCCGGGCGACGAGGAGCCAGAGCCCGAGTAGCGCTGAGATACCCCCGCTGATGGCCGCCGGCGGCATCGAGGGCGCGCCGACGATCAGCTACTCCGAGTCGATCGAGATCGGCGACGAGTACTAGGGCTCGATCAGGCCACGACGAATGGCATAGCGCGTCAGCTCCACGCGGTCGCGCATCCCGAGCTTGTCGAGGATGTTCGAGCGGTGGCGCTCCACGGTCTTCTCGCTGATCACGAGCGCCTCGGCGATCTGGCGCCCGGTGTGCCCCTCGGCGATCAGCTTGACGATCTCCGTCTCGCGCGGGCTGAGGGGGTCGCTGACGTCCTGCCCCGCGCGGGCGCGCTCCAGGAAGTCCTTGATGAGGGCATTGATCGCGCCCGGGTAGAGGAACGGCTCGCCGCGCATCGTCGCGCGGCACGCCTCCACCAGGTCGCGGTCCGCCACCGACTTGAGCACGTAGCCCGATGCGCCCGCCTTGAGCGCCTCGAACAGGTCCTGCTCGTTGTCATGCATGGAGAGGATCAGCACGCGCAGGGACGGCCGGCGGCGGTGCAACTCGGCCGCGGCGTGCAGGCCGGTCATGCGCGGCATCGTGACGTCGAGGATCGCCAGGTCCACGTCCTCGCCGAGGCTGCGCTCCACCGCCTCGGCACCATCGCCCACCTCGGCCACCACCTCGAGGTCCGGCTCGGACTCGAGCACGAGCCGCAGGCCGCGGCGCACGACGGCGTGGTCGTCGGCCAGCAGGATGCGTGTCTTCAGCGGCGTCATGCACGCGGCTCATCGATCGGCACGGTGAGGCGCACCTCGGTCCCGCCGCGCGGCCTCCGGAACACGCCGAGCCGCGCGCCCACGAGCACCGCGCGCTCACGCATCCCGCGCAGCCCGCCGCCCTCGGCCCGCTGGGGATCGAAGCCGCTCCCGGCGTCGACCACGCGCAGGATCAGCGCTCCGTTCGAGCTGGTCACGGTCAGCTCGGCGCGGTCGGTGCCGGCGTGACGCGCCACGTTCGTCAGCGCCTCCTGGGCCACGCGGTAGATCACGAGCTCGGCCTCCTCGCTGAGCGGTGGCAGCTCGCGGTCGAGGTCCCGGGCCACGTTCAGGCCGGTGCTCTGGGCGAAGCGCTCGGTGAGCGCCACCAGCGCGCTGCTCAGCCCGAGGTCGTCGAGCGCCTCGGGGCGCAGCTCGCGCGAGATGCGGCGCACGTCCTCGAGCGAGGCGCGCGCGGTCTCCTGCGTCTCGAGCAGCTGGGCGCCCAGCGCGGGGTCCGCGTGGCGGGCGCTGCGACCGAGCTGCAGTAGCACGGCGGTGAGCGTCTGCCCCACCTCGTCGTGCAACTCCTGGGCGATGCGCAGGCGCTCGCCCTCCTGCGCGGCGAGCACGCGCCGAGTGGCGTCGCGCCGCTCGTTCTCGAGCCGCGAGAGCATCTCGTTGAAGGTGGTGGCCAGCTCGCTCGCCTCCGAGCGGTAGCTGCCCACGGGCACGCGCTGGCCGGGCCGCGTGAGGTCGACGCGCCGCGCCAGCGCCGTGAGCGCCTCGAGCGGACCGAGCGCCCGCCGCAGCAGGTAGAGGTTGATCACCACGACGATCGCGAGCGCCGCGGCAAGCACGATCGCCTCGCGCGCCGCGAACGAGTGGATCTTCCCCGGCGAGAGCACGAGGATCGTGACGAGGCAGGCGCCGATCACAACCACGGCGTTCAGCGCGGCCACGCGCCGGAACAGCGGCGTGTACTGGCCGACCCCGGCGCTCGGCTCCGGTCGGGTGCCGTTCTGCTCCGCCGACGCTGTCGGCGCGGGACGACGACTCATACGCACTGTTCAGCTTAGGCAGGCAGGGCGCCGTTCGGCCAGTTCAGATCCTCCTGACCGGCCCCGGAACGGCGACGCGTGGGAAGGCGGCGAACGCGCTCGAGCATCGCCCAGCGGCGTGCGTCGAGCCAGCTCGGGCGGATCCCCAGCACCCGAGCGATCTCGTCTGGCTCCGTGCCGTCGAGGAGCATGGCGAGGATCGGCAGGTCCTCGGGATCGAGGCGCGCGGCGAGGATCGCCTGCGCGCCCGGGGTGGCGGGCGGGATGGCGGTGCCACCTGCTGCGACGGCGCGCACCGTGTCACAGAGCTCGCTGGCGAGCGCCGCCTTGTGCACGACGCCATCCGCACCCGCAATTACCCCGGCCAGCGCCAGCGGCCCGTCGGCGTAGGCGCTGTACAGAACCACCCGGGTTGGCACGGGCAGCTCCTTTAGCCTGCGGCAGAGCGACAATCCGTCGCGGTCGCCGAGCTGGAAGTCGACGATCGCCACGTCGGGTTGATGCTCGCGCGCGAGGTCGAGAGCGTCCTCGGCCCCGCCTGCGCTGCCCACCGGCTCGAGATCGGGCTCGCCCGCGAGCAGAGCCTCTATCCCTGAGCGAACGGCGGAGTGGTCGTCGACCACCAGCACGCGCGCGGTACGAGACGCGGCGTGGCCGTTTACCCCCATGTGCCCGCGGGCTCGACGGCCGACCCTCGCGGGCCGAGCTGAGTAAGTGCACGCAACATGGCCGCCCGCCGCGACTCGAGCCGGGACGGGCTGACTCGCAGCACGTCCGCCACCTCGGCGGGGGCGATGCCCTGAAGGAGCATCCCGAGGATTGCCTGATCGGTCGGCTCGAGTCGCGCACGGAGCGACCGCTGGACGGCGCGGGGAATGGGAGGGATCGCACGCCGGCCATGCGCAAGGACCCGGATGGTCCTGACGACTTCCTCGCCGAGGGTGCCCTTGCTGACTACCGCATGGGCACCGGCGACCACTGCCGCGGCGGTGAGCGCACCGTCGGCATAGGCGCTGTAGACGAGCACGCGCGGCGGACGCGGGAGGCGCCTTAAGGCACGACACAAGGTGAGGCCGTCGCCGTCGTCGAGGTGGTAGTCCACCACCGCGACATCTGGGGCGACCCGTCTTGCATCGGCCAGCGCCTCCCGCGCCCTCGCAGCGGTGGCGACCACCTCTACGTCCGCATGGTCCTCCAAGAGCCCACCGAGGCCCAAACGGACTGCAGCATGGTCATCCACCACCAACACGCGGATGGCTCTCCCCAAGGCCCGACCGCCGACCGTTCGACGACTCGCGCGTATATCGAACGGCCGTACGGTCATTGGGGCCCACTGGTCCGGGGAAGCATCCTGGTCAAGCCTGGCGGGGGCGGGCCCTTGCGCCCATGCGGGTCAGGCTGCATTCGGGCCCGGAACCACCCCCATCTAGTCTTGGCGCGCGTGCGCCCTCCGTTGCCACCTACGACGAGGCGCGGGCGGCTGCTGTTCATCGTGGTCCTCGGCTCGCTGACGGCATTCGGCCCGCTCTCGATCGACATGTACCTGCCGGGCCTGCCGGAGATGTCGCGCAGCCTCGACGCGACCGCCTCGGAGGCGCAGCTCACGCTCACCGCGTGCCTGATCGGCCTGGCCGTCGGGCAGCTGCTCGCCGGGCCGCTCAGCGACCGCCTCGGCCGGCGCCGCCCGCTGCTGCTCGGCGTGGCCGCGTACTCGGCGGCCTCGGTCCTGTGCGCGCTGTCGCCGTCCGTCGAGGTGTTCACGGGTCTGCGACTCGTGCAGGGCCTGGCAGGCGCCGCGGGCATCGTGATCTCGCGCGCGGCCGTGCGCGACATGTACGCGGGTGTCGCGGCAGCGCGCTTCTTCTCGATCTTGATGCTGGTGAACGGGGTCGCGCCGATACTCGCGCCCGTGATCGGCGGCCAGCTGCTCAAGGTCACCTCCTGGCGGGGCGTGTTCGTCGCGCTCGCCGTGATCGGCTTCGCGCTGCTCGTCGCTTCCGCGGCCGCCTTCCACGAGACGCTCCCGCCGGAGCGCCGCCGCAGCGACGGCCTGCGCGCCACGCTCGCCACGTTCAGGGCGCTCTGCCGCGACCGCGTGTTCGTGGGCTACGCGCTCACCTGCGGCCTCTCGTTCGCCGCGATGTTCTCTTACATCGCCGGCTCCCCGTTCGTGCTCGAGGACATCTACGGGATCTCGCCACAGGTGTTCAGCGCCGTGTTCGCCGCGAACGCGGTAGGAATCGTGGCCACGAGCCAGCTCAACCACCGCCTGCTCGCGCGCTTCACGCCGCTGGCGCTGTTGAGTGCCGCGGTATTGGTCGGGGGCGCCGCCGGGGTCGCCTTGCTCGCGGTCGTGCTGATCGGCGGGCTGGGCGTGTGGGCGGTGCTCGTGCCGCTGTTCGTCGTCGTCTCGTCCGTCGGAGCCGTCATGCCCAACTCGACGGCGCTCGCGCTGACCGATCACCCGGAGGCCGCGGGCAGCGCCTCCGCGCTGCTCGGCATGCTCCAGTTCGTGATCGGCGCGGGCGTGGCGCCGCTCGTGGGCGTGGCCGGCAAGGACACGGCGGTACCGATGGCGCTGATGATCGCCCTGCTGAGCGTGGGCGCGATCGCCGCGCTGGCGGCGCTCACGCGGCGGCGGGGCGTCGTGCCGGCCTAGGACTTGTTCAGTGCCACCGCGGCGCGAATAAGCGCCTTGAACGCCTTCTCATCGATCCTGTCGCTTTCGTGGAAATCGATGGCGCGCCTGGTGTTGCCCTCGAGGCTGGAGTTGAAGAGGCCCGAGGGGTCCTCGAGCGAGGCGCCCTTGGCAAAGGTCACCTTCACGACCTGCTTGTAGGTCTCACCGGTGCAGATCATTCCGTCGCGGTACCACACCGGGACCCCTCTCCACTTCCACTCCTCGACCACCTCGGGCTCGGCCTGCTTGATGAGAGCTCGGATTTCAGCGAGCCGCTCGCCCCGCCAATCGCCCAGCTCGTGGATCCTGCGATCTATCAGCTCTGAGGGAGAGTCTTTTCCTGGCATGGACCTGAGTATCCCTAGCCGAGCTGCTCGACGTACCAGCGGTGGGTCTCGGCGAGCCCGCGGTCGAGGTCCCACTTCGGCTCCCAGCCGAGCTCGTCGCGGATCGCCGTCGAGTCGAGCCACTGGCGGTCGATCTCGCCGGGCGGCGTGCCCTTGCCCTTGATCTCCGGCTCGAGCTCGCTGCCGGCGGCCTTGATCAGGCGCGCCACCACATCGCGCACCGCGATCGGCTCGCCGTTGCCGGCGTTCCAGGCGCGGCCCCACAGCGCCTCGTTCGCCAGCGAGTCCGCGACGGTCAGGTAGACGTCGACGGCGTCCTCTACGTAGAGGTAGTCGCGCTCGGGCGAGCCGTCCGAACGGATCACGGGCCGCTTGCCGTGGATCAGCGATCTGATCGTGTCCGGCACCACGCGCGAGAAGTTGAAGTCGCCGCCGCCGTAGACGTTCGCCAGGCGGGTGACCGCCACGGGCAACCCGAAGCTGTGAGCGTAAGAGCGGGCGATCAGGTCCGCGCACGCCTTCGACACGTCGTACGGGTAGCGCGGCTTCAGCGCGAAGTCCTCCCTATAGGGCAGCTCATCGTGCTCGCCGTAGGCCTTGTCCGAGGAGGCCACCACCACCGCCTCCACGGGATCCCCCACCACGCCCGCCGCGCGGCACGCCTCGAGCAGCGTGTACGTGCCCCTGACGTTGGTGTTGAAGGTCGACAGCGGCGAGCGGTTGGCAGTCCCCACGATCGTCTGCGCCGCGAGGTGGAACACCAGCCCGACGCCGTGCTCGTTGATCACCCGCAGGAGCGACTCGTAGCTGTCGAGGTCGCCCTGAACGACGTCGCAGCGCTCCTCGAGCCCGGCGAGCTTGAAGCGGCTGAGCGCAGGCACGTCGCGGCGCAGCGCGACGACGGTGGCGCCCTCGTCGAGCAGCCGCTCCGTCAGCCACGAGCCCACGAAGCCCTGGGCGCCCGTCACGAGCGCCGTCCTGCCCGCGTAGCGCCCGCTCATGCCTCGACCAGCGGCTGCCACGGCGCCTCGCCGCGGTGCCAGAGCTCGTTGAGGAGCAGCGTGTCCTTGTAGGTGTCCATGCAGTCCCAGAAGCCATCGTGACGGAAGGCGAACAGCTCGCCGCCTGCCGCCAGCCGCTCGAGCGGCTCCCGTTCCAGCACGTCCTCGGGCTCGATCGCGTCGAGCGCGCGCGGCTCCATCACCATGAAGCCGCCGTTCACCCAGTTATCGAGCTGGGGCTTCTCCCGGAAGCCGCTCACGCTGTCGCCCTCGAGCTCGGCGACGCCCCAGGGGCTGGCCGGGCGCACCACCGTGATCGTCGCAGCGCCGCCATGCTCGGCATGGAAGGCGAGCAGCGAGCGCAGATCGATGTCCGCCACGCCGTCGGCGTAGGTGAGGCAGAAGGTGTGCTCGGACAGATGCTCGCGCGCGAGATGCACGCGCGCGCCCGTGGGCGTCTCCGCGCCGGTGTCGACGCAGGTCACGTCCCATGGCAGGCCGGCGGCGTACTCCTCCACCTTGCCCGCCCCGTTGCCGGTGAGCAGCAGGAAGCGGTCGAACCCCTGGCCCGCATACAGCGACATCACGTGCCAGAGGATCGGCCGCCCGCCTATCTCCACAAGCGGCTTTGGCAGGGTCTCGCCGCCCTCGCGCATGCGAGTGCCCTTGCCGCCGCAGAGGATCGCCACCGCCGGGAGCACGGCGGGAGGGTATCCCGGCGCTCAGCTTGCCGGCTCGTACGTGAGGATCAGCGTCTCGCCCGCGGGCTGCGAGGACGTGAGCTTCAGCCCAGCCGCCTTGCCGGTCTCCGGGAACAGCTTCTTGCCGCCGCCCAGCACCAGCGGATAGACCATCAGCCGGTACTCGTCGACGAGGTTGTTCTCGATCAGCGTCCCGCAGAGCGTGACGCTGCCGTTCACGAGCATGTCCCCGCCCGGCTGCTCGCGCAGCTTGCCGATCTCCTCGACCACGTTGTCGGCGATGACGTGCGAGTTGTTCCACTCCGGGTCCTCGAGAGTCGTCGACACCACGTACTTGGCCATGTTGTTGAACTTGTCCGCGAAGTCGCCCTCGCGCGACGGCCACGCCTCGGCAAAGCCGCCGTAGGTCACGCGCCCGAGCAACAGGCTGTCGGCGGCCATCAGCTCGTCGAGCTTGAACTTGTCGCCCTCGGGGCCGCGCTCGTACTTGAACGCCCAGCCGCCGCGGTCCCAGCCCTCGGATCCGCCCGGGTCCTCCACCACGCCGTCGAGCGACATGAATTGCGACACCACGATCTTCGCCATCTCAAGCCTCCAGTTCGTCGGGTTCGTGTCTTGAGACCAGCCCACGCGCCGAAACTGATCGGCCGCGGGCTACGATCGGTATATGCCCGACCGCCTCCATTTCACAGAATCCGACGAGGCCAACGCACTGATCGCCGCCGACCCGATGGCGCTGCTCGTCGGCTTCGCCCTAGATCAGCAGGTGACGGTGCAGAAGGCCTTCTCCGGACCGCTCGCCCTCAAGGAGCGCCTCGGTTCGATCGACGCCGACACGCTCGCGACCGCCGATCTCGAGCCCGTCTTCCGCGAGAAGCCCGCCATCCACCGTTTCCCCGGCTCGATGGCCCAGCGCGTGCACGAGCTAGCGGTCCACATCCGCGACGAGTACGACGGCCACGCCGAGCGCGTCTGGACCGAGGCTGACAACGCGGACGAGCTGCGCGCCAATCTCGCCGCCCTGCCCGGCTTCGGCGAGATGAAGATCAAGGCGCTCGGCGCCGTGCTCGCGAAGCGCTTCGGCGTCACGGCCGCCGAAGGGCTGGTGCCCTGGCACCCGACGCTCGGCGACGTCGACTCCGCGCAGGCGCTCGCCGACTACCAGGCGACGAAGAAGCTGCACAAGGCGGAATGGGCCAAAACCAGGTCGCAGATCGCAGGTCGCAGGTCCTAAGAACTGAGAACTGAGAACTGAGAACTCAGCCGCCGGCGACGGCGGGCAGGATGGTGACCTCGTCGCCGTCCTCGACCGGCGTCTCGAGGCCATCCAGGAAGCGGATGTCCTCGCCCTCGACGTAGACGTTCACGAAGCGGCGCAGGTCGCCGTCCTCGGCGATCCGCTCGCGCAGCCCGTCGAAGCGCTCGTAGAGGCCGTCCAGGACCTCGCCGACGGTGGTCGCGTCCTCGACGGACGTCTCCGACTCGCCACCCGTGACGCTCCTGAGCTGGGTTGGGATCTTGACCGTGACCGGCATGAGGGCCGCGTATCTTAGACAGGCTCGCACTTACGCATCGTCAGCCGCCACGTAGAAGGGCTGGTCGCGCTCGCGCATGTAGGACGAGAGCGGATCGTCGGCGCTCTCGCTGACCGGGATGAAGACCGTGGGGCGATCGATTTCGATCTCCTCCTGCGAGCGGGCGAGGACTCGCTGCAGAACCTCCTGCTGGTCGGCGCCCGGCGCCAGCTCGAGGCCGATTGCGAGCTGCGGCTCGAACGTCACGCGCGGATCGACGAATTGGACGCGGTGCGCACGCGTGACCTCGTCAACCGAGCGCAGCAGGTCGGCCAGCTTCGAGAGCGCCTCGCTCGGCTCGTCGGCCGGCTCGCCCACGAGGATCTCGTTGTCGGCGGCACCCGAGCTCTCGGCCGCGGCCATCACGTCCTCGAGCTCCGCGACGAAGCCGAACTCATCGCCCGGGTTGACCGCGATCGCCACGCCCTCGGGCCAGCCGCCGGCCAGGTCGGCGATGCGGATCGCCACGTAGTCGGCGCCCTCTGGCAGCGCGGCCTCCATCCGGTCGGCCGAGCTGTACACCGGCAGGTAGAGCTTGCCCTCCTCGTCCTCGACGGTCACGAGCTGGAGCTCGTCCGGCTCGCCCGGGTCGCGCGACTGCTGGATCATCACGGGCGAGGTCCACAGGAGCGACAGCACCCGTTGACCGTCGCCACGGTCCTCGAGCACGTCGGCGATCGCGGCCTCGAGCGCATTGACCGGATCCGGGCTCTCTGGCATCTAGCCAGACAATTCCCGCTTTGCCGCGATTTCGAGCGTGAGTTCGGCCTGTCGCTAGACCCTGGCGCCTTCGAGCGCCTCGAACGCGTCGGTGGACGGATCGATCTCGTGCGCCTCGAAGGTGTCGCGCACCGCGTCGAGGGTCTTCAGGCCCTCACCGGTGATCACGAGCACCACGCGCTCGTCGGGATCGATCTCCCCGCGCTCGGCGAGCTTGCGCAGCACGGCCGTCGTCGTCCCGCCGGCCGTCTCCGTGAACACGCCGGTGGTCTCGGCGAGCAGGCGGATGCCCTC
>DASXNY010000175.1:0-9563 GCA_036494715.1 Thermoleophilaceae bacterium
CCCTCGGCGAACAGCGCGCGCAGCACGTTCGGCACCTGGTACGCGATCGTGAACGCCGACATCGGCCCGGTCACGCCGAACTTGCTGGCGGCCACGATCTCGCGCACGAGTCCGGCGATCCGCGAGAGCCCGGTCGCGGCGGAGTAGAAGGCCGTGTTCTTGACGAGGTGGCGGCGGTGCTCGGTGGCGTCGCGCGCGGGAGCGAGCGCCTCTTCCGCGCCGGTGGGCGAGGTCACGTTCTCGGTGTCGGTGGCACGGCTCAATAAGGTGGCGGCGTGCTCCCGCCTGCACAGGAAGCTATCGCCGCTCCCGGCCGCCGCAGCCCGCGATGTGCGGGATAGCGGGCATCCACGCGCCGGCAGGCGGGGCCGATCCGCGGCTCGTGCAGGCGATGACGGCGCGGCTCGAGCACCGCGGCCCCGACGGCGAGGGCTACCACGCAAGCGAGCGCATCGCGCTCGGCATGCGCCGCCTGGCGATCATGGACCCAGAGCACGGCCACCAGCCGCTGCTGAACGAGTCGGGCGGGATCGTCGTGCTCTTCAACGGCGAGATCTACAACCAGCTCGAGCTGCGCCGCTGGCTCGAGGAGCGCGGCCACCGGCTGCGCTCGCACAGCGACGGCGAGGTGATCCCGCACCTCTACGAGGAGCTCGGGCCGTCCTTCGTCGAGCGCCTCAACGGCATATTCGCCATCGCGATCTGGGACGAGCCCGAGGGCGCGCTGCACCTCATGCGCGACAAGTTCGGCGTCAAGCCGCTCTACTGGGCGCACGCGAGCGGGCGGCTCGCCTTCGCGTCTGAGCTGAAGGCGCTGCTGGTGGACGACTCGCTGCCGCGGGAGCTCGACCTAAAGGCGATCGACGAGTACCTCACCTTCCGCTTCGTACCGGCCCCGCGCACCCTGTTCGCGAGCGTGCGCAAGCTGCCGCCGGCGAGCATCATCAGCTCGACGGCGTTCGGCGTGAACGAGAACCGCTACTGGACCGGCTCCCCGACAGCCGATCGCCGCGACACCGACGAGCTCGTGGAGGAGTACGGCGAGGCGTTCGAGCGGGCGGTCGTGCGGCAGATGATGAGCGACCGGCCGATGGGCGTGATGCTCAGCGGCGGGATCGACTCGGCCGCGATCACCGCGGTGATGGCCAAGCACTCCGACGAGGTGCGCACGTTCAGCGTCGGCTTCAGCGGCGGTGGCGAGGGCACGAACGAGGTGCCGCTCGCGGCCGAGACCGCCCGCCTGTTCGGTGCCTCGCACGAGTACGTGATGGTGGACGCGGACGAGTACCGGGCGCGCCTGCCCGAGTCGCTGCTCGCACTCGAGGAGCCCGTGGGCTCGACGAGCGCGCTGGCCGTCCGCTTCGTCGCCGAGCTGATGAAGCCGAGCGTGCCGGTGGCGCTCACCGGGCAGGGAGCCGACGAGCCGCTCGGCGGCTACGGGCGTCACCTGGGCATCAAGCTCGCGAGCGGACTGCGCAAGGCCGGCCCGCTCACCCGGCCGCTCGCCAAGCTCGCCGACCGCACGAGCCACGAACAGCTCCGGCGCGGGCTCGCCACGCTCGAGGCGAACGGCGACGCCGAGCTGCTGCTGTCCGCGTACACGATCTTCGGCGAGGACGAGAAGGCGCGCCTCTACCGCGGCGAGCTGCGCGACACGCTCGGCACGGCGGACGAGCTAAGCGTCGTCGAGCGTCACCGCGCACAGGTCACGGGGCTGCCGCCGCTCGCTCAGATGCTCTACGTGGACACGCGTCTCACGCTTCCGGACGAACTGCTTCTGATCGCGGACAAGATGTCGATGGCCGAGTCCGTCGAGCTGCGCGTGCCGTTCCTCGACGAGGACCTCGTCGCGCTCGTCGAGTCGATGCACCCGTCGCAGAAGCTGCACGGCCGCACCGGCAAGTGGATCCACAAGCAGGCGATGGCGCGGCTGCTGCCCGAAGGGATCGTCAACCGGCGCAAGCTCGGCTGGGAGACGCCGCTCGGCCAGTGGCTGCGCGCGGAGCTCCGGCCGCTGGTCGAGGAGGTGCTGCTCGGCGAGGACGAGCTCTGCCGGCAGCTCTTCGACGAGGAGGAGCTGCGCCGGCTGATCGCCGCCCACGAGCGCGGCGAGCGCGATCTCACCAAGCAGCTCTTCCTGCTCCTGAGCCTCGGGCTGTGGCACCGCGGCTTCGTCGCGGGCGGCACGCCGGCCGCCATCGCCTGACTGCTCCCGACGCCCGGGGCGCATGCGAACATGCCGCTCGTGCCGGCCCACCGCAACAGCCTGCCGATCGCGATGTTCGACTCCGGGGTCGGCGGCCTCACCGTGCTGCACGAGTGTCTGGTGTCGCTGCCGAACGAGGACTTCGTCTACTTGGGCGACACCGCACGCTTCCCCTACGGCAACCGCGACCAGATCGAGTTGCGCGAGTTCGCGCTCGAGCTGGCGGAACTGCTGTTGGCCGAGGGGGCGAAGCTGCTCGTGGTGGCGTGCAACTCGGCCACGGCGGCCGCGCTGTCGCAGCTGCGCGAGGCGCTGCGCGGGCGCGTGGGCGTGGTGGCCGTGGTTGAGCCGGAGTCGCGGCTGGCCGCGCACTCGACCCGCAACGGCCACGTCGGGCTGCTCGCCACGCCCGCAACGGTCACGAGCGGCGCCTATCTGCGCGCACTGAAAGCAGCGGTGCCCGACGCCGAGCTGCACGCCGTCGCGTGCGCCGAGCTCGCCCCGCTGATCCAGGCGGGCGACGAGTTCGACCAGCGCATCGTCGACGTCGTCGAGGCCTACTGCGATCCGCTCCGCGCCGCGCGAGTCGACACCGTGATCCTCGGCTGCACGCATTACCCGCTCGTGCGCCCGATCCTCCAGCGCGCGCTCGGGCGAGCGGTCACGATCATCAGCTCCGGGCAGGCGATCGCCGACGCCGTGCACGACGAGCTCCGTCGCGAGGGCATCGAGAACGAGCCGAGCCGGCGCGGCCGCTACAGCTTCCTGTCGACGGGCGACCCGGAGGCGTTCCGGCGGGTCGGTACCCGCTTCCTGCAGATGCCGCTCGGCCTGGTGCGCGAGGTGCAGGTCCGCGAGGCGAGGCGGGCCGCGTGAGCGAGCCGCGGCACGACGGCCGCCAGGCCAACGAGTTGCGGCCGCTCTCGATCACTGCGGGCTTCGTGCGCTCGGCAACCGGCTCCGCGCTGATCGAGGCCGGCGGCACGCGTGTGATCTGCACGGCGTCGGCGGTGGAGGACGTGCCGCGCTGGCTGGCCGGAAAGGGCCGCGGCTGGGTGACGGCCGAGTACGGGATGCTCCCCGCCTCCACCGGCGACCGCAAGCAGCGCGACGTCTCGCGCGGCCGGCCCGACGGCCGCACCGTCGAGATCCAGCGCCTGATTGGGCGTTCGATCCGCGGCGTCGTGGACTTCGAGGCGCTCGGCGAGCGCACCGTCTACATCGATTGCGACGTGCTCGAGGCCGACGGCGGCACGCGTTGCGCCGCGATCACCGGCGGCTTCGTGGCGCTCAAGCTGGCGCTCGACCGCCTGGTCGGCGAGGGCAAGCTCGCACGCGTGCCGCTCAGCGGCTCGGTGGCCGCTGTGTCCTGCGGCGTCGTCGACGGGCGCGCGCTGCTGGACCTCGATTACGTAGAGGACTCGAGCGCCGAGGTGGACGCCAACGTCGTGATGACCGGCGACGGCGGGCTCGTCGAGGTGCAAGCCACGGCCGAGCGCACGCCGCTCTCGCGCGCATCGCTCGACGAGCTGCTCGCGCTCGCGGCCGGCGGCATCGAGCGGCTGCGCGAGGCGCAGGCCGCGGCGGCCGGCCTCCTACCCTGACGGAGTGGAAAACGCCATGAGGCTCGTCCTCTCCACCCGCAATCCGCACAAGGTGCGGGAGTTCCGCGTGCTGCTCGCGCCGCACGAGGCACTGCCGCTGCCCGACGACGTCGAGCTGCCGCCGGAGACGGGGGAGACCTTCGCCGAGAACGCGCTCGAGAAGGCTCGCGCCGCGGCGCGCGCAACCGGCCTGCCCGCGGTTGCCGACGACTCCGGTATCGAGGCCGCCGCGCTCGACGGCGTGCCCGGTGTGCGCTCGGCGCGCTATGCGGGAGAGAACGCAAGCGATGAGGAAAACCTGAGCAAACTGCTCCGAGAGGTGCCCGGCGACGGCGACCGCGACGTCGCGTACGTGTGCGCGCTCGCGTACGTGAACGGGGACGACGAGCGGCTGTTCGAGGGCCGCTGCGAGGGGACGCTGGCGCGCGAGCCGCGCGGCGACGGCGGCTTCGGTTACGACCCCGCCTTCGTCCCCAAGGATCGCGACGATGGCCGCACGATGGCGGAACTGAGCGTCGAGGAGAAGGACGCGATCAGCCACCGCGGCCGCGCCGCGCGAGCGTTCTTGGACTGGCTCGAGCGGGAAAGCAAAGCAGCGTGAAGAGCATCGTCTCGCCAGTGGAGCCCGCCGACACCTCCGCCGGGCAGCGCCCGCACGCCAAGAGCCGGGCGGCGGCGATCTCGATCGCCTCCAACGCCACCCTGATCGTGCTGAAGATCGTGGCGGGCGCGATCACCGGCTCGATAGCGATCCTCACCGAGGCGGTGCATTCGGCGATCGACCTGCTCGCGTCGGTCGTGGCCTTCTTCTCGGTGCGCAAGGCAGAGGAGCCGCCGGACCCGAGCCATCCCTACGGTCACGAAAAGGTGGAGAACCTCACGGCCGCACTCGAGGGCGTGCTGATCCTCCTCGGCGCGGCGATCATCATCTTCGAGTCGGTGCGGCGGCTGATCACGCCCGCGGGCGTGGACAAGCTCGGCGTCGGCATCGCCGTGGTGGGCGTCTCCGGCATCGCCAACCTCGGCGTCTCGGCCTACCTCTACCGCCAGGCCGCGCTCACCGACTCGCCGGCGCTCGAGGGCGATGCCGCCCACCTGCGCACCGACGCCTTCACCTCGTTCGGCGTGCTGATCGGCCTCGTGCTGGTCAAGGTCACGGGTCACGAGCGCTTCGACCCGATCACCGCGCTCGTGATCGCGGTGGCGATCGTCTGGTCGGGCGTGCGGATTGTCAACCGCTCGAGCCGCGTGCTGGTGGACGAGGCGCTGCCGGACGAGGAGCTGACAGCCGTGCGCGAGGCGATCGAGGCCTATGCGGCGCCCGAGGTGTCCGGCTTCCACAAGCTGCGCGCGCGGCAGGCCGGCAGCCGCCGCCACATCGACCTGCACGTGCAGTTCCGCGAGGGCACGACGCTCGAGCGCGCGCATCAGGTGAGCCACGAGCTCCAGGCCGCGATCGCCGCGCGGCTGCGCGACGCCGACGTGCTGATTCATCTCGAGCCCGAGCAGCATCCCGGCCCCGACGAACACCAAGACTCGCCCGTCAGCGCAGATTAACGGCGGCCGACGCCGCGACGGAGAGCAGGATGCCGAAGTAACCCACGTAGCCGTTGATCAGCAGGAGCAGGGCGGCGATCAGGCAGATCGCCACCACGCCGAGCCAGGATGCCTGTGGGAGAGTCACGTGGGTATCGTGACAGCGGTGCCCGATCCAACGCTCACTCCCGAGCTCGCGCTGCGTTATCTGGACGAGCTCTCGACCGACATTCGGGCCGCCGTGCTGCTCGACGGCGCGGGCCGCGTGGCCGCGGTGCACCCAGAGGGAGAGGCGGCGCCGCCCGACAAGCTCGGCGAGCTGGCCGCCGGGCTGTTCGAGCAGGCGGAGATGGCGGCGCAGGGCGCGCACGGCTTCGACGGCAGCGTGACCCAGCTCGAGGCCTCCGGCGGCGAGGAGATCGTGTTCGCGGTGCGGGCGCAGGGCTGGACGCTCGCGGTGGTGGCCGGGCGCTACGCGTTGCCGTCGCTGATGTTCTACGACTTGAACGCCGTGCTGTCCGACCTCGGGAAGCGGGCGGCGTGAGGAAGGAACGCAAGGGACCGCTCGGCAAGGCGGCCGCCATCGCGGAGGATCTCGCGGCCGGCCAGCGGCGCCGGCTCGAGAAGCGCGAGCCGCGGGTCGCGATCTACGACTCCGCCGGGCACGCGACCCTGCTCGCCGAGGACGCCCCCGGTCGCGCCGAGCTGCTCGAGCTGGCCGATGAGATGTCGCGTCTGGTGGCCGAGCGGTGATCTCCTCAGACCTCGCGGCCGAGCTGCTCGCGGACGCGCTTCGGCGCGGCGGCGACCTCGCGGAGCTCTACGTCGAGGAGCGCAGCGGCCTCGGCCTCACGCTGGACGACCACCGCGTCGAGCGCCCGTCGAGCGGCCGCGAGATCGGCGCCTCGATCCGCGTCGTGCAGGGCGACTCCAGCTACTTTGGCCACGTCGACGGGCTCGCCGAGGACGACCTCCGGCGCGTCGCCGAGTCCGTCTCCCAGGCCGTGTCCGGCGACAGCCGCGAGCCGGCGGCACTCGGCTCAGCGGGCGAGCCGTCCGAGGCACACACGATCCAGCAGCGCCCGGAGGACGTCGACTCCGCCACCAAGGCCGACATCCTGCGCGCCTGCAACGAGGCCGCCCGGGCGCTGGGCGCGGAGGTCAGCCAGGTCACGGTCAGCTACGTCGAGTCGCGCCGGCGCGTGGAGGTGTTCAACTCCGACGGTGTGGCGGCCTCCGACGACCGCACGCGCGTCCGCCTCGGTGCCCAGGTGGTGGCGCGCCGCAACGGCACGGTCGAGACCGGCCACGAGACGCGCGGCGGCCACGCCGGCTTCGAGCTGGTGGCGGCGAAGCCGGAGGAGGTGGCCGAGCGCGCGGCGCGCAAGGCGCTGACGATGCTCGACGCGGTCGACGCCCCCACAGGGCGCATGCCGGTGGTCGTGGGCAACGGCTTCGGCGGCGTGCTGCTGCACGAGGCGGTCGGCCACGGACTCGAGTCGGACGCGATCCAAAAACGGGCGAGCGTGTACGCGGGCAAGCTTGACGAGCTGATCGCGCCCGAGTTCCTGATCGCCTACGACGACGGCCGTAAGCCCGGCGAGTGGGGCTCCGACGGGATCGACGACGAGGGCACGCCCACCCAGCAGACCACGATCATCGAGAACGGCCGGCTCACCTCCTACCTCTACGACCTGCTCAGGGCGCGCAAGGACGGCGTGGCCTCGACGGGCAACGGCCGGCGCGAGTCGTTCCGCCATCTGCCGATTCCGCGCATGACCAACACCTACTTCGGCACCGGCAACGCCACGCCCGAGGAGCTGATCGCGAACACCGAGAACGGGCTCTACGCCGTCTCGTTCGGCGGCGGTCAGGTGGAGCCCGCCACCGGCGACTTCGTGTTCGGCGTCTCCGAGGGCTACCTGATCGAGAACGGCAAGGTGACCAGGCCCTGTCGCGGCGCCACCCTGATCGGCAACTGCCTCGACGCCCTCGCCGCGATCGACGCCGTCGGCAGCGACTTCTTCATGAAGACGGGCATCTGCGGCAAGGGCGGCCAGAAAGTCCCGGTCGGAACCGGCCAGGGCCACGTCCGGTTGCGGGCGCTGACGGTGGGAGGGACCGCGCGATGACCGAGCTGAGCGCGGTCGCCCGGCGCGCAGTCGAAGCTGCGACCGGTGCGGGGGCCGGTGAGGCCGAGGCCTACGCCTCCCGGGAGAGCGGTCGCGAGGTGCGGGTCCACGCCGACGAGGTCGAGAGCCTGACCGCGGCAGGACAGAGCGGAGTCGGCGTGCGGGCCTGGATCGACCACCGGGTCGGCTACGCCTTCGGCACCGACCTCTCCGAGGAGGGGGTGCGCGCGATCGCCGCCCGCGCCGCCGAGGCAGCCGCGGCCGCCGACGAGGACGAGTTCGCCGTGCCGCCGCAGCCAGCCGAAGTCGAGGCGTTGGCGGGGCTGAGCGATCCCTCGATCGGCGAATGGGAGACCGCCCGGGTGGTCGAGCTGGCGCTGACCGTCGAGCGCATCGCCCTCGCTGCCGACGCGCGTCTGGTCGGGGTGGAGACCGCCGTCTACGCCGACTCCGACGAGCAGGTCGCGATCGCCTCTTCGGCCGGCGTCGCCGGCGAGTACGAGGCCTCGAGCTGCTACGCCTACCTGCAGGCGCTGGCCGAAGGGGAGGGGGCGCGCGAGACCGGCCTCGGCTTCGGCCTCGCCCGCGGCCCGCGCGGCCTCGACCCGGCGGCGATCGGGGCCGAGGGAGCGGAGCGTGCGACCGCGATGATCGGCGCCGTCAAGCCGCCCTCGCGCTCCTGTCCGGTCGTGCTCGACCCGACCGTCGCCGCCAGCTTCGCCGGTCTGATCGGCGGCGCCTTGAGCGCCAAAGCAGTGCAGCGCGGCCGCTCGCCCTTTGCCGAACGCCTCGACGAGGAGGTGGCGAGCTCGGCCTTTGCCCTCCAGGACGACGGTCGCCTCGCCGAGGGCCCTGCCTCCGCACCTTTCGACGCCGAGGGAGTGCCGCGGCGCCGCACCGCGCTGATCGAGGGGGGGCGCCTCCGCTCCTACCTCTACGACACCTACACCGCCAACCGCGCGGGCGTCGGCTCGACCGGGAACGCCGCCCGCCAGGGCTACCGTTCGCTGCCCTCGGTCTCGACCTCGAACTTGGTGATTTCACCGGGAACGCTCTCGCGCGAGGGGCTGCTGGCCGAGGCGGGGGAGGGCGTCTACGTCACCGACGTCGCCGGCCTGCACTCCGGCGTCAACCCGGTCACCGGCGTCTTCTCGGTCGGCGCCTCGGGCCGGATGATCCGCGACGGGGCGCTCGCCGAGCCGGTCCGCGAGTTCACGATCGCCGGTGAGCTGGTGGGGATGCTGAGCGCTGTCAGCGCCGCCGGAGCGACGCCCCGCTGGGTGCCTTTCGGGGGCTCCGTCAGTACGCCGCCGCTGCTGATCGCCGAGATGGCGATCAGCGGTTCGTGACATTCAGTAACTATCCGTACACCCGCGTGTGCGACTGGCGAGTGCCGGACCGAGCGGGGGTAGGACGCAGGGAGGCCGAATGGCAGCGCCATTTGGCCGACCGAGGACGCCGCCAGGCGAAGTGTGTCTGGCGCCGCCAGGCGTGCGCGGGGTCTAGACCGGGAGTTCTTACGCCGTGGGCACTGTTAGATTGCGGCCGTCTTCAAACCCCGAGGAGGAACTTCGACGTGACCAAGGCTGAGTTTCTGGACCAACTGGCGAATGACGATCGGCTCGGCAGCAAAAAAGCTGCGAGTGACGCCCTGGACGCCGTGCTCGACGCGATCACCGGCACCCTGAGCAAGGGCGACGAGGTCAGCTTCACCGGCTTCGGCAAATTCCACGTCGCCGAGCGCGGCCCCCGTCAGGGTGTCAACCCGCGCACGGGCGAGCGGATCACGATCCCGGGCGGCAAGGTGCCCCGCTTCTCCGCTGGCTCGGCCCTGAAGACCAAGGTCAAAGGCTGAGAAGCCGCTGATCCCTTTCGCCGATCGACTCGCGGCGCTCGTCGAGGAGCGCCGCAGTCAGATCTGTCTCGGCCTCGACCCCGACCCGGCCAAACTGGCCGGGGAGGGGGAGACGCCAGGCGATCGCGGAGCGCCGGCAGCTGAGCTGGCAGCCGCCGCGGTCGCCGACCACTGCCGCACCCTGATCGCGCAGGCTGGCCCCGCCTGCGTGGCGGCGAAGCCGCAGCTCG
>DASXNY010000176.1:0-15268 GCA_036494715.1 Thermoleophilaceae bacterium
CGAAGAACGCGACCCCGGTAACGCGCGCTCGAGCGCAGAGCCGGACGTGGTTCCGCGCTACGCGCATCTGACGACGCCGTACCGCTGTCGCCTGCCGATCGCAGCTCGGCGAAGGCGCCTCGGTGATCATGTGATCGCGGCCCGACTGAAGAACAACGTGGAGGTCGGAGTCGCCTTCGGGACGAACGAGCACCACCGCGGCAGTGACGGTGAAAACGTGATGCTCGAACGGCAGTCGTGTCGCGGGCAAGTGCGACGGCGCCGGCCGGGTAATGAGGAAGTGGATCTCCGTCTCACGGGCTGGCAGCAGACGGGGCCGGTCTTGAAGCGTCTTCACAGTCCACCGATCGCCGACACAGGCTGACCTGGTGGCCGCGCTGCTCGGCCGCGTAGCCAGGGCCGCAAAGTGGCAAGAGCTGCGGTCACGAGGACAACCAGGACAAATCGCCGCACGATGCCTTCCTTCTAACGAGACGCACGGCCCCCGTCAACGGGCTTGTCGGCCCACCGAGGTATCAGTGGGGTCAGGTGGCCCAGGCGAGCGACCTGTGACCCAGAGCCCGGCGACATGAGCTAGTCAACGACGCAGAATCGATTGCCGTCCGGGTCTACGAGGACGACGAAGTCGTCATCTGGGCTGGTCTCGCGCTCGTAGCGTGTCGCGCCAAGCGCGAGGAGCCGCTCGACCTCTCCTTCCCCGTCGTCGGTGTAGAAGTCGAGATGCACCCTGCTGGTTTCACCGAGCGGTGGTGGTTGCTCGACCCGGTCGAGGGAGATGTTTGGGCCTTTTCCGCTCGGGTCGGTGAGTATGACCCAACCGTCCTTCGGCGGCGCTTGCGCGACGTAATCGAGGGCCGCCTGCCAGAACGCGAGCATCTCGTCGAAACATCGGCAGCGGATCACGATCGAGCCGATCCAAATCTGCCGCCTGCGGCCGTCTGCCGAGTCGGCGCCCACCCGATGATCGTACTAAGGACGTGCGAATTGCTCAGGGGTCACTCCCGAACACTCGCCCATGCGAGCGTGCCCCCCGTCGGGCACGAAGCATCACGGGCTGCTCGGGGGCCGGGGGCTTGCCGCCGAGGCGGCGGGCCGTCAGAGGTTGCGAACCGCTTTTGCGGCACGATGCGTAATCGTGTATTGGTCCTGCAACTGTCCAGGGGCGAAGGGGGAAACATGAAGCGAGTGGCCATTGCGGCTGTGGCAGTCCTGTTCGTCGCGCTCGTCGCTGGAGCGTCGCGTGCGCCGGCGAGCAATCTCTCGAAATTTGACGGCGCGTCGTGGTACGGGAAGTACCTGGCCGTTTCGGGGCAGGCGCCGACCACGTGCTCATCCAACAGCGGCAGCCTCGGTCAGATCTCATACGGCTCGAACGTGGACGCAAGCCACGAGTGCGGCTCGCAGAGCGAGACGTCCATCGCCATCAACCCGGCGAACACGAACAACGTGATCGCGGGCTCGAACGAGATCCAGCGGCTGCCGATGCGGGCGATGTATTCGACCGACGGCGGCCAGACCTTCACCGGCGTCGACCTGCCGTTACCGCCGCCGCGCACGAACAACGGGTTCGACTTCGGCTCCGACCCGGGCGTCGCCTTCGACTCGAACGGCAACGCCTACTACTCGTACATCGTCGTCTTCTTCTCCTCTGGCGGTGCGATCAACGGCACGGAGATGGCCGTGGCGCACTCGAGCGACGGCGGCGCGACCTGGACGGCGACCTTCTTCAACCCACAGACCGGCAACGGCCAGTTCAACGACAAGCCGATGATCACGGTCGACACGGGAAGCGTCCATCACAACCGCGTCTACGTGTCGTGGGACAACGCGACCGGCAGTTCGTCCTCGAACAAGAACGGCAACAACGTCCTGCTTTCGCATTCCGACGACGGCGGCCTCACGTTCTCGACGCCCGTCTCGGTCAGCGGGCCTTTCACGGGCCGCACCGGCGGGATCGGCGCCGACCCATACGTCACGGCGAACGGGACGGTGCACGTCGCGTGGCAGGACTACGCGCACGGGATGATCGACGACGCCGCCTCGAGCGACGGCGGACAGACCTTCTCGCCGCCGCACGTGATCGCGCCGGTGAACGCGTTCGCGTTCAACGTGGCCGCTCAAGCCTCGCGCGGTGCGCTCGTCTATCCGTCGTGCGGCTCGTACCAGACCGCGCTCTACTGCTCCTACATGAACGGCAGCGACGCGGCAACGAACGTCTACGTGGCCAAGTCGAGCGACGGTGGCGCCACCTGGACGTCCACCCAGCTGCCGGCCGGCGGCGACCAGTTCAACCAATGGCTTGCCATCGACCCGTCGAACGGCTCCGTCAACGTGGCCTACTACGACACCGGCACGCACGGCGCGACCCCGACGCTGTACACGCTGGCCCGCTCGACCGACGGCGGCTCCACCTACAGCGCAGCCGCAGTGGCGAACGCGCCGACCGATGAGAGCTGCTGCTCGCCCAGCGTCGACCTCGGCAACCAGTACGGCGACTACGAAGGCATCGCCGCCTACGACGGCATCGTCCGCCCCGTGTGGACCGACCGCCGGCAGGCCGTAATCGACCTCGGCCTCCGCGAAGAGGTCTTCACCGCGACTCTGAACCCGTAGCCACTTCCGGTAGCGCCCGGCCCAGAGGCTGGGCGCTACCACTCTCGGCGTCGCGTCGCTCAGGGGTCATTCCCGAACTGTGAGTGTGTGAGTGGTCCCGTCTGGGGCGCTTGTCAGGTTGGCGCTGGTGTTCTTTGGTTGTGACTCGATTCTCGAATGACCCGCGGCTGCGGTGTCTTTCCAGTGATGTGTCCAACCGGAGAGCCCGGCGTCGGCCTGGCGGCCGCTTGCTGGCCTGATCAGAAGCCTGTCCGCGTGTTGAGCGCGTGACCCGTCACAGTTCTGCCGCCCGCGGTTTCCATCCCCAGACCGACACCGGTTCGTGTCCCCCAACGCTCGGCTGGAGGCCGTCGGATGCTCGCAGATCAGCTGGACTACATCATCGGTGTCGACCCACACCGCGACTCGCACTCCCTCGCGGTGGTACAGGTCGTCAGCGGCGTGGTCGTGTTCGAGTCGACGATCGACGCCAACAGCGACGGCTACGCGCAGGCGTTGCAGCTTGCCGACGAGCACGCGTGTGGTCGAAGAGCCTTCGCGGTCGAGGGGACAGGCTCGTTCGGTGCCGGTCTGACGCGCTTCCTGAGCGTCCGTGACGAGTGTGTGCTCGAGATCGGCAGGCTGCGCCGAGAGCGCCGTTCGGGCGGCAAGACGGACACGCTCGACGCGGTCCGTGCTGCCCGTAGCGCGCTCGCACAGCAGCGGCCCGTGACGCCGCGGGCGGGCGGTGAGCGGCAGGCGCTGCAGGCGTTGGTGGCCGCACGCGAAGGCGCCGTCAACGCCAAACGGGCTGGGCTCTGCCAGTTGGCCGACCTGCTGATCACGACTCCGGAGCCGCTGCGTAGCGAGCTGCGGCCGCTGACACGCGCACGTCTGCTGCAACGCCTCGCCGCGACTCGCCCGCATGGCCGAGCCGATGCCGAGCTGCGTGGCAGCCTGCTCGCGCTCCGCTCGATCGCCCGCCGCGTCCTGCAGCGACCAGGCCGAGCGCGTACCCGGAAGATCTGATGCACCACGCGGTGGGGCGTGTTCTGGTCACCGGGGCGACCGGTTACGTCGGCGGCAGGCTGCTGCGGAAGCTCGAGGAATCTGGGCGGACGGTGCGTTGCATGGTGCGCAGACCCGAGGCTCTGTCGGGACGGACGCAGGAGCAAACGGAGATCGTCCACGGAGACGTCCTCGATCCTGCCTCTCTGCAGGAGGCCCTCGCGGGGGTGACCGTCGCCTACTACCTCGTTCATTCGATGGCCGGGTCCGAGCCGTTCGCCGGCGCCGATCGCCGCGGCGCGGAAAACTTCGCGGCCGCCGCACGCAAGAGCGGGGTCCGCCGGATCGTCTACCTGGGGGGCCTCGGCGCCGACCAGCACCTGTCGACTCACCTCGAGAGCCGTCATGAGGTCGGGCGGATCTTGCGTGGGTCGGGCGTGCCGACGATCGAGTTTCGGGCCTCGATAGTGATCGGCTCCGGAAGCGTCTCCTTCGAGATCGTGCGTTCGCTGGTCGACCGCTCGCCGCTCCTCTTGATGCCGCGCTGGGTCGTCTCGCGCACGCAGCCGATCGGGATCGAGGACGTGCTCGGGTACCTGCTTGCCGCCTTGAATGTCGAGCTCGAGGAGAGCCGGCTGTTCGAGATCGGCGGTCCCGACCGCGTCGCGTATGCCGATCTCATGCGGGAGTACGCACGGCAGGTAGGCCTCCGGCGCGCCGTGATTCGCGTCCCGTTCGCGACCCCGCGCATCTCGGGGCTCTGGCTGAGCCTCGTGACCCCGGTCTACGCAACCATCGGGCGGGGATTGATCGAGAGCCTGCGAAACGACACCCTTGTCGACGACGGATCGGCTCGCGGCGTGTTTCCAATCCGCCCGCGAGGCTTCTCCCAAGCCATTACGCGTGCGCTCGCGAACGAGGACCGGGAGTTCGCCGAGACTCGCTGGTCGGACGCGCTTTCCGCATCCCCGCGGCAAAACTGGGGCGGCGTCATCTTCGGCCAACGAGCCGTCGCGTCGCGCACGGTCAGAGTCGCTGCCTCGCCTGAGCAGACATTCGCCCCGCTCCAACGGATCGGCGGCAAGACGGGCTGGTACTACGCAAACACTTTCTGGCGGCTGCGCGGCCTCCTCGACAACGTGGTCGGCGGCGTCGGTCTGCGCCGCGGACGCCGGGATCCCGTTCGGCTGTCTGTCGGAGACACGCTCGATTTCTGGCGGGTCGAGGCCTACGAACAGGATCGGCTCCTACGGCTGTCCTCCGAGATGAAGAGCCCAGGGCGCATCTGGCTGCAGTTCGAGATCGACGGCAACCCAACGGAAACGACGCTGCGTCAGACAGCCATCTTCGATCCCCACGGACTCGCAGGCCTCGTGTACTGGTACGCGCTCTACCCCGTTCACTACCTCATCTTCGCGGGAATGTTGCGAAGGATTCGACAGGTTGCGATCACGAGCGGGACGCCGAGGCGGTGCTGTGCGAGCGAGGCAAAGCGTGACGGCTGACCCGAGACCCGCATGGATCGACCCCCTCCTCACGTTCATGGCAAGGAGGGGTCGACGGTTCGAGTCCGTCAGAGGGCTTGCAAAATCCCCTGCAAGAGGGCAACGCGCCGAACAGATGGTCGTTGCCGCTTGTCCGCATCCGCGTGGAGGTCGGCGCCGCGCCAGATGAGCTGTCCTCTCCTACCGCAGTCGTACGCCGAACGCTGCGTACATGGCGTAGAAGGACCACAGGCCCACCCCGAACAGCGCCGCGATAACGGCGGCCGAGGTCAGGCCGCTCACCCAAGCGCGGCCGGGGATCCTGGTCACGAGCCACGCGCCGAGCAGGGCGATTGCGCCGATCGCCGGGAGGTAAAACCTGACGAGCTGGACCGTGACCGAGCTCGGGTCTGTCGTCCAGGTGTAAGCGGAGTACAGACCCCAGATCGCGAGCCACGACGCCGCCAGGGTGATGCCAACCCATAGATCGCGACGCGCCGCTGCGCCGATCTCGCCGCCGCGCCGCCGGAGGATCAGCCAGCGCACGACGATCCACGCCAGCGCGATTATTCCGAGCACAAGCATTGGCATGGCCCGCAGCAGGTGCGCGGGCATGAGGCGCAGGTTCGGTCCGATCGCGGCGAGTGCGAATGTGACCTCACCGGGCCGATACCCGGTTGTCAGCGGGCCGCCATAGACCAGATCGTCGAAGAGGGCCACTCCGGCGCCGAAGACAACTACCGAGGCAAGCCACGAGCACAGCGTGGCGAGGGGCAGACCTGGCTTGCGCAACCACCAGGCCGCGATCACGGCAACGGCAGCGCAGCAGAGAATCGCGATGTTGGTGTAGCGGACGAAGGTCGCGAGCTCGAGCGCCGCGAAGCCGGCAAGGCCCACCCAGCTGCGCCGCCGCGAACTCGCCTCGGTTGCGAGCACCGTCCACAGCACGGCGCCGGTGCCGGCCGCGATGAGCGAGGCGTCGGTGAACGTCGGCATGTAGTCGCGCCAGGCAAAGGCCAGGGCGGCACCGGAGGAGCAGTACAGACCCACCGCCGCCAGCCCGCCGAAGCGCCCGAGCCAGCGCCGAGCACCGAGGAACAAGCCAAGGCAGGCCAGGAGCCCGTAGACCAGCGGCGCCAAGCGGATGATGCCGAGCTTCTCGAACGGCGCCGCGAGGAACGGATACCCGGGGTCCTTCTCGCTGATCCACCGCCCGTCGCCTAACTGAACCCACTGGTTCGGAGGCGCGGCCGGGTTGTCGCGCAGCTTCCCCGCCAACGTTTCTGCCTGAGCGGTCGACAGGGTCAGGAAGTGTCCCTCGGTCATCGCAACAATCGACGCGTGGTAGGCGCCATCATCGGGCTCCGCGGCCTGAGGAGCGACGGACAGAACCACTGCGCACAGCACCGCGAACGCAGCAAGCGCAAGCGCCGCTTCCACCCAGACCGGGCGGATACCGCGTTCGGCGCCGAATTCGGCCCCGCGGGCGTGACCCGTCAGCACCAGCTCGTCGGGGCTAGCCCCGGCGGACATCACTCGTCCTCGCAGGCCTTGGCCGCTCGCCGTGAGTGCTCACGGCGAGACCTGGAATGGCGCACCGGGAAGGTCGGGCATCAGGTTCGAGCATTTGTTGCTCTTGGCCCAGATCGGCGCGGAGTAGGGATTGAAGCCGTCCTTACCGATGCTGACGGCAAACACAGGCCGACCCCGCGAATCGATCGTCGGCTCGGGCCAAGTCGGCACCCCGCGCGAGCGCATGCAGTGCGCGAAACTTCGCTCCTGGTTCAACACCTGCCGCACCAGGGCGTGGGGACAGTCGTCGGTTTTCATGCATTGCTCGACCGAGTCGATGCTGATCGTCCCGCGGTGGTTCGGGGCTGCGGAGGTCGTCGAGCCTCCCGCATTCCTCGAGCTGTCGAAAGCTGGGGACGATCGGCTCCCGCATGCCGCCGTCAGCAGTGCCAGGGCGGCCGTGGCGAGGATTGCCGCGGCGCGAACGATGTGACTGCTGCCGTGCATGCCTCGCCCGAGCGTTGCAACCGCTGCTGTGCTGGGCCTGAAGACAGCGCGGTCTTCAGCTAACGCTCAGGAAGGCGGAGATACTTCATCTCCGTGAGCACAGACTCGCCACGGGTGGTGCTGGTCGAGGACGAGGAGCCGGTACGACAGGCAGTCGAGCGGGCGCTGCGACGGGAAGGGATTACCGTCACCGGCTTCGCCGACTACCCGGGGCCTGACCTGATCCTCGCCGCCGCCCCCGACCTTGCCGTGCTCGATGTGTTGCTTCCGAGCGGCGACGGGTTCGCGCTGGCGCGGGAGCTGCGCGCCGCCCGTGATCTGCCGATCGTCTTCTTGACCGCGCGCGACACGGTCGAGGACCGGCTGGGCGGTTTCGAGCTCGGCGCCGACGACTACCTGGTCAAGCCATTCGCGCTCGAAGAGCTGCTCGCTCGCGTCCGTGCTGTTCTGCGGCGGACAGGCCGCCTCGGCACGGCGATCGAAGCCGGCGACGTCGTCGTCGACGACCAGGCCGGCCTGGCCAGCCGGGCGGGCGCGCCGCTCGAGCTGACCCCGACCGAGTTGCGCCTGCTCGCTTATCTCGTCCGCCAGCGCGGCCTGGTGCTCTCTAAACATCAGCTGCTCACCCAGGTCTGGGGCTACGACGCCTACGACCCGAACGTCGTCGAGGTCCATATCAGCGCCCTCCGTCGCAAGCTCGAAGCGCACGGCCCCCGTGTCCTCCACACAGTCCGCGGCCTCGGATACCGGCTCGACCCGCTATGAAGACCGGCTCGCTCCGCGCTCGCGTCATCATCACCACCCTCACCGTGCTCGCGATCGTGCTCGCCGGCGTGGTGACGGCGGTCACACTCGCCTACCGCGCCAAGCTCGACGGCGACCTCCACACAAGGCTGGCAGAGGCCGGCGCGTCTGTCCTGCACGCCGGCTCCGCGGGACAGGCCAAGCGACTCCTACCGGGCCTCGCGCTCGAAGGGGTCGCCATCCGTATCACGCCTCCTCCCCCCACGGCGACTCCGCCGAGCACATCGGCGAAATCGCCGATGATCCGGGCGCGCGGATCATTGCTCATCCTCGACGAGGTTCTCCCCGACGGGACCAAGGTCTCCTTCAACACCAGCCGCACAAGCATCAACCACGCCGTCGACAACCTCCTGCTCATCGAACTCCTCGTCGCCGCGGCCGCGCTGGCGCTCGCCACCCTCCTCGTCCTTCAAAGCACCCGGACTGCCCTTAGTCCCCTGTCCTCGGTCATCGAAACCGCGAGACGCATAGCCCACGGCGAGTCGAACCTTCGACTCGATCCGAGCCGCACCGACACCGAGCTGGGGAGCCTCGCCCAAGCGTTCGATCAGATGGTCGACGCCCTCGAGACAGCGATCGAGGAGGCGCGCGCCAGCGACGCCGCAACCCGCCGCTTCCTTGCGGACGCCTCCCACGAGCTCCGCACCCCGATCGCCGCACTCCAGGCAAGCATCGAGACCCTCCTGCGCGAACAACCCGAACGGCCCGAGTCCGACCGCCTCGAAGCAGCCGTCGCCCGCGAGAGCGAACGACTCGGCCGCATCGTCGACGACCTCCTCGGACTCGCCCGCCTCGAAGCTCACCCAACCCGCACACCTGTCGACCTCGCAGCGATCGTGCGCCCGCTCGTCGAAGACGCGCGCATGCGCGCCCCCGACGCCGCCATCGCCCTCAGGGCCGACAACGACGCCCTCGTGAGCGGCGACCCCGACGCGCTCGAGCGCGTGCTCCGCAACCTCGTCGAGAACGCCCTCGCCGCGATCAAACCCAACGGCCAAATCGACGTGGAACTTCGCCGGCGCAACGGCTACGCCGAGGCGCACATCGCCGACGACGGGCCGGGGGTACCAGAGCGCGAACGCCAACGGATCTTCGAGCGCTTCGTTCGACTCGATTCCAGCAAGCCCGGCCACGGCCTGGGCCTCGCCATCGCCCGCCGCATCGCCCAGCAACACGACGGCGAACTCACCTGCGACCCCGCGGCACGCGGAGCCAGCTTCACACTTCGCATCCCGGCTGACAGGTCGGCGCGCCAGCGCCGTGGCTCCTTGCGCGGCTTGCAGAGATGAGTCGTAGCCCTCACTCAGGCCCTGTAGACGGGGCCTCGCGGACCGGGCGCGTGATCGAGCGTGTCCGCGCGATTCCGGAGGGCTACGTCCGCACCTACGACGATATCGACGCACGCGCGCCTCGCCTGGTCGGGGCGGCTCGTCGAGATGCCAGCGATGAAGGTCCATCCCGCCGTGGCCGAGCGGGTGCTCGAGATTCTGGTCAGGCCCTGCGACGTAGCCGTCAAGCGAGATCGACATGTGGCATGTAGTGGTTGCGTCCATAACCGCTAAGACAGCATTCCATCCGAGAAGTCATCGCCACCGTCGTGGTCAACGGCTTCCGGGCGGCGTTCGCGGCGGGAGGGTCCGCTGTCGTAGATCCGGCATAGCCCGATGACCGGCGATGCGGTCGACCAAGACGGCGGCGGCCGCGAGACCCGCGTCGATCTGGTCGTGGCCGGGCTGCCCCAGCACGACCCCGGTGATCGTCGTCCGCTTGCCGTCGATCCAGCGAATGGCCCGGAAGGCGAAGCAGCCCCCGGCCGCATCGTCGGAGCCGGTCTTGACGCCGACGAACCCGTCGCGCCCGAGCAGTGTGTTCGTGTTGTGGACGGTGCCGGCGACCGGCAGCGTCGCGCTCGTGGTGGCGACGATGCTCGCGAACACCGGCAGGCGCATTGCCCGCTGGACGATGCGCAGCTGGTCGGCGGCAGTCGAGACGGTTGCGTCGTCGTAGCCGCTCGGGTCGGTGTAGCGGGTGTGGGTCATCCCCAGCGAACGTGCGGTGGCATTCATGCGGGCGACAAACCGGTCCGCCGAGCCGGCGTCCCATCGCGCCAGAACCACGGCGATGTTGTTCGCCGACGGCAGCAGCAGCGCCTGCAGCGCCTGCCGTTCGGTCAATTGCTCTCCGGCGACGACGGACACGACCGACTCGTGCTGTCCGCGCCGGCGGTCGGTGTCGGCGACATCGGCGTCGGTGAGCATGATCGTCGGCCCGTCCTGGCCGGGCCATAGCGGGTGGTTACGGAGCACAAGATACGCCGTCATCACCTTCGCGACACTCGCAATCGGAGCCGCGTGCTGATTCGGGCCGGCGTGGATCTGCGACTGGCCGGTTCGGACGAACGCCGCTTGGCCATACGCCGGCCACACAGTGCGGGCCACCTCGCCACGCGCACCACGCTGCGCATTGCGAAGGACGCCGACGGATGATTGAGACGGCGAGGACGAGGACGCCGCCAGCAAGTGGCCGAGGGACGCGGCGATCGCCGCGATGACAAGCAGCAGGCCGGCGACACGCATCCATCGAGCCCGAGTCCGACCGTACGTCGTCCGTACTGCCTCGCGGTGGGCCATTCCGCCATTCAAGGCAGCGGGGTGTTGCCGGCATGTATCGGGTTTTCGATATGCCGGCGAAACCTGCCGGCTCTAGCATCGGAGCATGCGGGTGTTGATCGTCGAGGACGAGCCCTATATGGCGGAAGCCATCCGCGATGGTCTGCGCCTGGAAGCGATCGCGGCGGACATCGCAGGTGACGGAGACTCTGCTCTGGAGCTCCTGAGCGTGAACGCCTACGACATCGCCGTCCTCGACCGGGATATCCCCGGGCCCTCGGGCGACGAGGTCGCCGAACGAATCGTCGCCTCCGGCAGCGGCATGCCGATTCTCATGCTCACCGCTGCCGACCGTCTCGACGACAAGACCACCGGATTCGAGCTCGGCGCCGACGACTACCTCACGAAGCCGTTCGAGCTCCAGGAACTCGTGCTCCGTCTCAGAGCACTCGACCGCAGGCGTGCGCACCACAGGCCGCCCGTGCGAGAGATCGCGGGCCTTCGGCTGGATCCGTTCCGCCGCGAGGTCTATCGCGACGGCCGCTATGTCGCCCTGACCAGGAAGCAGTTCGCCGTGCTCGAAGTTCTCGTCGCCGCCGAAGGCGGTGTCGTCAGCGCCGAAGAGCTCCTGGCGCGAGCGTGGGACGAGAACGCAGACCCGTTCACCAACGCCGTGCGCATCACCGTCTCGGCACTGCGCAAACGCCTGGGAGAACCCTGGATCATCGCCACCATGCCCGGTGTCGGCTACCGCATCGACACAGCACCCGGCACCGGGCGCGAGGGAGGCGAGCGTGGATAGGGCCCCTGGTTTGAGCGTTCGCCTCAAGCTCACGCTCAGCTACGCGGGCTTCCTCGTGCTCGCCGGCGCGGTGCTACTCGTCGCCGGGTACTTCTCCCTTTCGCGTGGCGTGCATCCCGGTGTGATCTTCATGGTGCAAAGCCACTCCGACCTTCTGCGCGATTTTGCTCCGATCGCGGCCGTCGTGCTCGCGTTCCTGCTGGTATTCGGTCTCGTGGGCGGGTGGCTTCTCGCCGGCCGCATGCTCGCCCCCCTGAGTCGAATCACCGACGCCACGCGCGTAGCCGCGAACGGATCGCTCTCCCACCGGATCCAGTTGGAAGGACGTCAAGACGAGTTCCGCGAGCTCGCCGACAGCTTCGACACGATGCTCGCGCGGCTCGAAGCGCACGTCGCCGAGCAACAGCGATTCGCGGCCAACGCCTCCCACGAGCTGCGCACGCCGCTGGCGATCACGCAGACACTCCTCGACGTCGCCCGCAACGATCGGAACCGCGACGACGGCGAGCTCGTCGACCGCCTCCACGCCGTCAACACCCGGGCGATCGACCTCACCGAAGCTTTGCTCCTGCTCAGCCGCGCCGACCAACGGGCCTTCGCGAGCGAACGCGTCGACCTGTCGCTCATAGCGGAGGAGGCCGCCGAAACACTCCTCCCCCTCGCCGAGAAACGCGGCCTCACCATCGAAACGTCCGGCGAGACGACTCCCGCCATGGGCTCACACGCGCTCCTGCTCCAGTTGAGTACGAACCTCGTGCACAACGCGATCGTCCACAACCTGCCGGAACAGGGCACCGTGTGGGTCACGACCAGCACTCAGGCCAAGGATGTGGTGCTCACCATCGAGAACACCGGCGAGAAGCTCGCACCACAGCTGGTTTCCACGCTTGCCGAGCCGTTTCAGCGCGGCTCCAGACGCATCCGCACCGACCACGCAGGTGTCGGTGTCGGCCTCGGCCTCGCAATCGTCAAAAGCATCACGCAGGCACACGAGGGAACCCTCACCGTCACCCCCCGGGCCGCCGGCGGACTCCGCGTAAGCGTGCAACTACCGGCTGCCGGCTGAAGGTCGCGCCGGGTCGCCGCAGGGGCCTAGGCGAACCGTTGGACGAAGCCGAGGGCCGTGTCGGCGACCTCGCGCCAACCATTGTCGATCGTGAGGGCGTGCCCGCGTCCCTTGATCTCGATGATCTCCGTCACAGCGGGATTGCCATGCTGGCGTTTGTATGACGAGTTGGCGACCGCCCAGGGGACGGTGTGGTCCTTCTCGCCGGAGATGATCAACAGCGGTCCACGGTCGGGGCTCTTCGTATCGACCTTTGCTCGCTCCAGGGGTTCAGGTTCTCCGCGGCCGCCTGGAAGACCGGCTTGCCCGAGCCGGGGACTGCGTAGGTCTCGTAGAGCTCCTTCGCCTCGTCCTCGCCAACCGCGTTGGCGAAGCCGTAGCGGAACTGCTCGAAGGTGAGGGGAACGGCGCGGTTTCGGTTCGCAGGGTTGCCGAGCACAGGTGAGGCAGACCGAAGCGCGGAGATCGGGAGCGGGAGGACGCCGCGGAACGGCGCCGGGTCGACCGCCACCGTGACCGCCGCCCGTCCGCGCCCGGCGATGATCTGGGCGAGAAGCCCTCCGAAGGAGTGGCCGATCACGGCCGGCTTCTTGTCGAGTCGGCGGATGACGGCGTCGACGTGGTCGGCGATATCGCCGATGCTCTTGCCCGCGAAGACCTCGGGATGGGCCTTGGCCTCCTCCACCGTCTCCGGGTCGTCCGGCCAGCCAGGGCTCACTGCGCTATAGCCGGCCTCCTCGAACACCGTCACCCAGCGGTCCCAGCTGCTCGCGAGCAGCCAGAGCCCGTGGACGAACACCACCGGCGTGCGCCCGGATGCATTTGCGCGTTCGACCTCCTCGTTTTCATGCTCGTCGATCGTGCTCGTACCGGTTGGTGTCGCAGTCATGACTACTCCTCCTCATTTGCGAGGTTGGTGATCGCCCTTCACCCGTCAAATCCTTTGACGGTGGCCGGAATGACGCGAACGTCTCCCCCAAGCCGGAAGACGAGGTTGTGAAGATCCGCCGCCGCCATCGCGCGGAGGGTGGGTAGCTCTTCGGCGGCCTGCTCCTCGTCGAAGACGTTGAGTGGCCAATCCCCGACGCTGCCACTCTGCAGATGCGGGTGAGTGAATCCCGACCCGAAATAGGCGCGGATGAGTATCGGCTCGACGCCGGCGGCCAGCTGCTCGGGCCATGACAATTCCCAGGCCGCCTCGATGCCACGGTCCCGGGAGGTGCGAAGCCCGGTCGCGGTCACCTCGCCCGTCCCGAGCAGCAGATACGTGTTGATCTCCTCGAGCGCCTGCCGCGCATACGGATCGAGCAGCGGGACGGCCGCTACGAAGAGCGCCTCTTTATCCCGTCGGGATCCGGCGCCGCCGTGAGTGCCGTCGCGCAGATCCGCGAAGTGACGCAAGAGCGCCGACGCCGACGCGGGACGAGGGGCTTGAACGCTCACCGCGAACCACCGTAGCTCTCTCGTGATATAGGTTCAAAGACCGGTTCTCTCATTTGGAGATAGATGTTGTCTATGGCGATACTCAGGGCGTGAACCTCCGTCAGCTCGAGTACTTCGTGGCCATCGCCGAGGAGGGCTCCTTCACCCGCGCGTCGGAGCGTCTGCTCGTTGCCCAGCCATCGCTGTCGCAGCAGATCGGTGCGTTGGAGGCAGAGCTCGGCGGGGCACTCCTGGAGCGTCTGCCGCGAGGAGTGCGCCTCACCATGGCCGGACAGAACTTCCTGCCGGAGGCGCGCGCGGCGATCAGCCACGCGAACCGCGCCCGGCGGTCGGTCCGCATGGCCCTCAGCCTTGAGTCGGGCCAACTCGAGATCGCGACCATCACCTCCGCGGCCGCCGGGATCCTGCCGTCGGCGCTGAGACGCTGGCAGGAGCTCCACCCGAGGATCGAGGTGAGCCTCAGCGAGTATCTGCATCGCCGCCTCCTCGAAGAGGCGGTGCGCAACGGCGACGGCGATATGGCGGTCGGTTCCCCTCCGGCAAACTGGGACGGACCGATCGCGCCGCTGGGATGGGAGGAGTTCGTGCTCGTATTCCCCCCGGGCGATCCGATGCTCCGCGAGCGTTCGGTCGACCTCGCCGCGTTAGCCGATCGGAGGTGGGTCCACTTCGCGCAAGGCCATGGGCTTGCCGAGGTAGTCGACAGACAATGCGCGGCCGCCGGCTTCACCCCTCGCGTCGCCGTGCGCACCAGCCAGGTCGTCGCTGCGCCTCGCTTCGCAGCCTGCGGCCTCGGCCCCGCCCTGATTCCCGATCACATCGTCCCCGACAGCGTCAAGGAACTCACGCGACCCGCAAGACCGCGTCTGGTCCGCCCGGTCGTCGCCTTCACACGCGACGACTGGACGCCCGTCACACGCGCCTTTGTCGACACGCTGCACGAGCACCGATGGCGCCGGAAACCGCCGCGAGCCACCAATCTAGGCTGACGCGGCCAAATACGACCTCACATCCATCTTCATAGCGCCCTGCACGTCGAGCGCCGCCGGCGAGCTCTTTCAGCGCCCCACGTCGCCGGGACCGGCGCTATTCGGCCGCGCGGAAGCAGCCGTGGATGTGGTCGTTGACCGCGCCGACGTTCTGCATGAAGGCGTACACGCTCGTAGGCCCCACGAAGCGGTACCCCTGCGACTTCAACTGCTTCGCGAAGGCCTCCGCCTGCGGAGTCGACTTGGGTAGGTCGGCGAGCGACCGCGGTGCCCGCTTGCGCGTGACCTCGTAGGACTCCGCGAGGTCCACCAGGCCCGGCGATCCGGACATCATCGCGCGCGCGTTGTCGAGAGTCGCCTCGATCTTGGCGCGGTTGCGGATGATCGACGCGTCCTGTACCAGCCGGTCGACGTCCCGCGCGGTCATCGCGGCGACCTTCGCGACGTCGAAG
>DASXNY010000177.1:0-4671 GCA_036494715.1 Thermoleophilaceae bacterium
CTGCGCATGGCCTGGTACCAGCGGCTCGGCATCCGGCACGACCACCTGCGCCTGCGCGAGCACGGCCAGGACGAGCTGTCGCACTATTCGAGCGGCACCTCCGACGTCGAGTACCTCTTCCCGATGGGCTGGTCCGAGCTCGAGGGCATCGCCAACCGCGGCGACTTCGACCTCACCCAGCACGCCAAGTATTCGGGCGAGAAGCTCGAGTACGTGGACAGCGCGAGCGGCGAGCGCTACGTGCCATACGTGATCGAGCCCTCCGCGGGCGCCGACCGCGGCACGCTCGCGTTCATGGTCGACGCCTACGACGAGGAAGAGATCGAGGGCCGCGAGCGCGTGCTCTTGCGCCTCCATCCCAAGCTCGCGCCGGTGAAGGTGGCGGTGCTGCCGCTCGTGAACAAGGACGGCCAGCCGGAGCTCGCGCGCAAGATCTACGAGGACCTGCGCACGCGCATGTGGGCCGAGTTCGACACCGGCGGCTCGATCGGCAAGCGCTACCGGCGCCAGGACGAGATCGGCACTCCCTGGGGCGTGACCGTGGACCACCAGACGATGGAGGACCAGACGGTGACGCTGCGCGACCGCGACTCGCTCGCGCAGGACCGGATCGCGATCGACGCGCTCGGCGACGAGCTCGAGCGGCGCCTCGCCGCCGACTGGCAGTCGCCCAAACTCGGCTAAGAGACACCTTAATTTCACCAGGGGCGCACGGCCCTGTAACAGCGGCGCGGCGCCACGAGGAGCCGATCCGACTCAAGCTGGCCCAACCAGCCGGCTGAGCAAATGCGGCGAGCTCGGGAGTCCGGGCAGGAGCCCGGGCCCGCCGCTCAGCCGGCTGGGTATTCGTCCGCGCCGAGCAGGAAGCGCGCGGTGCGGATGCCGAGCTCGAACGCGGAGTCGCTGTCCCATTCGGGGTCCGAGATGAGCTGCATCGTGATCCCATCGCCCAGTCCGAGCAGGACCGAGGCCACGTTCTCCGGCCGGTCGCGTAGCTTGACCACGCCGGCGTCGTGCTTGTAGCGCAGCGCCTCGGCGATGTGGTCGCGCGTCTGGGTGTAGAGCTTGGCCATCTCGCCGCGCAGCTCCTCGTTGTGACGCGAGGCGCTGAACATCTCGTAGATCACCGCCTGCGACGCCGGGTCCTCGGAGAGGAAGCTGCGCACCTGGGTGACGAGCGCCTCCACCACCGCATCGAGTGAGGCGGCCGGCGCGAGGTTGCGCTCGAGCGTGGCCACGCGCAGCTCGGTGTCGCGGCGCACGACCTCGACGAGCAGCCGCTCCTTCGAGCCGAAGTAGTAGTGCAGGAGGCCGCGCGACACGCCGGCCTCGCGCGCCACGTGGTCGAACGTCGCGCCCGCGGCTCCGCGCGTACCGACGCTCTGCCTCATCGCTGAGATGATCCGCTGCGCCTTCTCGCTCTCGAGCTTGCGCTCCTCCTGCTGGGGCGGAGTAGAGGCCTCCATCGCCCCACTCTAGTCGGACGTACAGCCAGCGCAAACCCTGGGCGGGGTGCCGAGAAGGTACCCTCGCGCGGCTGATGAGCCGCCCACTGGTACAGCTCGTGGCGACCGGCGGCACGATCGCCATGACGGGCTCCCCGGCCCGCCCGGCGCTGAGTGGCGCGGAGCTCGTGGCCGCCGTGCCGGAGCTGGAGGAGCTCGCCGAGCTGCGCGTCGAGCAGCTCGCGAACGTGCCCGGCGTGAACCTCGACCCGCTCGCGATGGTGCGGGCGCTGCTCGTGGCGTCGGTGGCGGTGGAAGCTGGTGCGGCCGGCGCGCTGCTCACGCAGGGCACCGACACGATCGAGGAGACCGCCGAGCTGGCGCGCCTCGCGTGGGGGCACGACGAGCCACTCGCGATCACCGGCGCGATTCGCACCGGCGGGTCGCTCGGCTCGGACGGGCCGCTCAACCTGCTCGACGCGGTGCGTTTCGCCGTCGCGCCCGAGGCGCGCGGGCTCGGCCCCGCGGTGGTGTTCGACGGACTGGCGCACCCGGCCGGAGAAGTCGTGAAGTCGCATAGCTGGCGCAGCGACGCGTTCGCCTCCGACGCGCCGCTGGCCGAGCTGCGCGAGGGACGCGTGCGGCCGCTGCGGGTCCGCCGGCCGGAGCCGCCGATCACCACTCCCGACGAGCTGGCCGCGGCGCCGCTCGACGCGTACGTACCGATCGTGGCGGCCGCCGCCGGAATGGACTCGCGCGCGCTCGACGCACCGCTCGGCGACGGCGCCGCCGCGCTGGTGGTGATCGCGCTCGGCGCGGGCCACCTGCCCGAGGCGATGCTGCCAGCCGTCGACCGCGTCGTCGCCGCCGGCATCCCGATGGTGATTTGCGCGCGCCCGGCGCGCGGCGGCACGCTCGAGCGCACCTACGGCTTCGAGGGCTCGGAGACGGACCTCGCCGAGCGCGGCGGGATCCTCGCCGGGTCCGCCTCCCCGTGGAGGGCGCGCATCAGGCTGCTGGTCGCGCTCGGCCTCGGGCGCGACCCCGCGACGCCATTCACAGCTCGTTGAGCAATTTCACGCTGTTGAGGTATGGCCTATGCGGACGGCGCGGCTTACCTTGGAGGTGCACCTGTTAATCAATCTGGGTGCCCGAGAGCTGACGTACGCAGTCTTTCTGGGCGGGTCCTTCGCGGCCCGCCCGATTGCGTTCTGGAAACGAAAAGGGCGCCCCGCGGGCGCCCTCTCCGAAAAACCAGGTCGGCGCCGGCTAAGAGGTGCTTCCGACCGGCGCCGCGTTGGTGCTGCTCTGCTCCGGCGAGGTGGTCGAGCTGTACTCGAACTCCTCCTCCGATCCGAACAGCACGTCCAGCACCTTCGAGCGAAGCCCCTCGTTGAGCGCGATCGCAAGTCCCGCGCCGATGACCAAGAGCATCAGTCCGCGGCCACGCCGCTTCTTCCTCTTGCCGTTCTTCGCGTTCTTCAGCGAATCGGCCGCATCGCGGAGCGACGCCGCCGCCTCGCGAAGCTGCTTCTGGGTCTTCTTGTCCTCGGTGATGGCCTTCACAGGGCCCTTGCCGTTGGACATGCGGGTGTACGCCTTGCGTGCCGATTCGAAGGCGGTCCGCACGCTCTCGCGCAGCTCCTCATCCTCGACGAACCGCTGCACGTACGGGTTGTCCTTCACCGCCTTACCCGCGGCAATGGCGCCGGCTCCGGCCTGGGCGGCCTGCGTTTTCTTCGATGCCATACGTCTCCTCGGGTCAGTTGCCAGAAGCGAGAATACCCGGGTTGGCTAGTGGGAACCAGTCCACTGTGGACTAGTCCTCAAGCGCAAGCTTGAGGACCTGATCAATCTTCGACGCGAACTTGAACTCGATGCCCTTCCGCAGGTGCGGCGGGATGTCGTCGAGGTCGGGCTCGTTGAGCTTCGGCGCGATCACCATCTTGATGCCCGCGCGCTGCGCCGCCAGCGCCTTCTCCTTGAGGCCGCCGATCGGCAGCACCTGGCCGGTGAGGGTGATCTCGCCGGTCATCGCCACGTCGCTGTGAACCGGGCGGCCGGTGACGAGCGAGACGAGCGCGGTGGTGATCGCGACGCCGGCGCTCGGGCCGTCCTTGGGGATCGCACCCGACGGAATGTGCACGTGGAGGTCGTGCGTGCGCAACCACTCCTCGGGTTTGTCGGCGCCCCACTTGCGCGCGTTCGCCTTCACGTAGGAGAGCGCCGCGGCGGCGGACTCCTTCATCACGTCGCCGAGCTGGCCGGTGACCTGCAGGCGGCCGTCGCCGGGGAACCCCGTGGCCTCGATGAACAACACCTCGCCGCCGACCGGGGTCCAGGCCAGGCCGGTGGCCACGCCGGGCTGGCTCGTGCGGCGCGCGACCTCGTGCAGGAAGCGCGGCTTGCCTAGCAACTCCCGCACCTGTCGCTCGCGGATCACACGCTTGCGCGTGCGCGTGCCCTCCGCGTACTCGCGTGCGACCTTGCGGCAGATCGAGCCGATCTCGCGCTCCAGGTTGCGCACGCCGGCCTCGCGCGTGTAGGCGTCGATGACCAGCCGCAGCGCCTCCGGGGTGAACTCGATCTTCCCCTTGTCGAGCCCGTTGCGCTCGATCTGGCGCGGCACCAGGTAGCGCTTGGCGATCTCGAGCTTCTCCTGCTCCGTGTAGCCGGCGAGCTGGATGATCTCCATGCGGTCGCGCAGCGGTCCCGGGATCGGGTCGAGCTGGTTCGCCGTCGTGATGAACAAGACGTGCGAGAGGTCGAACGGCAGGTCGAGGTAGTGGTCGCGGAAGCTCGAGTTCTGCTCGGGGTCGAGCACCTCGAGCATCGCGCTGGCCGGGTCGCCGCGGAAGTCCGCGCCCATCTTGTCGATCTCGTCGATCATCAGGATCGGGTTGTTGGCGCCGGCGTCCCGCAGCGCGCGGATGATCACGCCGGGCATCGCGCCGACGTAGGTGCGGCGGTGGCCCCGGATCTCGGACTCGTCGCGCACCCCGCCGACCGAGATGCGCTCGAACTCGCGCCCCATCGCCCGCGCGATCGAGCGGCCGAGCGAGGTCTTGCCGACGCCGGGCGGCCCGACGAAGCAGAGGATCGAGGAGCGCGCGTCCGGCTTGAGCTTGCGCACCGCGAGGAACTCGAGGATGCGGTCCTTGACCTTCTCGATGTCGTAGTGGTCGCGGTCGAGGATGCGGCGCGACTTCTTCAGGTCGAGGTCGTC
>DASXNY010000178.1:0-65929 GCA_036494715.1 Thermoleophilaceae bacterium
GCGCCCAGCACGAAGTACTGCCACGTCTCGCCGAGGGCGCGCGTGAGCGGGATCGCCGAGCCGACGATCGCCCCGATGGCCGCGGGCGCCGAGCCGCCGAGGAAGGCGCGGGCGCGCGCGCCGGCCACGAGCCTGTCGAAGCGGTCCGCACCGACCAGGATGAACGCGAACGAGGGCGCGAACGCCACGGCCGCCGCCAGCGCCGCGCCGCCCACGCCTGCCGCCGCGTAGCCGACGGCGCTGACGGTGTGCACCACCGGGCCGGGCGTCACCTGCCCGAGCGCCACAGCGTTGACGAACTGCGCGTCCGTCATCCAGTGATGGACGTGCACGGCGTCCCCCTGCATCAGCGGAATGATCACGAAGCCGCCGCCGAACGAGAGGCCGCCGACCTTGAACGCGGTCCAGGCGAGCGCGCCGAGGCCGCCCGTCGAGGCCGCGGCAGCGGCGAGCACGAACGGCAGCGAGTGCGAGTGGAGGCCGCGCTCGGCGCCGCGCCAGGCGAGTTCCACGACGCCGCAGCCGATCAGCACCAGCACGAGCCACGCTCCCACGAGCGCCGCGCCCGCACCCCCGGCCAGCGCATAGACCACGATCCGCCGCCGCTGCGAGTGCGTCGCCCGCCGCCACACCGGCGGCGCGAGCGACGAGCCCGCCTGCACCGCCACGGCCGCCACCGCCGCCCCCGCGCCGGCCCCCGCCCCGGCGAGCCAGTCGGGCGGCGCCGACGCCAGGAACGCGGCTGCCAGCGCCACGATCGCGATGAAGCCCGGCACGATGAAGCAGGCGCCGCCGAGCAGGGCGCCGGCGGTGCCGCGCAGGCGCCAGGCGCACCAGATCGCGAGCTCGGTGGAGGCGGGCCCGGGCAGCATGCTGGTGGCGGCGATCGCGCGCTCGAACTCCTCGTCGGAGATCCAGCGGCGCCGCTCGACGCAGAGACGCCGGAGCATCGCGATGTGTGCCGGCGGCCCGCCGAAGCCGAGGCAGCCGATCCTGCCCCACTCGAGCACGATCTCCCTCAGCGAGGGCGCAGGGGCTAGCGGCCGGGCCGCTTCGGTGGCCACGGCCGAGCAGCCTACGCGCGCGGTCAGGCGTGCAGGGTCAGATCCTGCGCATCGAGCGGCCGCAGCTCGTCGGAGTCCGTGACCGTCATCCGCAGCAGCACGCCCTCGTCGTCCACCGTGTACTGGCCGAGCCGCGAGAGCGGCGGCGAGTAGGCGTGGATCGACACCGCACGCCCGGCCTCGCAGGTGACCCTGTGGATGTGGGTCGGGGCGAACGTAAAGGCGCTGCCGGCGGGGTAGTGGTTGAACGCCTCGGAGCCGCCGATCCGGAGGACGGACTCGGTGAGCACCCCTCGCACCACCCGCACCGCGCCGCTCGACATGTCGTGGTCGTGCCAGCCGGTGTCGTTCTCCGGCAGCCACGCGATCGCCCAGACGTCGAGGTTGGCGTCGCGGTGAAGCGCGTCGTAGGTGCGCTCCGCCCCGCCCTCATCCAGACCGTACTCCCACCACTCGGGGTGCGCGGCGATGTCGTGCACGAGCATCAGGAGCTCGGCGCGGTCGAGTTCCCGCTGGGGCGGAGCGATGAAGGAACCGACGGTTTTGCTCATGCGAGACGTCCTTTCGTCGCGCTCCCGGGCGCTTCTGTAGCGTTTCACTGAATCGTTTCAGTGAACCGCTACAGCATAGCGCGACCCGCGGCGGAGAAGCAAGTTGTGGTGGGAACCGGGGGAGCGGGTACGGTTGCACTCGTGTCGCCCCGCCGCCGGACGACGATCCGGGACGTCGCCGCCGCCACCGGGCTCTCGCCCGCGGCGGTGTCGTACGCGCTCCGCGGTATCCAGACCTCGCCCGAGACCCAGGAGCGCGTGAGGCAAGCCGCCGAGGAGCTCGGCTACAGCGCCAATGCCGTGGCGCGTGCGTTGGCGAGTGGCAAGACCGGCCTGGTGGCCGTCCTGTCCGGCTCGCTCGAGGACCTCGGCGAGCAGCGCTTCGTGCAGTCGCTCGACCGCGCGCTCGGCGCGAAGGGCTTCAACATGCTGGTGACCGACGCGCGCGGCGAGCCCGAGCGCGAGGCCGACCTGGCCCGCCAGCTCGGCGACCGCCTGGTCGATGGCCTGATCGTGTCCCCGCTCGACCCCTCGGCCGACCAGTGGGCCGAGATCGCCGAGACCCTGCCGCTCGTCACCGTCGGCGACGCGCTGCCCGCGGAAACCGTCGGCGAGGTGTTGTTCGACAACCGCACCGGCGTCAGCCTCGTGCTCGAGCACCTGCACGCGCTCGGCCACCGCCGCGTGGCCGTGCTTACGCCCAGCCGGCCCACCACGCCGGACCGGCCCGCCGAGGTGGTCGTGCAGGAGGTCTGCAAGAAGCTCGACCTGACTGCGACGGTGGTGAACTCGCCGCACTCGCTCGAGGGCGCGGCAGAGGTGGCGGCGGGCGTGCTGGCCCAGCGTCCGCGGGCCACGGCGATCTTCTGCCTCTCGGACTCGATCGCCTGCGGCGTCTACGCGGCAGCGTACGAGCGCGGCCTGCGGATGCCGGGCGAGCTGTCGGTTGCGGGCTACGACGATCATCCGATCGCCCAGGTGCTCACCCCGGGGCTCACGAGTGTGGCGTGGGACAGCACCGACGTCGCGGCCGCGGCGGCCTCGCTGCTCGCCGCGGCGGTGGACGGGCGCCGCCGCCCACCCTCCCGCTCGGCGATCCGGGTGGTGCCGCGCCTCGTCGAGCGCCGCTCCACGCAGGCGCCGCGCGGTCGCCGGCATACCTAACGCAGGCGTAACCCCAAGTTGGTTGTTCGCCACCTGACGTGGTGATATATCTCTAGTCGGCCACGGGACCACCATCGGGCGCGACACTCGACCAGGGTGGTCTGGGTAGGTTGTAGCGGTGCATCCAGGAGGGCACGAACCCAATCGGCCGGGACCGGCGACCGCGGGAGCGTCATGACTGACGCGCCCCCAGGCAGCAATGCCAGCAATGCCGGCGAGATCGTCTTCGACGGCGTAACGAAGACCTATCCGGGCCGCGAGCAAGCGGCGGTCCAGGAGCTCAGTTTCGAGGTGCCCGCCGGCGAGATCTGCGTCCTCATCGGGCCGTCCGGCTGCGGCAAGACGACAGCGCTCAAGCTCGTCAACCGCCTGATCCCGATGTCGGGCGGCGACATCCGGATCGACGGCCGCAGCGTCAACGACCACGAGGTCACCGAGCTGCGGCGCGGGATCGGCTACGTCTTCCAGGAGATCGGCCTGTTCCCGCACATGACGGTGGAGGACAACATCGGCTCGGTGCCGCGGCTGCTCGGCTGGGACAAGAAGCGGATCCGCGCGCGGGCGGCCGAGCTGCTCGAGCTCGTGGGACTCGACGCGGACAGTCTGCGTCGCTACCCCGGCGAGTTCTCGGGGGGCCAGCAGCAGCGCGTCGGCGTGGCGCGCGCGATGGCGGTCGACCCGCCGATCATGCTGATGGACGAGCCCTTCGGCGCGATCGACCCGATCACGCGCGACCGCCTCCAGAACGACTTCCTCCGCCTCCACAAGGAGATCAAGAAGACGATCATCTTCGTCACCCACGACATCGACGAGGCGATCAAGATGGGCAACCGCATCGCGATCATGCGTGCCGGCCACCTCGTCCAGCTCGACACCGCGGACAAGCTGCTCGCCGATCCCTCCGACGACTTCGTGGCGAGCTTCGTGGGCGCCGACCGCGGCCTCAAGCGCCTGCGGCTGTGGACGCTGCACGACGTCGAGCTCGAGCCCGCCGGCGACGGCGCCGGCGGCCCGGCGGTGTCGATCGACAGCTCCTTGCGCGACGCGCTGTCGATGATGCTCACCGAGGGCGTCGGCGAGCTGAATGTGACCAACGGCGACGGATCGCCGCTGGGGAAGGTTCGGATGGAGGCGATCACCGGGTACGTCGGCCCGGGCGGAAGCGCGTCGGAGGGGCAGGTTGCACAGGCGTGATAGCCGCCGTCACGCAGCTCGCCGCCGGCGGCCCCGTCATTCCCAACTTCGGTCGCGGCGACCCCTGCGTCGTCCGCAACGGCGGCTTCTGCACGAAGTGGTTCTTCGATAACTTCAGCTCGCGCTTCCTGCCGCGCGTCGTGGAGCACATCGAGCTCTCGGCGATCGCGGTCGGCGTCGGCTCGGTGATCGCCGTCACGGCCGCGATCATCGCCTACCGTTGGCGGCCGTTCGAGACGCCGTTCTCCCTGTTCTCGGCTCTGCTCTACACGATCCCGAGCCTCGCTTTCTTCGAGATCATGGTCCAGATCACGGGCATCAACCGCTTCACGGCGGAGCTTGCCCTCGTGTCCTACACGCTGCTGATCCTCTTCCGGAACACGCTCACCGGGCTGCAGGGGGTGCCCAGACCCGCTATCGAAGCGGCCAACGCCATGGGCCTGACCGCCAGGCAACGGCTCTGGCGCGTTGAGCTGCCGCTGGCGCTGCCCGCGATGATGGCCGGACTCCGGATCGCCACGGTCACGATCATCAGCCTCACGACGGTGGCGGCGTTCATCGGCGTCGGCGGCCTCGGCGAGCCGATCTTCAACGCGATCCAGACCGGCTTCAAGACCCAGTTCATCGCCGCCGGCGTCCTCGCGATCCTGCTGGCGCTGATTGCCGACGTCCTGCTCGTGCTGCTCCAGCGCGCGCTCACCCCCTGGACCCGGGCGCGGCGCTCATGATCACCGTCCTCGCCAAGTCGGACAGCTTCTCCCACGCCTTCACGTTCTTCGGCGACAACACGCATCTGATGTGGGAGAAGACGCTGGCGCACCTCGAGATCTCGTTCGCGACGGTGGGCGTGGCGATCCTGATCGCCGTTCCGCTCGGCGTCTGGCTGGGGCACGTCCACCGCGGCTCGTTCTTCGCGATCAACGTGTCGAACATCGGGCGCGCGCTGCCCAGCCTCGCGCTGATCTCAATCGGTATCGCCATCTTTGGGATCGGCTTCACGAACGTCCTGGTGGCGCTCGTGATCCTCGCGGCGCCGGTGATGCTGACAAACGCCTACGTCGCGGTCGACCAGGTTGACCGCAGCGCGGTCCAGGCCGCCTACGCGATGGGGATGAAGCAGTGGCAGGTGCTGTGGCGCGTGGAGGTCCCGCTCGCGCTGCCGCTGATCTTCGCCGGCATCCGCACCGCCACGGTCTACGTGGTCGCCACCGCCACGCTCGCCACCTTCGCCGGCGGCGGCGGGCTCGGCGACATCATCGTGAACCAGGCCAGCTACGGTGTGGCCGGGGTAATCGCGGCGTCGCTGACGATCACGGCACTCGCATTTCTGATCGACGGGCTACTCGCGCTGGTGCAGCGTTTCGTCACGCCGGGTCCGCTGCGGCCGCGGCTGGGACGGCGCGGCCGGACGCAGCCCGTGCGGCCCGTCACCGAATCCATCTGAGGGAGCAATGCGCACACCAAAGGAGAAGCAAATGGGACCAGCAGCACCGGGGAGCCATTGGCCCTCGTCGAATAGGTGGCGCTTCGGCGCCGTCGCACTGATCGCACTAGTGGCCGCCCTGTTCGTGGCGGCGTGCGGAAGCTCCAGTTCCACCTCGAGCTCCAGCACGCCCGCGAGCAGCGGCGCGTCGAGCACGCCGGCGTCGAACGCACAGCCGGGCAAGGGCAAGCCGACGCTGACGCTCGGCACGAAGGACTTCACCGAGGAGTTCATCCTCGGCCAGCTCTACAAGCAGGCGCTCGAGCACGCCGGCTACAAGATCAACTACAAGGAGAACATCGGGGCGACCGAGGTGATCGACAAGGCGCTCACGAGCGGCAAGATCGACGCCTACCCCGAGTACACCGGCGAGTCGGCCGTGACGGTGGCGGGAGTCAACAAGACCGTTAAGTCGCCGCAGGAGGAGTACAACATCGCGAAGCAGTTCTACACGAAGCGCGGCCAGACGATGAGCCAGATGACGCCGTTCTTCGACACCGACGCGATCGCGACGACGAAGGCGTTCGCTACGAAGAACGGGCTCACGACCATGAGCGACCTGAAGAAGGTGAAGCACTTCACGCTCGGGGCGCGGCCCGAGTTCGCGGACCGCGAGCAGGGCGCGGCCGGCATGAAGAAGGACTACGGCCTGAACAACTTCACGTTCAAGTCACTGGCGTTGGGCATCCAGTACCAGGCGCTCGATTCCGGCAAGGTCGACTCGGCCGACGTGTTCACCACCGACCCGCAGCTCGCGAGCGGCAAGTACACGGTGCTCAAGGACCCGAAGAACATCTTCGGCTTCCAGAACATCGCGCTCGTGATCAACACGAAGAAGCTGCAGGCGCTCGGCGGTGATCAGTTCATGGCGATCATCAACAAGGTGAACTCGCTGTTGACGACGCCGGCGGTGATCTCGATGAACAAGGCGGTGGCGATCAACAAGCAGTCCGCGGCCACCGTCGCGAAGTCGTTCCTCCAGGCCAACAACCTCATCTAGGCCTAGAGGCGGTTGCCGGCCGCCCGCGTTCGCGCGGGCGGCCGGCTTCCATTCCGGCTTCCATTCAGGCGTTTTGTCAGGCCGCCAGCCGGGCGGGCGACGGGCGGCGCGCTTCGAGCGCGTAGTCGGCCGGGTCGAAGTGGCGCGTCTCCTGGCGGAAGGGCCAGGTGAAGCCCGGCCAGATCGTCGTATTGCGGCCGTTCTCGTCGAGGTACCAGCTGGCGCAGCCGCCCGTGTTCCAGACCGTGCCCTGGAGCCGCCTCTGGATGCGCGCGTTGAACCTTTCTTGCACGTCCTCGCGGACTTCGAAGACGTCGGCGCCTCGGCTCTTCATGTGTGCGAGGCACTCCATCAGGTAGTTGAGCTGCGACTCGATCATGAACACGATCGAGTTGTGGCCGAGGCCCGTGTTCGGCCCGACCAGGAAGAACAGATTGGGGAAGCCGCTGACGGTCGTGCCGAGGTATGCCTGCGGGCTGCCCTGCCAGGCGTCCGCCATCGTCTTGCCGCCGCGGCCGCGCACGTAGCCCGCCACCGCCATGTCGGTCACGTAGAAGCCGGTGCCGAGGATCAGCGCGTCGATCTCGCGCTCGTTCCCGTCGGCGGTGACGATCGAGTGTGACCTGATCTCGCTGATCGCGTCGGTCACGACATCGACATTCGGCTGCTGCAGCGTGGGGTAGTAGCTGTCCGAGATCAGCACGCGCTTGCAGCCCATGCGGTAGTGCGGCGTGAGCTTGTCGCGCAGCTCGGGGTCCTTCACCTGGTCGTGCAGGTGCTTGCGCGCGAGCTTCTCGTTCACGCCGCCCTCGCGCGGGTGCATGAAGCCGAGCACGAACAGCTCGCGCAGCCAGTAGATCAGCGCCCGCATGGCGAGCTGCGCCGGCGGGAAGAGCCTGTAGAGGCGCTGCTCGAGGCGCGACAGGTTGCGGTCGCGTTGGGGCACGATCCAGGGCGCGGTGCGCTGGAACAGGTGCAGGCGGCCCACCAGTGGCTGGATCTTCGGCACGAACTGGATCGACGAGGCGCCGGTGCCGATCACGGCCACGCGCTTACCCGTCAGGTCGTAGTCGTGGTCCCACTGGGCCGAGTGGAACATGCGGCCCTCGAAGCTCTCGATGCCGGGGATGGCGGGCAGCTTGGGGTCGCTCAGCGCGCCGACTCCGGAGATGAAGAAGTCGGCCGTGAGCGAGCCCTGGCCGGTCTCGATGCGCCAGACCTCGGCGTCCTCGTCCCACGCCGCCTCGCTGACAGTGTGGTTGTAGCGGACGTGCGGTTCTACGCCGTACTTGTCCGAGCAGTGGCGCAGGTAGTCCCAGATCTCAGGCTGCGGCGAGAAGCTGCGGCTCCAGCGCGGGTTCGGCTCGAAGGAGAACGAGTAGAGGTGCGAGGGGACGTCGCACGCGCAGCCGGGGTAGGTGTTGTCCCGCCAGGTGCCGCCGACGTCGTCCGCGCGCTCGAGGATCACGAAGTCGTGGATGCCGGCCTGCTTGAGGCGGATGCCGCAGCCGATGCCGGCGAAGCCGCTGCCCGCGATCGCGAAGCGGACATGCTCTGGAAGTGACCGGACCCGCCCGTTGCTGCTGCTCGTCATGCTCGCGCCTTCCCCCTTCGTTGTCCCGACTCTCCGGGTCGTCAATTACCCCACGATAGCCGATGGTAAACAGTGAGGTACATCACTCTCTCGGGGCTTGCCTTTGCGCGGGCGCGGGTATGCGGGAGAGATGAGCACACTTGCTGTCGTCCTAATCATCTTCGCCGCCGCTGTCGTGGTGGGCGCCGTTCTCGTCTTTGAGGGACGCCGCCGGGGCGCCGCCAAGGCGCGCCGACGCGAGCGCATCTCCTCCGAGGTGGTCGGCCACCGCCAGGAGGCGTCGGCTCACGTGTCGCGCGCGGATGAGCTCGGTCCCCAGGCCGAGGCCCACCGCGACGAGGCCTCCCGCCACCTCGCTGAGGCCGAGCAACTCGAGGCCCAGGCTGCGCGCTCAAAACGCTTCGCGGCCCGCCACGAGGAGCAGGCCAGCGAGCGCGAGGGCGAGCTGGAGCAGATCTAGCGCCGGCCTGACAGGCGCCCGCGCGCGACTAGCGAGCGGCCATCGCTCGCAGCGACTGCTTGAGTGACTTGCTCGTGGCCATCACGGCGGTGGGCTCGTAGCCGCAGTGGGCCATGCAGTTCTCGCAGCGAGGGTCGTTGCCGCGGCCGTACTTCGACCAGTCGGTGGTCTCGAGCAGTTCCTTGTAGGTCTTCGCGTAGCCGTCGCTCATCAGGTAGCACGGGCGCTGCCAGCCGTAGAGCGAGTAGCTCGGGATGCCCCACGGGGTGCACTGGTAGTCGACCTTGCCCTCGAGGAAGTCGAGGTAGAGCGGTGAGTGGTTGAGCCGCCACTTCTTGCGGCCGCCGTCCGCGAACACCTTGCCGAACAGCTCGCGCGTCTGCTTGACGCCGAGGAAGTGCTCCTGGTCGGGCGCCTTCTCATACGCGTAGGCCGGCGCGATCATCATCTCGTCGACCTCCAGCTCGTCGTTCAGGAAGTCGAGCACCTTGCGGACGTCGTCCGGCGAGTCGTGCGTGAAGACGGTGGTGTTGGTGGTGACGCGGAAGCCGCGCTCCTTCGCCGCCTTGATCGCGACTACCGCCTTGTCGAACACGCCCTCGCGCGCAACCGACTGGTCGTGGCGATCGCGCATGCCGTCCATGTGCACGGCCCAGGAGAAGTACGGCGACGGAGTGAAGTTGTCGAGCTTCTTCTCCATCAGGATCGCGTTGGTGCAGAGGATCACGAACTTCTTGCGCTTGATCAGCTCGGCCGCGATCAGGTGTACCTCGGGGTGGATGAGCGGCTCGCCGCCCGCGATCGAGACCATCGGCGCGCCGCTCTCCTCGATCGCCGCCACCGCCTGGTCGACCGGCATACGCCGCCTGAGCACGTGGTCCGGGTGCTGGATCTTGCCGCAGCCCTCGCAGGCGAGATTGCACTGGAAGAGGGGCTCGAGCTCGACGAGCAACGGGAATTTCTCCACGCCGCGGAGCTTCTGCTTCATCAGATAGCTGCCCACTCTCAGGCTCTGCCTCAGGGGTACCGGCATATGTCAGGTCTCCTTGTCGTCGGGCAGGGTCGCGGCCCAGCAGTCGAGCGCGCGCGCGGCGCGTCCCAATGCACGATACGCCTTAATCCCGCCATTCACGGTCGAGATTCGGACAAGCTCCCGCGACGGGGTGTCCACAACCGCTCGCAGAGCGGCAAAGGGGCGCCCGGCGGCCGCGGCGGCGAGCCAGGCCGATTCCATGTCGACGGCGACCGAGCCGTCCTCGGCGAGGCGGCTGCGCGAGACGCCGCGCGCCATCTTCGGCACCGAGACAATCGGCCCCCGCAGCGCCTCGACGCCGGCAAGTTCCAGCTCCTTCACGAGCTGCTGTAACGGCTGGAAATCAAGGGGCGCACCGTTGCCGCGCAGCTCGTCCGCGAGTACGACCGAGCCGGGCTCGAGGTCTTCGGAGAGCGCGCCGCAGAAGCCAAGCACAGCCACCGCGCGCGCGGGCCGCGAAGCCGCGACAGCCGCCGCGGCCCGCGACCGCTCCGCCCCCATCCCGGTGCGCATCACGTCCGCCGACGGCGCAGCTCGCCGCGCCGCCCAGGCCTCGATGCGCAGCGGCGCCAGCACCAGTAGCCCACCGCTCACGCGACCCAGCGCCCGAGCGCCATCACGGGGAAGACGAGCCGGTATAGGTGGTAGTTGATGTAGAAGTCGCCCGGGAAGCCGGTCCCTGTGTAGTACGGCTCGTCCCAGCCGCCGTCCTCCCGCTGGTGCGAGGCGAGCCAGAGCAGGCCACGGTCCACCAGCTCGTCGCGCGGATGCGCGGCAGCGCGCAGCGCGATCAGCGCCCAGGCCGTCTGCGAGGCCGTGCTCTCCCCGCGGCCGATCCACGCCTTGTCGACGTACGAGCGGCAATCCTCGCCCCAGCCGCCGTCGTCGTTCTGGTGCGTGCGCAGCCAGTCGACGGCGCGCCGCATCGCGGCGTCGTCGCCGCCGATGCCCATCGCCTCGAGGGCGGGCAGAGCGGCCGCCGTGCCATACACGTGGTTCACGCCCCAGCGCCCGTACCAGGAGCCGCCGGCCTCCTGCTCGCGCAGCAGCCACCGCAGCCCGCGGCGGGCGGCCTCCCCGTCGGCGAGTCCCTCGGCGGCGAGCATCTCGATCGCGTGGGCGGTGACGTCGGCGCTCGGCGGGTCGGTGACCTCGCCGAAGTCGCAGAACGGATGCTTCTCCACGATGCCGTGGAAGTTGTCGGCGTCGAACGCGCCCCAGCCGTCGTTCGACGACTGCATGCCGAGCAGCCAGTCCACGCCTCGGCGCACGGCGGCGTCGACGCGCTCGCGCTCCGGGTGCTTCACGCGCCGCAGGGCGAGCACCACCTCAGCGGTGTCGTCGATGTCCGGGTAGTTGTCGTTCTCGAACTCGAACGCCCAGCCGCCCGCCGCGAGGTCCGGGCGGCGCACGGCCCAGTCGCCGCGAACGCGCACCTCCTCGTCCAGCAGCCAGCCGGCCGCGCCCACGAGCGCGGGATCGTCGGCCGCCACGCCGGCGTCGCTCAGCGCGATCACCGCGAGCGCCGTGTCCCAGACCGGTGACTGGCACGCCTCGAGCCAGGCGCGCTCGTCCTCGTAGACCGTGAACGACTCGAGCCCCTCGAGCGCGGCCTGCATCAGCGGGTGGTCCACCGGGTAGCCGCGCAGGTCGAGCGCCATCATCGAGTAGACCCACGGCGGCTGGATGCCGCCCCAGGACCCGTCGGCCTCCTGGCGGGCGATGATCCAGCTCTCGGCCTTCGTCAGCGCGATGCGGCGGAGCCACTTCAGGGGCCGGCGCTCGTAGTGGTGCAGGAAGCGGTCGGCGAGCCCGAACCAGCCGCGCAGCGTGAGCAGCGAGCCGCTTTCCACCTCGCGCGAAGTGCCCGTGAACAGCTCGTCGAGCCCGAAGGGCAGCGGCCGGACCGGCCGGTACGCCCACACCACGGTCAGCGCCGCCACCGTCTGCCGGCCCCAGCAGGCGAACGAGTAGATGCTCACAGGCGCGCCGCCCGGCAGCAGCATCAGCTCCGGAGGCAGCGCCGGGATGTCGTCCCACGACCAGATGCCGAACAGCGCGAGCCAGATGTGCGTGAACACGCGCGCGTTCTCGACCCCGCCGCCGGCGAGGATGAACTCGCGCGCGCGGCGCATGTGGTCGGCGCCCGTGTCGTCGCCGCAGAGCTTGAGCGCGGCGTACGACTCGATGGTCGTCGACAGGTCGCCGGGCGCTCCGTAGAAGTTGCCCCAGCTGCCGTCCTCGCGCTGCTGTGAGCGGATCCACGCCGCAGACAGCGTGCTCCGCCGCTCCTCGCGGATGCCAAGGAACTCGCGCAGCAGCAGGTCCTCGGCGTCCATCGATACGTTGGTCTCGAGCTTGCCCTTCCACCAGCCGTCGCGGTGCTGGAGCGAGAGCAGGTGCTCGCGGGCGCGCGCCAGCGACTCGCGCGCCGTGTCCTCCGCGCGCGAGGTCCCGGCGTAGACGTCAGTCACCGCTGGTGACTCCCAGCTCGCGCGGCAGTCCGAAGCGGACGGTCTCGGTGGCCACCGCGGCCTCTTCGACGTCGAGCGCCCCGAGCCCGCTCAAGGCCTGCAGCACGCGCTGCACGAGCCGCTCCGGCGCCGAGGCGCCCGCGGCGAGCCCGACCGTGTGGGCGCCGTCGAGCCAGCTCAGCTCGATGTCCTCCTCGTCGTCGATCAGGTACGCGGGTGTGCCCGCGCGCCGCACGACCTCGACGAGGCGGTTGGAGTTGGACGAGTTGTGAGAGCCCACCACGAGCACGGTGTCGCAGATGTTGGCCAGGTGGCGCACGGCGTCCTGGCGGTTCTGGGTGGCGTAACAGATGTCCGCCGAGCGCGGCCCGACGAGCCCGGGAAAGCGGCGCTCGAGCACGTCGATCACGGCGCGCGTCTCATCGACCGCCAGCGTGGTCTGCGTGAGGTAGGCGACGCGGCTCGGGTCGTCGACCTCAACGGCCAGCGCCTCCTCCACGCTCTCGACGAGCCGGATCTGGTCGGGCGCGTGCCCGAGCGTGCCCTCCACCTCGTCGTGGCCCGCGTGGCCGACGAGCACGATCGTGTAGCCGGCGTCGGCGAACTGGCGCGCCTCGCGGTGGACCTTGCCCACGAGCGGGCAGGTGGCGTCGATCAGGTCGAGCTCGCGCTCTGCGGCCATGACGCGGACGGGCGGCGCCACGCCGTGCGCGGACAGCACGGTGGTCGCGCCCTCCGGCACCTCGTCGAGCTCCTCGACGAACACCGCGCCGCGCTCCTCCAGCTCGGCGACGACGTGGCGGTTGTGCACGATCTGCCGGCGCACGTAGACGGGTGCCCCGTGCCGCTCGAGCGCCTTCTCCACCACCTCGATCGCCCGCTCCACTCCCGCGCACGACGCGCGCGGGCCGGCGAGCAGGATGCGGCGCGGGGCCACGGTGTGGGCCCAGCGGTCGAGCACCCAGGTGGCCTCGACCAGCGCGCGGTGCGCCCGCGCGCCGCCGGCCGCCGCGACGAGCGGGCGGCCGAGTTGGCTCGAGCCGCTGCGCACGACGGCGCGCAGGACCGCGAACGGGCGTCCGCCCGCGCCGCTGGCGAGCCAGCCGGAGCCGGTGTCGGCGGCGATGGCGCCGCTCTCGCGCAGCTGTGCGCGCTTGCTGCGCAGCAGCGCGATGCCGTGCGGGTTCGAGACGATCGGACCGACGTGCACCTTGATGCCGGCGCGCCTCAGCGCGCCCGCGAGGATGCCCGCCGCCGGAATCGGGACGGTGCCGTCGGGGAAGCGGATCTCGCTCGCGAGGACGAGGTCGCCGGTGGCGAGCGACGGGTCGATCGCCATGCACACGCCGGTGACGGCCACGGCCGAGCCGGGCGCCCGCAGGGCCCGCTCCGCCGCGCGGCGCGACAGCCGCGAGCCGATGCCGCTGTGCACGACGTGCGCCTGCGCCGCGCCGGCCCGCGCGGCGCGCGCGTCGAACGGAATCGGCGCGAGGACGACGAGGCCCTGGGGATCGGAGCTCATGCCGCGTGCACCATCGCCGGGGTGTGGCTGTTGCCGAGCTGGGCGAGTACCTCGCGCGCGGCGGCGTGACCGCTGCGCACGGCGCCCTCCATCGTGGCGGGCCAGCCGGTGTCGGTCCAGGCGCCCGCGAGGACCAGTCCGGGCACGAGCGTCCGCGGGCCGGGACGCAGCCGCCCGGAGCCCGGCTCCGCCCTGAAGGTTGCTGCGTGTTCGCGCACCACGAAGAAATCCTCCACCATTGCGCCGCGCGCTGCAGGCAAGAGCTCCCCCAGAGCGGGTACGAGCTCGTCGCGCAGCTCTTCGTTCGACATGCCCATTTCACGGTCCGCGCCGGACAGCGACAGCGCGATGTGCTGGCCGTGCGTGAGGCCGGACTCCTCTGTGCGGTCGAACAGCCACTGCACGGGCGTGTGCAGCCCGGCGGCGAGCGGCAGGTCGGTGACCCGGCGGTCGTAGATGAGGTGCGCGTTGACGATCGGCGAGGTGCCGAGCTGCTCGAGCGGCTGCGTGAGCGCGCCGTCGGGCAGCATGGCCGCGGCGCGATCGTGCGGAACGGCCACGATTGCGGCGTCGGCCTCGACCGGACCAGCGTCGGTGTCCACCGTCACGCCCGGGCGCACGGCGCTCGCGCGGATCTTCACCCGCACGTCCACCCCGGCCTCGCGCAGCGCGCGCTCCGCGGGCTCGGCGTGCAGCTGCGAGAGCGGCACGCGCGCGTAGCCCACGTCGCCGGCGTCGGCGGAGTCGAGCAGGCCGGTCTGGAACACCTTGGCCGCCATCGCCAGCGAGGCGCGCTCGGCGGGCAGGTTGAGCGTAGGCAGCGCGATCAGGTTCCAGAGCGCATCGACGGCCGCGCCGCTCTCCCCGCGCGCGGCGAGCCAGTCCCCGAACGACTGCGAGTCGAGTGCCGGATCGCCGAGCTCGAGCTTGGACAGGGCGCGCGCCGTGCCGGCGGCGCGCAGGCGCTGGATCGTCGACAGGAACGGGTAGGTGGCGAGCGCGCCCGCCAGGTGGAGCGGCGAGGGCAGCGACGTGCGTGCGAGCGTGCCGCGCTTGCCGCCGGGTGCCAGCACCGGGATCGTGAGCCGCTCCTGGAGGTAGGTGCGGCCGCTGACGCCGAGCCTGTCGAGCAGCCCGCGGTAGTCGGTGCAGCAGCGCAGGAAGACGTGCTGGCCGTTGTCGATCTCGAGCCCGTCGCGCTCGAACGAGTAAGCCGCGCCGCCGAGCCGCGTGCGCACCTCGAGCAGCGTCACCTCGGCGCCACCGTCCGCGAGGTCGAGCGCCGCGCTGATCCCCGCGAGGCCGCCGCCGACCACGACCACCCGCCGGCCACTCACGCCGCCGCCTCCATCAGGCTGCGGGCCGCCACCCACGCCTTCTCCCAGCCAGGCAGCGACACGCGCCGCTCCATCACGAGCTGCGGCGACTCCGAGATACGGTCGAGCAGGCGCCGGTAGATACCGGTCATCGCGAGCACGCACGACGCGCTGCGCGTGTCGAGCAGCGGGACGAGCTCGAGGCCGCGGTCGAACCACTCGCGCCCGCGCGCGGCCTCGAACGCGATCAGCGCCGAGAGGTCCTCCGGCGCACCCGCGGGGAAGCCGACGCAGCCGAAGCGCTCGAGGTCCTCGCGCGGCAGGTAGACGCGCCCGTTGGAGGCGTCCTCCCGCACGTCGCGGATCACGTTGGTGAGCTGCATCGCCACGCCGAGGTCGTCGGCCAGCGCCAGCGCACGCTCGGGGTCCGAGGAGCCGAAGATCGCGAGGCAGAGCCGGCCGATCGAGCCCGCCACACACCGGCAGTAGACCACCAGCTCGTCGAAGCTCTCGAAGGCAGCCGGGTAGACGTCCATGCGCACGCCCGCGATGAGGTCGTCGAAGGCGTCCACGGGAAGGGCGAAGCGCTGGGTCGCGTCGCCGAGCGCGACCATCATCGGCGTCGGCTCGACTCCGTTCGAGCCGTGCAGCCGGCCCTGGAGCATGTCGAGTGCCGCGATCTTGGCCTCGGGCGGAAGCGTGCCGTCGCCGATGTCGTCGACCTCGCGCGCGAACGCGTAGGCCGCGCACATCGCGCGGCGCTTGGCCGGCGGCAGCAGCCGGATGCCGTAGAAGAAGTTGGCCGCCCGGCGGCGCGTGACCCGCTCGCAGTGGCGGTATGCGCTCGCGAGATCCTGCACCTAGATCCTCGTGAGGCCGATGAGGGTGGATACGAAGGCGCCCAGGCGCCGTGCCTGGGTGGCGCGCGGTGCTCCGTCGAGGACGTCGTGGTCGCGGCGCTCGATGGCGCCGATCGCGGCGCGCCCGCCGGCCAAGAAGCCGGCCACCGCGAGGCCCGCCCGCCAGGGCAGCTTGCGCGCCAGCGGTGCGCCCTCGTCGAGCAGCCGCCGCGCGCGCAGCGCCTCGAACGCCACCACGCGCCGTACGCCCTCGGGCGTCGGCCGCTTCGACAGGTCCTCCACCGTGCAGCCGTAGCGCTCCATGTCCTCCAAGGGAAGGTAGACACGGCCTCGCTCGAGGTCCTCGGCCACGTCCTGAAGATGCTCGACGATCTGCAATCCCGAGCAGACGCGGTCCGACAGCACCATGCGCTCGGGCGTCGCTCTGTCGAACACGTAGAGCACGAGGTGACCGACCGGGTCCGCCGACAAGCGGCAGTAGTCGAGCAGCTCGTCGAAGCTGCGGTAGCGGGTGATCTCCTGGTCGCGCCTGTTGGCCTCGATCAGCCGCCGGAACGGGTCCGGCGGGATCGAGTGCGCGCGCACGGTCGGGAGCAGCCGCTGCATGAGCTCGTGCCGGGGGTTGCCCGCATACAGCGCGTCGAGCTCGCCGTCGAGCCAGGCGAGCATCGCCCTGCGGTCGCCCTCCGCCTCGTCGCCGATGTCGTCCACGAGGCGAGCGAAGCCATAGAGCGCATAGAGGTCCGTCCGCAGGGCCCGCGGGAGCACCGGGCTCGCCACGCGGAAGTTCTCGAGCCTCGACTTGCTCATCACCGCGGCGGCGTCCGGCACGCGGCCTGGCGCGGGCCGGCCCGCGGCGAAATCACCCTGCTCAGACGGAGAAGACGAAACTTGGAGCGGGGTCGAGGCCATACGTGCACGGCACCCTACCGCGATGTGCGCGCGTCTTTCTATCCGGCTGCATACACCCCGCCGTCCGGGGGGTGACAATTGCGCGCAATGAGCGAATTCACCACTCGGGCGGCGCTGCAGGATGACGCCCAGGCGATCGCCCGAATCTACAACGAGGGCATCGAGGATGGGCTCGCCACGTTCGAGACCGAGCCGCGCAGCGCGGCCGACATCGAGGGCTGGTTCGAAGCCGGCTTCCCGCTGGTGGTGGCGCACAACGGCGACGGTGAGCCGCTGGCGTGGGCCTCGGCGCCGCCCTACCGGCCCAAGCGGCGGGCGTACGCCGGGGTGGCCGACTTCTCCGTCTATGTGGCGCGCGGCGCGCGCGGGCGCGGCGCGGGCCGCACCGCGGTGGAGGCGCTCGTGGCGGCCTGCGAGGCGCGCGGCTACTGGAAGCTCCTCAGCCGCATCTTCCCGGAGAACGAGGCGAGCCTCGCGCTCTGCCGGGCGCTGGGATTTCGGCAGGTCGGCGTATATAGGAGGCATGCGAAGTTGCGGGGGGAATGGCGCGACACCGTGATCGTTGAGTTGTTGATTGGTGATGCGCGTGTGTAGAGGGCGGAGTGCAGAGTGCCGAGTGCGGATTTGGGTCGTTGCCCTGGCGTTGCTGTTTCCTTCCTCCGCTATCGCCTCTCCGCCTGGCCATGCCGGTCGCTGGATCACCGATGGGTCTGGGCGGGTGCTTGGGTTCCATGGGCTGAACATGGTGGCCAAGCTGCCGCCGTATCTGCCGAGCGCGGTCGGGTTCGGTACGGATGACGCCGCGTTCCTGGCGCAGAACGGCTTCGACGTGGTGCGGCTGGGCGTGATCTACCGCGCGGTGGAGCCGATGCCCGGCGTCTACGACGACAACTACCTCAACGGCATCGCGGCCACCGTGCAGCAGCTCGGGGCGCGGGGGGTCTACACGCTGCTCGACTTCCACCAGGACCAGTACAACGAGCGCTTCCACGGCGAGGGCTTCCCCGACTGGGCGGTGCAGGACGACGGGTTGGCGAACACGCCGGACCACGGCTTCCCCGGGAACTACACCACGATGCCGGCGCTCGAGCACGCGTTCGACAGCCTCTGGGCGGACGCGCCGGGGCCCGGCGGCGTGGGCCTCCAGGAACGGTACGCCGCGGCCTGGGCACACGTGGCCGCGCGCTTCGCGGGCGACGACCACGTGCTCGGCTACGACCTCTTCAACGAGCCCTGGCCGGGCTCGGCGTGGCCGTCGTGCGTGTCGAGCTCGGGCTGCCCGGCGTTCGAGGCGAAGCTCGGCGCCCTCGAGGCGAAGGTGATCGCCGCGATTCGCGGCGCCGACCCGAAGCACCTCGTCTGGTACGAGCCGAACGGCTCCTTCAACCTCGGCCAGGCCGAGACCCAGCTGCCGAACTTCCACGACCCGCGCGCGGGCATGTCGTTCCACGACTACTGCTCGTCAACCACGGCGGTGGCGTGCATCTCGCCCGAGCAGCTGGTACTCGACAAGGCGCTCAGACGCTCGCGCAAGACCGGCGATGCGTTGCTGCTCACCGAGTTCGGCGCGACGAACGACGTGGCCACGCTCACGCGCGTGGAGACCGACGCGGACGCCATACGGATGCCGTGGATCGAGTGGGCCTACTGCGGCTGCAGCGACCCGACCACGAGCGCGATCCCCGCCGACAGCGAGGCGCTCGTGCTCGATCCGGAGCAGTCGCCGCAGGGGGCGAACCTGGTGCACGCGACCCTTGGCGCGCTGGTGCGCCCGTACCCGCTTGTCGTGGCCGGAACGCCGGCCAGGTTCGGCTTCGACCCGAAGAAGCGCGTCTTCAACCTCTCCTACTCGACCGCGCGGGCCGGCGGCCGCTCACGCTTCCGGGCGGGCGCCTGCACCCAGGTGTTCGTGCCGGCGCTCCAGTACCCGCACGGCTACAGCGCCCGGGTGAGCGGAGCGCGGGTGATCTCGCGGCGCGGGAGCGGCACGCTCGAGTTGGCGTCGCGCCGGGGCGCAAAGAAGGTGCGCGTGAAGCTGACGGCGGCGAAGCACGGGCGCACTGCGGCGCCCAAGCTCACGGCCGGCTGCCGCTGACGAGCGGCTCAACGGCTTCATCCGGAGCGTCCCCTGAGACGAGCGCCAGCGCCGCGACGATCAGCGCGCCGCCCACCAGCTGAGGCACGCCGGGCCGCTCGCCCAGTAGCGCGAACGCGGCGAGCACGGCGAAGACCGGGATCAGATTGAGCACGACCGCGGCGCGCGACGCGCTCACCGACCTGACCGCGAGGTTGTAGAAGAGGAACGGGATCGCCGAGCCGAGCACGCCGGTGGCTACGCCCGCGGCGAGGTGGCCCGCGCTCGCGTGGCCAAGGCGGCTGTGGCTCGCCAGCACGAGCGGCAGCGCCATCAGCAGAGCGAACCCGAACTGGTAGGCGGTGACGGTGAGCGCGGCGTCGCGCCCGGACACGCGCCGCGCGAGCACTGCGTATGCGGCCGCGGTGACGGCGCTCGCGATCACGAGCAGATCGCCGCCGATCGAGGCGGACGTCGAGCCGCCCTCGAGCGAGACGAGCGCCGCGCCGCCGAACCCGAGCGCGGCCGCGACGAAGAAGAGGGCGTTGGCGCGCTCGCGCAGGAGGACGACCGCGAGCAGCACCGCAAACAGGCTCTCGAGCGATACGAGCAGCGCGCCGTCGGTGGCGCTCGTGTGGATGAGACCGGCGTTGAAGAGCGCGAAGGTCAGTCCCGGCTCGAAGAACGCGAGGGCCGCGTAGGCGGGCCAGTTCCGCGTCGGCCGGAGCGCTCCCCGCCAGGCGGCGGCAGAGAGGAGCAGGACCGCCGCAACGCCGACCTCGACTCCCACCAAATCGGTCGACGTGAGCCCGCCGAGCGCGTATTTGCTCGTCACGGTCGACGTGCCCCAGGACGCAGCCGCGGCAATCAGCAGCAACCGGGGATCTGCGAGCCGTCTCGACATCGTGTAACCAACGTTACCAGAATGCCGGTTACAGCTTGTAGTGGCGCATCACCTCGGCCAGGTACAGGCGCAGGATGCGCTTGGCCTCCTCGATCAGCTGCGGATCGCCGCCTGGATGCGAGCGGAACGCCTCCTGCAGGATGCTGTCGGTGACAAGCACGCCGGCGCGCGCGGCCACGCGCAGGTAGGCGTCGTCCCGGGCGAGGCCGAGCGCCAGCATGATCCGCCTGACGCCGTGCGCGAGCGCCAGCTTGTTCTCGCGGTCGGCGGCGCGCAGCTCGTCGCTGAGGTCGCGGCCGAACCAGAGCGCGCGGTAGCCGGGCCGCTCGCGGTAGCGCGCGGAGAAGGCGTCGATCAGCCGGCCGACCGGATCGGACCAGGCGCCTGGATCGCGCCGCAGCTCCTTTTCGAGCTCCCCCATCAGCTCCTCGAACTCGGCGAGGTAGCGGCGTGCCAGCGCCTCCACGATCGCGCCCTTGTCCGGCAGGTACTGGTAGAGCGAGCCCACCGACACGCCCGCCTCCTCGGCCACGCGCGTGGTCGTCAGTGCCTCCGCGCCCTCGGCCGCCAGCAGCTGCTCGGCCGCGTCGAGCAGCTGCCGCACGCGCGCGCGGCTGCGGGCCTGCGTCGGCACCCGGCGCAGGCGCGGGATCTCGGTGCGCTGACTCACTCCCCGGGCACGTACACGGGCGCGCCCGGCTCGCCGGCGTACACGTCGTAGAGCACCCAGTGGCTCTCGTCGCCGGAGAAGTAGGCGTCGTTCGTGACGATCAGCCGGTCGCCGTCGAACTGCACGCTCGAGGGCTCGTCGAAGGGCACGCTCAGCATCTGGTTGTCGAGCGGCGTGGCCGGCGTCCGGCCGAGCTCCTCACCGCTCGGCGAGATCTCCACGAGCTGGTTTGTCCCCGGCCCGACGAGCGCCACGTAGACGTTGCCGGACTGCGCGAGCGCGAAGCCGTCGGGCGCCTGCGCGGGACCGGACTCCCAGAGCTGCTTGAGCTGGCCAGGCGAGCCGTCGTCACCTATGGGCAGCGTGTAGAGCTTGCCCGTGGTGGGGTTGCCGACGCTCGTGGCGCCGCCGGCACTCGTGTCGAGCATGAGCGTCTTGTGGTCGGGCATCAGGACGATCCCGGCGGGCCCGAACTCGGTGCCGTCGAGCTGCGGATCGGTGAACCAGACCTTGGCCTCGCCGCCGCCCGGCGGCACGCGCCAGATCAGGCCCTGCGTGTAGTCGGTGACGTAGAGGCTGCCGTCCGGCCCCCACGCCGCGTAATCCGGCTCGGGCGGGTTGTCCATCACCGTGTCCGAGCAGTCCGTGGCGGCGGCGGCGCCCGGCGGGCACGACGGCACGTCGGAGAACGTCGCGTACGTCGACTGCTCGCCGGTGTGCGGGTCGAACGTCAGCACCCGCGGCGGTTGCTGGTCGAGCAGGTAGAGCTTGCCGCCCGCGTCCTGGGCGGCCACCTGGATGCCGTTGTCGCCGTCGGCGCTCTGGCCCTGGATCGTCCAGTCGCGCAGCATCAGGCCCTCGGGCGAGTAGGCGTATAGGTGCGACGGACCGTCGGCGTCGCCCGTGGCGTTGGTGAAGGTGCCGACGTAGATGGTCCGATCCGGCGCTATCAGGGATAGGGCTGGGTACCCCGGCGGAGGAACGTGCGCCAGCACACTCACGTCCCACTTGGCGCGAGCGTCTGCGACGGCTGGCGAGAGAAGCAGGGTGCAGAGTGCGGAAAGCAGAACTCTCTTCATCAGAGCTCCGCCAGCACTTCGCCCGCGGCTCGCTCGCCCGCGCGGACGGCGCCGTCCATGTAGCCGTTCCAATAGGTCGACGTCTCGGTGCCGGCCCAGTGGATGCGGCCGCACGGCTCCCGCAGTGCGGTGCCGAAGTCGAGCAGCACGCCGGGTGACAGGATCGACACCGGGCAGCCGCGCGTCCACTGCTCGCCAGACCAGTTCATCAGCACGAAGTCGCGCGGGCTCTTCGCCTTGTCGCCGAAGTAGTTGGCGAAGCTCTGCAGCGCCGCCGCCTTCTGCTGGTCGGGCGAGAGCAGCGTGAGCTGCCGCGCCTCGTGCCCGCCGATGAAGCCCATCAGCACGCCGGGCGAGCCGTCGGGCGGCGAGTTGTCGAACGTGGTCTTGGCCGGACCGGTGTCGGACACCGCCTGGCCGGTGAGGCCGTCGCCGCGCCAGAACGGCTCGTCGTAGATCGCCTCCGCCTTCATCAGCGTGCCCATGCCCATGTGCTGGGTGAGCTGGTCGCGCAGCGCCGGCAGTAGTGGCGCGTACTCGATCCGGCCCGCGATCGGCGGGGGCACCGCGACGATCGCCTGCGAGCCAGTGAAGGTGCCGCTGTCGGCGGTCACGGTCACGCCCGTGCTCGTCTGCTCGATACGGCGCACCGGCGAGCTGAGCCGTACGGCATCGCCGAGCTGCGCCGCCATGCCCAGCGGGATCAGCTGCGAGCCGCCGACGAAGCGGCTCTCCTGCGCCCCGCCGCTCGTGGAGAAGTTGCGCTCGAAGGTGCCGGGGTTCGACTCGTTGCCTGACGCCGCGATGTAGAAGAGCGTGTAGAGCAGCGAGACGTCGCGCGTCTCGGCGCCGAAGATCGCCTCCACCGCCGCCGACACGATCGCCCCCACCTGCGGGTTGATCTGGTTGTTCTGGAACCAGCTCCAGAGCGTCTGGCTATCCCACTCCTCGGCCTTGTCGGCCCGCCACGGAGCGTCGACCGGCACCGACTGCGACATCTGGTCGAGTTGCTCGACCGCCTTCAGGATGTCGACGTCGATCGTCGGGTCGAGCGGGATCGCGCCCGTGGGCAGCTTGTCGCTGAAGGTCGAGCGCTGGCCGCTCTTGTAATAGACGTTGTCGCCGGTGTCGTAGGCCTTGAAGGTGTCGACGCCCACCTCCTTGGCGAGCGCGAGGATGTGGTCCTGCGTGGGCCCGACGAACTGGGCGCCGAGCTCCGTGACCTTGCCCCCGCCGATGTCGTGGTTGAGCATGCGGCCGCCGACGCGGTCGCGCGCCTCGAGCACGATCACCGACCTGCCCGCGGCCGCCAGCTTGCGCGCGGCCGTTAGGCCGGAGAGCCCGGCGCCCACCACGATCGCGTCGGCGGAGTTGCCCGCCGGCGCCGTGGCGGCGCGCGCGCTCGCGGTGCGCGCCACCGCCGGCAGCGCCGCCCCGATGCCCATCACCGCGGCCGCGCCGAGCGCGCGGCGGCGCGTGATCCAATGTCCCTGCAACTGCTCGTCCGCGCGCGAACGCGCGCTGTCACCGGTCCCCTGCAAAACCGTTACCCCCTGCCGAAAAGTGAAACTACCTTCGCTTTCAGGAATCAAAACAGATGGAGTCGCGCGGGGTCGCAGTACGATCCGCGCGCGGTGGAGGGCCTCGACAAGCAGCGCGAGCAGGTGGCGGCGGCCAGCCGGCGGCTGGCCGCGGAGGGACTCACGCCCGGCACCGCCGGCAACGTGAGTGCGCGGCACGAGCAGCTCGTGGCGATCACGCCGACGGGCGGCGTGCTCGCCGAGCTGGAGGCGCCTGACATCAGCGTCGTGGACCTCGACGGCAAGCAGGTCGACGGTCCCTTCGCCCCCACCTCCGAGCTCGGCCTGCACCTCGGCGTCTACCGGCGCTACCACGCCGGCTCGGTGGTGCACACGCACGCGCCGATGGCTACCGCGATCGCCTGCGTGCTGCGCGACGAGCTGCCGTGCGTGCACTACCAGATGCTCATGCTGGGCGGGGCCGTGCGGATCGCGCCGTATCGCACCTTTGGCACCCCGGCGCTGGCGGACGCGGTGGTGGAGGCGCTCGAGGACCACACCGCGGCGCTGATGTCGAACCACGGGGCGATCGCCTACGGGGGCGACGTCGACTCCGCGGTGGACAACATGCTGCTGCTCGAGTGGGCGTGCGGCGTGTACTGGCACGCGGCGGCACTCGGCAAGCCGCGCGTGCTGGGGCGCGAGCAGCTCGAGGCGGTCGTGGAGCAGTTCGTGAAGCTTCGCTACGGCGCGCCTCAACAGGCGGAGGAGCAATGAAGGCGATCGCGATGGGAGTGCACGTGCTGGATGTGCTCGTCCGCCCGGTCGAACGGATCCCGGAGGGCCAGGGCGGCGAGCTCGTGGAGCAGATCCGGATCACGGCCGCGGGCTCGGCCGGCGGCTTCGCGCTCGTGCTGGCCAAGCTCGGCGGCGAGGTGCGCAGCGCCGGTGCGATCGGCACGGACGCCGCCGGCGACATGCTGCTCTCGCTGCTCGAGCGCGACGGCGTGGACACCTCGCTGCTCGTGCGGCGCGCGGACGCCCAGACGTCCGCCAGCGTCCTGCCGATCCGCCCCAACGGCGACCGTCCGGCCCTGCACGTCGTGGGCGCGAACGGCACCTACGCCGTGGACGACGTGCCCTGGGACGCCCTGGGCGGGTGCACGCACCTCCATCTCGGCGGCCCGGAGTTCCTCGGCGGCGAGCTGGCAGCGGAGATCCTTGCGCGGGCGCGCGAGCACGGCGCCGTCACCTCGGCTGACATCCTCGCGCCGGGCGAGGGGCTGCTGGACTGGATCGGCGCCGCGCTGCCGGAGCTCGACTACCTGCTGCCAAACGAGGAGCAGGTGCTGGCACTCACCGGCAAGGACGACCTCGTCGAGGGCTGCCGCGAGCTCGTGGCGCGCGGGGCGGGCTGCGTGGCCGCCACGCGCGGCGCCGACGGCGTCCTGATCGTCGACGCCGAGGGCAAGCAGAGCGTGCCCGCGTTCGAGATCGAGGTGGTGGACACCACCGGCTGCGGCGACGCCTTCTCTGCCGGCTTCCTGCGCGGGCTTTCGCTCGGGCGCTCGCGCCGCGAGGCCGCGCTGCTCGGCTGCGCCACCGCCACCCAGGTCGCTCAGGGCCTGGGCACCGATCACGGCGACTACGACCTCGCGCTCGTCGAGGAGCTGGCGGGCACGCGCCTCGACACGCCGTAGGGGTCCAGGGCCGCAATTTTGGCCCTGATGCCGTTGTGAGCGGGGGTTTTTGGCTTCAGCCTGTGGGGCATGCCTCGGATTACGCGTATCGGGCTGGTCCCGGTGAGCCAGCCGCACGAGGCGGTTCGGCGCTACCGGCTCGCTCGGCTGGACGACATCGCGCTGGCGACGCCACCGAACGGCAGCAGTAACGGGTCGGGCTCCGGCTCTCTGCCCGACGTGGGGCACATTGCGGGACATATAGGCCCGGAAAGTGCCCCACGTCCCAACGGAATCCGCGACCGGCGGGCCAGTTGAGCGCGCGGCTCTCCAGCCTCGACTCCTCGTTCCTGCGAGTGGAGAGCGCCAGCGCGCACATGCACGTGGGCTGGCTGTCCATGCTCGAGCTGCCGGACGGCGCGGAGCGGCTCGATCCCGCCGCGCTCGTCGCCCAGGTCGCGGGCCGGCTGCAGCACGCGCCGCGCTTCCGCCAGCGGGTGGTGCAGTCACCGTTCTCGCTCACCGAGCCGAGCTGGGAGGACGACTCCGACTTTCACATCCTTCGCCACATCCATGTCGTGGATGAAGGGAGCGTGTCGAGCCGCCGCCTTGGCGAGCTCACGGACGCGTTCCTCTCCCAACAGCTCCCGCGGGACCGCCCGCTCTGGTCGCTCCTCCTCGTTCCACGTTGCGAGGGGCGGCGGGCGGCTCTCGTGGGCAAGGTGCACCACGCGATGGTCGACGGCGTGGCGGCGGTGGAGCTGGGGATGCTGCTGTTCGATGCGAGCCCGGACGCGACCCCCGCCACGCCCGCTCTGTGGGAGCCCGCGACGGGCGGCGGCGGACCCGTTCGGCTCGTGCTCGACTCGATCGCGGACTCCGCGCTCGAGCAGTTCCGTACCGCGCGGCAGGTGGCGCGGCTCGGGTTGTCGCCGGGTGCCGGCCTGCGTGTGGCCGACAACGTCCGCCGGGCCGCGATGTCGCTGGCGGGGGACGTGTTGCGCCCCGCGCCGCAGTCGATGCTCAACGTCGAGATCGGGCCGCGGCGGCGGCTCGTGCGCCACGGCGTGGCGCTAGCCCGCGTAAGCGCGCTGCGCCGTGGCCGCGAGGCGACGCTGAACGACGTGATCCTGAGCGTCTGCGCGGGCGCGCTGCGGAAGCTCTTCATCCAGTCGGGCGAGGAGGCGCGCGACCTGCGCGTGATGGTGCCTGTGAACGTGCGCTCGGACGGCGACTCCGCCGCGCAGGGCAACCGCATCTCGTTCGCCTTCGTCGAGCTGCCGCTGAGCGAGCCCGTGGCCATGAAGCGGCTCGAGCGCGTGCACACGACGATGGCCGAGCTCAAGCGCTCCGGCAAGATCGCCGGGACAGATCTGCTGCTGCGCTCCACCGGCACGCTGCCCGAGCCGTTCAAGAAGCGCGCGGCGCAGCTCGCCGCCAGCCCGCGCCTCTACAACCTCACGATCTCGAACGTGCCGGGGCCGCGCTTCTCGCTGTACGCGGCAGGCGCGCGGGTGCGCTCCGTCTACCCGGTGATCCCGATCCCGGAGGGCCACGCACTCTCGTTCGGCGTCCTCACCTACGACCGGCGCGTGCACTTCGCCGCTTACGTGGACCCCGACGCGCTGCCCAGGGCCGGGAGGCTCTCGATCCTGCTCGAGGACGCGGTCGAGGAGCTGGCGGCGGGAGGGGGCAGCCCCCGCCTACGGCCCGGCCGGCGCGCGCTCAGCGTCGTCGGGAGCAACGGCAACGGGCACGGCGTTCAGCCGGTGACTTGAACTTCCACCGGCGCCGACGCGCCCGGGTCCGCCACGTTCGAGCCCGGCGTGCGCGCGACGAAGCGGAAGCTGCCGGCCCGGTTGAGCCCCACCGTGACGGAGAAGGCGCCGTTCTTCGCCTTCAGCTTGAGCGTGCGCACGCGCCGGAAGCGGCCGCCGCGCAGCTCCTGCTCGTCGAGCGTGAGCCGGCCCTTGGGCGGCGTCACCGCTCCGGACAGCACCACCGTGGAGTGAGCGGGCACGCTGCCCGCGCTCGTCTGCAGCGTCAGCGCCGGCGCGACGCCGGCCAGCACCACCCCGGAGACGAGCCGCGGCAGACCGCCGCCGCCGGCGAACGTGGCCTGGATCACATCGTCGTGCACGAGCTGCAGCGAGCCGGAGAAGCTGCCGTCGGGCGCCAGCGGGAGCGTGGCGAGCACGCGGCCGGTGCCGCCGGCGAGGCGGTCGCGGAGCTCCACCGTCGCGCCGGGCGGGATGGCCAGCCCGGACGCCGGCGTGAGCCGGCCCGAGAAGGCGAGCGGCTGCGGGTAGAGCAACCTGGGCTGCGGCGCGGCCAGATCGAGCCGGCTCACCGGCCCCTCGAGCCGCGCCACCTGCGTTCGCAGGCCGGGCAGCTGCGCGTAGAGGGCGTTGCCGGGGCAGGAGGTCTGATCGGCGTCGCGGTGGCCGGCGATCCGGTTGAGCGTGACCGGCGCGCCCGGCGGGTAGCGCGTGAACGGGCCGCCGTCGGAGGGGACGGTCACGCTCCCCTCGGCGGGCACGCCGATCAGCGACAGCTTCCACGCGAGCAGCCGCGCCAGCGAGCTCACACCGGTGGCGCTGAAGCGGCGCGCCGTGAAGTCGCCGATCGCGGCGACGCCCGTCGAGAACAGGTTGAAACCGCCCGCCTGCGCGCCCACCACCGGCGCCTCGATCCCGCCGGCGCGGCCCTCGAACACCTGCCCGTAGCGGTCGACCAGGAAGTTGTAGCCAATGTCGTTCCAGCGATTGACGTTGCGGTGGAACAGGCACACGCCGAGCACGACGGAGGGCGACTCGGAGCGTCTGTAGCCGCTGAGCGTGTCGGTGTGGTGTACGAACGCGAGGTCGACCGTGCCGTAGCCCGCCGTGCGCCGCGGCTTGCAGCGGCTCGCTCCCCAACCCGCGCGCGGCGTGATCGCGAGCTGGCCGCCGGTGGGCAGCTGCAGCTGGCTCATGCGGACGGCTGCGCTCGTGGCCGCCGGCACGTGCGCGTTCACGAAGCTCAGATGGAGGCCGCTGAGTGGGCGCGAGCCGCGTAGTTGCACCAAGTCGTCGCCGCCAGCCCAAACGGGTTCCGTGGCGTGGCGCGCCCGGCTCCGACTCGGCTCCTCCGAGGCGCCGAGCCGCACCCAGCGGCTCCAGTGGCCGGCGCTGCGGCGGCCTCGCAGCCAGAGCGCGCCCGCGCCGGCGCGCCAGTCCGCGCCCACGAGGTCGAAGCGCCGCTGCGCGCGCAGCGGCGGGGTGATGAAGCCGCCCGGCGCGGAGTGGGCGGCGGCCGCAGCAGGCGGCACGTCCATCCCAAACCGCGCGCTCCGGACGCCGGGCGCCGCGTGGGCGGCGGACGGAGCGATCAGCGCGACGAGGACGGCAAGCAGCGTGGGGCGCACCCTTCTCGGAACACGACCGCCCGTGACGTGTTGCGGCGGATCACCCAACCCGAGAGCTATCCTCGCCCCGCCAGTTCATTCGAGGAGGACTCCGCATGACACGCAGTTTTTCGCGCTTTGCCGCCGCCTTGGCGGCGCTGACGGCTGCAGCACTGCTCGCCGCCGGCTGCGGCAGCAGCAGTAGCAACACCACTTCCGCTCCGGCCTCCACCGGCTCGAGCACGGCGGCAGCGCCCGCCGGCGGCGGCGCCGACGCGAAGGTCGCGGGCGAGGTGCCCGCGGCCGTGAAGTCGAAGGGCACACTCACCGTGGCGGCCGACGCCACCTATGCGCCCAACGAGTTCATCGGCCCCGACGGCAAGACCGTCGAGGGCATGGACGCCGACCTCGCACAGGCGCTCGCGCAGGTGATGGGCCTCAAGGCCAAGGTCGTGAACGCGACCTTCGACAGCATCATCCCCGGCCTCGCCGCCCATAAGTACGACCTCGGGATGTCCTCCTTCACGGACACCAAGGAGCGCGAGAAGACCGTCGACTTCGTGACCTACTTCTCCGCCGGCACGTCGTTCTACGAGAAGGCGCAGGGCGGGCCGCCGGTCACCGACCTCTCCACCCTGTGCGGCACGACGGTCGCGGTCGAGAAGGGCACGACCCAGGCGGACGACTCCACGGCCCAGAGCAAGAAGTGCACCAGCGCGGGCAAGAAGGCGGTCAAGGTGCTCACGTTCACCGACCAGAACGGCGCCAACCTCGCCATCACGAGCGGCCGCGCGCAGGTGGGCATGGCCGACTCGCCGGTGGCCGACTACCAGGTGAAGAAGTCGAACGGCCAGTTCAAGCTCGTCGGCAAGCCGTACGGCACAGCGCCCTACGGGATCGCGATTCCGAAGGACCTCAAGCTCAATCAGGCCGTACTTGACGCGCTCAAGGTGCTCATGTCGAATGGCAAGTACATGGCGATTCTCAAGAAGTGGGGCATCGCCAGCGGGGCGATCTCGAACCCGCAGATCAACGGAGCCATCAGCTAGGAGCCAGGCACGGCTGACGCAGAGCCCGGCGAGCTTGACGTAAAGCCCGACGAGATAAAGGCCGTCCCCGTACGGCATGTGGGGAGATGGATCGCCGCGGCGATCGTGCTGCTGCTGGCCGCCGCGCTCATCTATTCGCTCGCCACCAACAAGCGTTTCCAGTGGGGCGTGGTGGGCGACTTCCTGTTCGACCCCCGTGTGCTCCGCGGAGTCCGAGCTACGCTCGAGCTCACGGTTGTGTCGATGGCCATCGGGATCGTGCTTGGGGTGCTTCTCGCGGTGATGCGACTGTCGCCGAATCCGCTCGTCAAGAGCGCCAGCTGGCTCTACATCTGGTTCTTTCGCGGCACTCCCGTGCTCCTCCAGATCCTGTTCTGGGGAATCGGGATCTCGGCGCTCTACCCGAAGATCTCGATCGGCATCCCGTTCGGTGGACCGGTGATCGCCAGTGGGAACGCGAATAATCTGATCACGCTGTTCGTCGCCGCGATCCTCGGACTCGGGTTGAACGAGGGCGCATACATGGCGGAGATCGTTCGTGCCGGGATCATCTCGGTGGACGAGGGCCAGCACGAGGCCGCCGCCTCTCTCGGCATGACGCGGCTGCAGACCATGCGCCGCATCGTCCTCCCTCAGGCGATGCGCGTGATCATCCCGCCGACCGGCAACGAGACGATCTCGATGCTGAAGACGACGTCGCTCGTGAGCGTGATCGCCTACACCGAGCTGCTGTACGCGGTGCAGCTGATCTACTCGGTGAACTTCAAGACGATCCCGCTCTTGATCGTGGCGGCCATCTGGTACCTCTTCTTCACCACGATTCTCTCGATCGGGCAGTACTACATCGAGCGCCACTACGCGCGTGGGAGCTCCCGCGATCTCCCGCCGACGCCGCTTCAGAGGCTGAGAATGATGACGTTGGCGAGGCGCGAATGGAGCTGATGGTCAAGGCCGAGGGCGTGCACAAGAGCTTCGGCCGGCTCGAGGTGCTCAAGGGGATCACGCTCGAGCTGAAGCCGGGCGAGGTGATGTGCATGCTCGGGCCGTCCGGCTCGGGGAAGTCGACCTTCCTGCGCTGCATCAACCACCTCGAGAAGATCAACGCGGGGCGCCTGTACGTGGACGGCGAGCTCGTGGGCTACCGGCAGCAGGGCGACAAGCTCTACGAGCTGCGCGAGTCCGAGGTCGCGCGCGAGCGCGCGCAGATCGGGATGGTGTTCCAGCGCTTCAACCTGTTCCCGCACATGAACGCGCTGCAGAACGTGATCGAGGCGCCCACCCGCGTGAAGGGCGTGCGCCGCGAAGTAGCGGTGCAGCAGGCGCGCGAGCAGCTCGACCGCGTGGGGCTCGCCGACAAGATCGACGCCTACCCGGCGCAGCTCTCGGGCGGACAGCAGCAGCGCGTCGCGATCGCCCGCGCACTGGCGATGGATCCGAAGCTGATGCTGTTCGACGAGCCCACCTCCGCGCTCGATCCCGAGCTCGTAGGCGACGTGCTCGACGCCATGCGAGGGCTCGCTCGCGACGGCATGACGATGGTGGTGGTCACGCACGAGATCGGCTTCGCCCGCGAGGTGGGCGACACGCTCGTGTTCATGGACGACGGCGTGGTGGTCGAGACGGGACACCCGCGCGAGGTGCTCGCGAACCCCCGGGAGGAGCGCACCAAGGCCTTCCTCTCGAAGGTGCTTTAGTCCCACCCGATGGTGGTGGAGCTCAGCGGCACCGGCCTCTCGCCGGCCGACGTGGTGGCGGTGGCACGCTTGGACGCGCGCGTCGTGCTCTCGGACGAGGGCCGGCGGGCGATGGAGGAGAGCGCGGCGGTGGTGGCCGAGCTGGCCGCCTCCGACGAGCCGCACTACGGCGTCTCCACGGGCTTCGGCTCGCTCGCCACGGTGCCGATCGAGGCCCCGCGGCGCGAGGAGCTCCAGCGCGCGCTGATCCGCTCGCACGCGGCGGGCATGGGCCCGCCGGTGGAGCGCGAGGTGGTGCGGGCGATGATGCTGCTGCGGGCGCGCACGCTCGCGATGGGGCGCTCGGGCGCCCGGCCCGAGGTGGCCGAGGGCCTGCTGGCGCTGCTCGGCGCGGGCATCACGCCGGTGGTACCGGAGCACGGTTCGCTCGGAGCGAGCGGCGACCTCGCGCCGCTGGCGCACTGCGCGCTCGTGCTGCTCGGCGAGGGAACAGCGAGCGACGCCTCCGGCGCGCCGGTGCCCGCGGCCGACGCGTTGAGCGCCGCCGGAATCGAGCCGCTCGTGCTCGGCCCCAAGGAGGGCCTCGCGCTCATCAACGGCACCGACGGGATCCTCGGCATGCTCGTGCTCGCGCTGCATGACCTCGATGAGCTGCTGCGGGTGGCGGAGATCGCCGCGGCGATGTCCGTGGAGGCGCTGCTCGGCACCGACCGCGCCTTCGCAGCCGACCTGCTCGCGCTTCGGCCGCAGCCCGGCCAGGCGCTCAGCGCAGCGAACATGCAGCGGCTGCTCGCCGGCTCCCCGATCGTCGCCTCGCACCGCTATGACGACCCGCGCGTGCAGGACGCCTATTCGCTGCGCTGCGCCCCGCAGGTGATCGGCGCGGCGCGCGACACGGTCGAGCACGCGCACCGGGTGGCGGCTGCCGAGCTCGTCTCCGCGATCGACAACCCGATGGTGCTCCCGGACGGCCGCGTGGAGTCATGCGGCAACTTCCACGGCGCGCCCCTCGGCTTCGCCTGCGACTTCATGGCGATCGCCGCCGCCGAGGTGGGCGCCATCGCCGAGCGCCGCACCGACCGCCTGCTCGACCCCGCCCGCTCGCACGGGCTGCCGCCGTTTCTCGCCGAGGACGCCGGCGTCAACTCCGGGCTGATGATCGCCCACTACACGCAGGCGGCGATGGTGGCCGAGAACCGGCGCCTGGCCGCCCCGGCCAGCGTCGACTCCCTCCCCACGAGCGCGATGCAGGAGGACCACGTGTCGATGGGCTGGGGCGCGGCGCGCAAGCTGCGAGCGTGCGTGCGCAACCTGCGGCGCATCCTGGCCGTCGAGCTGGTGTGCGCCGGGCGCGGGATCGAGCTGCGCGCGCCGCTCGAGCCCGGCGCCGGAACGGGCGCGGCACTTGTGGCGCTGCGCACGGTCGTGCCCGGCCACGAGGGCGACGACCGCGAGCTCAGCCCCGAGCTGGGCGCCGCCGAGTCGCTGCTCGAGTCGGGCGAGCTGCTGCAGGCTGTGGAAGCGTCGATCGGGGAGCTGCCATGAGGGAGATCCGAGCAGCGCACGGCAGCGATCTGTCCTGCCAGGGCTGGCCGCAGGAGGCCGCCCTGCGGATGCTGATGAACAACCTCGATCCGGACGTGGCCGAGGACCCGGACAACCTCGTGGTCTACGGCGGAACGGGCCGAGCCGCGCGCTCGTGGGAGGCGTTCGACGCGATCGTGCGCAGCCTGCGCTCACTCGGCGATGACGAGACGCTGCTCGTGCAGTCCGGCAAGCCGGTCGGCGTGTTCCGCACGCACGAGTGGGCGCCACGCGTGTTGATCGCCAACTCCAACCTGGTGCCCGACTGGGCCACCTGGGACGAGTTCCGGCGGCTCGAGGCACTCGGCCTGACGATGTATGGGCAGATGACCGCCGGCTCGTGGATCTACATCGGCAGCCAGGGCATCGTCCAGGGCACCTACGAGTGCTTCGCGGAGATCGCGCGGCGCAAGCACGACGGCTCGCTCGCGGGCACGATCACCTTGACGGGCGGGCTCGGCGGCATGGGCGGCGCGCAGCCGCTCGCGATCACGATGAACGGCGGCGTGGCGCTGTGTGTCGAGGTCGATCAGCACCGCATCGAGCGCCGGCTCGAGACCCGCTACCTCGACGAGCAGGCGGACTCTTTGAAGGACGCGATCGAGCGCTGCCGGGCCGCGGCGCGCGACCGCCGCGCCCGCAGCGTCGGCCTGTGCGCCAATGCCGCGGATGTGCTGCCCGAGCTGTTGGCCGAGGGCTTCGAGGCGGACATCGTCACGGACCAGACCTCCGCCCACGATCCGCTTCAGGGCTACGTCCCCAACCTGATGACGCTGGACGAGGCGCTCGCGCTGCGCGCGTCGGACCCCGACGAGTACGTCGCGCGCGCCCGCCGTGCCGCCGCCGCTCACTGCGCCGCGATGGTGGGCTTCATGGATCGCGGCGCCGAGGTGTTCGACTACGGGAACTCGCTGCGCGCCGAGGCCAAGCTCGGCGGCTTCGAGCGCGCCTTCGCCTACCCCGGCTTCGTGCCCGCGTACGTGCGGCCGCTGTTCTGCGAGGGCAAGGGCCCGTTCCGCTGGGCGGCCCTGTCGGGCGACCCGCAGGACATCGCCACCACCGACGCGGCCGTGCTCGAGGAGTTCCCCGACGACGAGCGGCTGGCGCGCTGGATCCGCCAGGCCCAGGAGAAGATCGCGTTCCAGGGCCTGCCCGCACGCATCTGCTGGCTGGGCTACGGCGAGCGCGCGCAGCTCGGGCTGCGCTTCAACGAGCTGGTCGCGAGCGGCGAGCTGTCCGCCCCGATCGTGATCGGGCGCGACCACCTCGACTCCGGCTCGGTCGCATCGCCGTACCGCGAGACCGAGGGCATGGAGGACGGCTCCGACGCGATCGCCGACTGGCCGCTGCTGAATGCGCTCCTGAACACCGCGTCGGGCGCGTCGTGGGTGTCGATCCACCACGGCGGTGGCGTCGGCATCGGGCGCTCGATCCACGCCGGCATGGTCTGCGTGGCCGACGGCACCGAGCTGGCTGCGCAGAAGCTCGAGCGCGTGCTGACGAGCGACCCCGGCACTGGGGTGATGCGCCACGCCGACGCCGGCTATGAGAGCGCCGTGCGCATTGCGGAGGAGCGCGGCGTCCGGATTCCCATGCGCGAATGACCGTGCTACCCATCGTCAGCGTGGGCGACCCGGTGCTGCGCGAGCGGGCGCGCGAGCTCACGGCGGACGAGTTGCGCTCCGATGAGATCCAGACGCTGATCGACGACATGATCGACACCAAGCGGGCGGCGCACGGCGCGGGGATCGCGGCCAACCAGGTGGGGCGCGCTCTGCGGGTGGCGGTGGTGGAGGTCGAGCCCGGCAACCCGCGCTACCCGTACAAGCCGGAGGTGCCGCTCACCGTGATCGTCAATCCCGAGCTCGAGCACGTGGACGATGAGCTGTTCACGGTCAACGAGGGCTGCCTGTCGGTGCCTGACCTGCGCGGCGACGTCGAGCGCCACGTGAACGTGCGCGTGCGCTACCTCGACCGCGAGGGCCGGCCGCACGAGGAGGTGCGCCGCGGGCTCACGGCCGGCACGTTCCAGCACGAGCTGGACCACCTCGACGGCGTCCTCTTCCTCGACCGCGTGCGCGACCCGTCGACCTTCTCCACCTGGGAGCAGTTCGACCGCCACCGGCGCGCCACCTTCGAGGCGCGGGCCCGTGAGCTGGTGGAGCGGGTGGGATCGTGAAGCAGCTCTGGTGCGAGCACGCCTGGCTCGGCGGCGAGCGGCCCGAGGGCGGTGTGCTGATCACGCTCGAGGACGACCGCATCGAGTCGGTGGAGCCGCGCACGTCCGCGCGCCCCGGCGCCGAGCGGCTGCACGGGCTCACCCTGCCGGGCCTTGCCAACTCCCACTCGCACGCGTTCCAGCGCGCGCTGCGCGGCCGCACGCACGGCGGCAGCGGCTCTTTCTGGACCTGGCGCGAGCAGATGTACGAGCTGGCCGGCTCGATCGATCCGGACTCGTATCTCGCGCTGGCTCGCGCCACCTTCGGCGAGATGGTGCTCGCCGGCGTGACCGTGGTCGGCGAGTTCCATTACGTGCACCACGAGCCGGGCGGCAAGCTGTACGCGGATCCGAACGCGATGGGCCACGCCGTGATCCAGGCTGCCGCGGAGGCCGGCATCCGCATCACCCTGATCGATGCCTGCTACGTGCGCGGCGGCTTCGGCCAGGAGCCGGACGGCGTGCAGAAGCGGTTCAGCGACGGCGACGCGGAGGCGTGGGTCCGCCGCGTCGACAGCATCGATAAAGGTGCGCGTGTCGGGGCGGCGATTCATTCCGTGCGGGCCGTTGACCCGGACTCGGCGCGCGTCGTGGCCGACTGGGCTGCGGCGCGCTCGGCGCCGCTGCACGCGCACGTCTCCGAGCAGCCCGCCGAGAACGACGGCTGTCTCGCCGCCCACGGCGTCTCGCCCACCGGACTGCTCAGCTCGGTCGGCGCGCTGAGCGAGCGCTTCACCGCCGTGCACGCCACACACCTCACGGACGTCGACATCCGCATGCTCGGCGAGGCCGGAGTCACCTGCTGCTTCTGCCCCACCACGGAGCGCGACCTGGCCGACGGCATCGGGCCGGCGCCGCGCCTGCGCGAGGCGGGCACGCGGCTGTCGCTGGGCAGCGACTCGCACGCGGTCATCGACGTGCTGGAGGAGGCGCGCGCGGTGGAACTCGACGAGCGGCTCGCCACGGGCGTGCGCGGCAACCACTCCCCCGCCGAGCTCCTGTCCGCAGCCACGGCCGACGGCTACCGCTGCCTCGGCTGGCCCGACGGCGGGCGCATCGAGCCGGGCGCGCTGGCGGACCTCACCACGATCGGGCTCGATGGCGTGCGGCTGGCCGGCACCGGCGAGGCGCACGCCGTGCCCTCCGCGGTCTTCGCCGGCAGCGCCGCGGACGTGCGCCACGTGATGGTGGGCGGCCGCTTCATCGTCCGCGACGGCGCGCACGTGGACCTCGACGTGGCGCGCGAGCTCGAGCTGGCCCTGATGCCGTGACCACGCTCGCGATCGACAACATCGGACTCCTGGTGACGGGCGACCCGTCGCTCGGCGACGGACCGCTCGGCATCGTGCGCGACGCCGCGCTGGTGCTCGACGACGAGCGCGTCGCCGCGGTGGAACCCGCGGGCGCCGCCGCCGACGAGCGCCTCGACGTCGCTGGCCGCTGCGTGATCCCGGGCTTCGTCGACAGCCACACCCACCTCGTGTTCGCCGGCGATCGTGCCGACGAGTTCGCCGCCCGGATGGCGGGCGAGCCCTACCGCGCGGGCGGCATCCGCGTGACCACAGACGCCACGCGCGCCGCGAGCGTCGATGAGCTCAGCGCGCTCACCGAGCGCCGCCGCCGCGAGGGGGTGCGCGCGGGGATCACGCACGTCGAGATCAAGTCCGGCTACGGGCTCGACAGCGACAGCGAGCGGCGCTCGTGCGAGGTCGCGGCGCGCTTCACCGACGACGTCACGTTCCTCGGCGCCCACGTCGTGCCGGCCGAGTACGAGGGCCACCCGGACGACTACGTCTGGCTCGTCCGCGGCGAGATGCTCGAGGCCTGCAAGCCCTACGCCCGCTGGATCGACGTGTTCTGCGAGGAGGGCGCGTTCGATGCCGAGCAGTCGCGCGCAGTGCTCGAGGCGGGCGCTGCCGCCGGGCTCGGCCTGCGCGTGCACGCCAACCAGCTCGGGGAGGGTCCCGGCGTGCAGCTGGCCGTGGAGCTGGGCGCGGCGTCGGCGGACCACTGCACCTACTTGAGCGACGCCGACATCGAGGCGCTCGCCGCCGGCTCGACCGTCGCCACCTTCCTGCCCGCCACCGACTTCTCAACGCGCGAGAGCTATCCCGACGCCCGCCGCGCGATCGACGCCGGCGTGAGCGTCGCGCTCGCCACCAACACCAATCCCGGCTCGAGCTACACGACCTCGATGAGCTTCTGCATCGCTCTCGCGGTCCGTGACATGGGAATGACCGCCGACGAGGCGCTGCAGGCTGCCACCCTCGGCGGCGCGCAGGCCCTGCGCCGTGACGACATCGGCCACCTCGCCCCAGGCGCCCGCGCCGACGTCGCGATCCTCGACGCGCCCTCCCACTCCCACCTGATCTACCGCCCGGGCGTCCCCCTGATCGCCGCGACGATCACGGCGGGCGAGCTGGCGTGGTCCGACCCGGAGTCCGCTCTCACCTGACTCGCTCCTAGGATCACTCACCGTGGCCGTGGTGATCGCATCGGATCTGGGGAAGGACATCGCCGGGGAGCCGCTGCTCCGCGGCGTCTCCTTCAAGCTCGAGCAGCGCGACCGCATGACGCTGTCCGGCCGCAACGGCAGCGGCAAGACGACGCTGCTGCGCATGCTCGCGGGCGAGACCTCTGTGGACTTCGGCGAGCTCGTGATCGCCAAGGGCACGCGCATCGCGCTGCACGACCAGCGCCCGCCGCGCGAGCTCGACCTGAGCCTGCGCGAATACGTGCTGCAGGGCTGCGGCGACCTGCTCGAGCTCGAGGATGAGCTGCGGCGGCTCGAGCAGGCGATGGCCGAGGGCGCGACCGACCAGGCCGCCCTCGACCGCTACGCCCGCGCCCAGACCAGGCTCGAGCACGCCGGCGGTTACAACTGGCGTCAGCACGTGATGTCGACTATCCGCGGGCTCGGCTTCCAGGACGCCGACCTCGACCGTTCGCTCGCGACCTTCAGCGGCGGCGAGCTCACGCGTGCCTCGCTCGCGCGCGCGCTTGCCGGCGACCCGGACCTGCTGCTGCTCGACGAGCCGACCAACCACCTCGACATCGCCTCGCTCGAGTGGCTCGAGAACCGGCTCACCACCCTCGACGCCGCGATCGTGCTCGTGGCCCACGACCGCTGGTTCCTCGAGGCGGTGGGCACCGCGGTGCTCGAGCTCGAGGCCGGCCGCTCGCGGTTCTTCCCCGGGCCCTGGCACGCCTGGCGCAAGGAGCAGGCGGCACGCGAGCTCGCCCTCGGCCGCGCGATCGAGCGCCAGCAGGCCGAGATCGAGCGCCTCGAGCGCTTCGTCACCCGCTTCCGCGCCGGCACGCGCTCCCGGCAGGCCCAGTCACGCGTGAAGAAGCTCGCCAAGATCCAGCGCGTCGAGCGCGACCCCAAGGACGGCCGCGCGCTCGGCTTCAGCTTCGAGAAGCCGACCCGCAGCGGCCGCGTCGTACTCGAGCTCGAGCACGCCGACCTCGCCGCCGGGGACAAGCAGCTCCTCGAGGACGTCGAGCTGTGGCTCGAACGCGGCGAGCACCTGACGCTGGTCGGCCCGAACGGCAGCGGCAAGACCACGCTGATCGAGACCCTGGCGGGCAAGCGGGAGCTGGCCACGGGCAAGCTCCGCACCGGCCACAACGTCGAGCTCGGCTACCTCACCCAGCACGCCGAGGAGGTCGGCAGCCAGGGGAACGTGCTCGAGGCGGCGCAGCGCGCCACGGGGCTCACCCCCGGGAAGACGCGGGCTCTGCTCGGGCGCTTCCTCTTCTCGGGCGAGGAGGTCGAGAAGCCGGTGGCCGAGCTGTCCGGAGGCGAGCAGCGGCGGCTGTCGCTGGCGATCCTCGTGCAGTCGAGCGCCAACCTGCTGATCCTCGACGAGCCCACCAACCACCTCGACCTCGAGAGCCGCGAGGCGCTCGAGGACGCGCTGCGCGCCTTCGACGGCTCGCTGCTGCTCGTGTCGCACGACCGCGCCCTGCTCGACGCCGTGGGCACGCGCACCGTCGCGATCGAGGACCGCCACCTGCAGAGCTACCTGGGCGGCTGGGCCGACTACGCGCGCGCCCGCGACGAGCGCAAGGCCGCCGAGCAGGCGAGCGCGAAGGCGCCGGCCACGAACGGCAAGCGGCGCCAGTCGCAGCAACCCAAAACGGGGCTCTCGAAGGACCGCAAGCGCCGGATCGCAGTCATCGAGACGGACATCCAGTCCGCCGAGGCGGCACTGGCCACGCTCGAGGACGAGCTCGCGGATCCGGCGGCCTGGTCCACGCCGGAGCGCAGCGCCAAGTCCGCCAAGCGCCACGAGCAGGCGAAGAGGACGATCGAGCAGCTTTACGAAGAACTGGGAACCCTGGAGTCGTGACCGCGGAGCCGCAGACCCAGACGAGCCGCTCGGCGCTCGTGACCTTCGGGGCGATCATGCTGGCCACGCTGCTGGCCGCGCTCGACCAGACAATCGTCGCCACCGCGCTGCCGAAGATCGTCTCGGATCTGAACGGATTCGAGCACCTGAGCTGGGTGGTGACCGCCTACCTCGTCGCGTCGACCGTCACGGTGCCGCTCTACGGCAAGCTGTCCGACCTCTACGGCCGCCGCCGCCTCTTCCTCATCGCGATCACGATCTTCCTCGTCGGCTCGGCGCTCTGCGGCGCGGCCCAGAGCATGGGCCAGCTGATCGCGTTCCGCGCGCTCCAGGGCATCGGCGCCGGCGGCCTGATCCCGCTCAGCCAGGCCGCCATCGCGGACCTCTTCCCCCCGCGCGAGCGCGGCCGCTACCAGGGCTATATCAGCGGGATGTGGGGGATCGCGGCGGTGGCCGGACCGCTGCTCGGCGGCACGCTCGCCGACCACGCCTCGTGGCGCTGGATCTTCTACATCAACCTGCCGCTCGGCCTGCTGGCGCTGTTCGTGGTGGCGCGGACGATGCACTCGCAGACACAGATCCGCGAGCACCGCATCGACTACGTCGGCGCGGCGCTGCTCAGCGGCGCGATCATCGCGATCCTGCTCGCCACGGTCTGGGGCGGCACGACCTACCCGTGGGGCTCGTGGGAGGTGCTCGGCACCGCCGCCGCGGGCGTGCTGCTCGCCGTGGCTTTCGGGTTCGTCGAACGCCGCGCGCCCGAGCCGCTGCTCCCGCTCGAGCTGTTCAAGATCCGCATCGTGACCGTGTCCTGCGCGGCCGGCATGGTGATCGGCGCGCTGCTGTTCGCGGTGACGATCTACGCGCCCGTGTTCATGCAGGACGTGCTCGGCTCCTCCGCCACGAACTCCGGCGCGCTGCTGATCCCGCTGTCGGCCGGCTGGGTGATCTCGAGCGTGGTCGTCGGCCAGCTCGTGGCGCGCTCGGGCAAGTACCGGATCTGGCCGATCATCGGCAGCACGCTCGTGCTGCTCGGCTTCGTGCTGCTCTCGACGCTCGACACGAGCTCGACGCTCGCGATCGTGTCCGCCTACCTGGTGATCGTCGGCATCGGCATGGGCGTCATGTTCCAGGTCTACGTGATCGCCGCGCAGAACGCCGTGCCCGTCAGCCAGATTGGCGTCACCACCGGCCAGCTCAACTTCTTCCGCTCGATGGGCGGCAGCTTCGCCGTCGCCGGGCTCGGTGCGCTGCTCACGGCCCGCCTCGGCGTCGAGCTCGTGAAGCAGCTCGGCAACGTGGGCAAGCACATCGATCCGAACCGGGTGGTCCAGAGCGGCTCGGGCCGTCTCCCGGCGCGCATCGCCGACGGCGTGCAGACCGCGCTCGCCAACTCGCTGCACTCGGTGTTCCTCGTCTGCATCCCGATCGCCGCGATCGGCCTGGCGCTTGCGTTCCTCCTGGAGGAGAAGCCCCTGCGCAAGCAGAACCCGGCCGCCGCTCCGCCGCAGCAGCAGAAGCAGCCCGAGCCGCAAGCCGTGCGATAGCTAGACCGCGACCTGGCGCAGCTGCGAGTCGGGCTCGATGCCCCAGCGCTCGGCCACGGCCTCGAGCTCGGCGTCGAGCGGCCAGCGGTCGGCGCGCTCCTCGCCCGCGTTGTCAGGCGACGCGCCCTTGAGCGCCATGCAGCCGGTGTTGTCGCCGATCGAGCGGAGCTCGTCGATCTCGTCGTCGTTCAGCACGATGTCGGCCGGCGTGGCCGCCAGCTCCGCGCGCTTCTCCTCCACGCGGCGCGCGTGCGCGCCCGCCTCCTGGATCAGCGTCGGGGCAACGCACTTCACCGGCCCGTGCGCGAGGTCCCACTGCGCGGCAAGCTGCATCGTCGTCAGCCCGTGGCGCTCGGCGATCGGCCGCATGCGCTCGAGCTTCGCGCGCCCCTGCACGACCCAGCCGTCGGGCCGGAACGTGCGGTGGTCGCCCTTGCTCAGCTCGTGTCCGGGCAGTACGTCGTCCCAGAACAGCCCGCCGTAGTCCACCACGCGCGCGATCAGGTCGACGTCGTGCTCGCGGGCGGCGTCGAGACAGAGCTCGCCGGGCCACGGCTCCATCGGGTTGAGGATGATCATCGCCCAGTCGATCGAGTCGCCGAAACGCTCGAAGCACGAGATCAGGTCGAGCGTGAAGCCGTTGGCGGGACCGGGCGCGACACCGAGCAGGCGGGTGAGCCCGTCCGTGCGCAGCGCCTCGAGCCCGTTCCAGACCGCCGCGGAGGTGAAGCCGGTGTGATCCGGGTTGTGCAGCAACAGGAGGTCGAACGAGTCGACGCCGCAACGCTCGAGGCTCCGCTCCGTGGCCATGCGCAGGTAGTCGGCGTACGCGTCGGCTCCGCGCAGAGACGGATCCGTGAAGCGCGGGAAGCCGCGCGGCCCGTCTCGCTCGCCCTCGTAGAAGTCGTGCCCGAGCGCGCCCACCAGGAAGTAGTCGGAACGCGGCAGCCCGGACAGCGCCCGGCCCACGATTCGGTCGGCCTCGCCCTGGCCGTAGACGTCGGCGGTGAGCACCGTGTCGATGCCCTGGCCGGGACGCAGCAGCGCGACCAGCCGCTCGTCGTCGAGCGGCTCGCCGAAGTGCATGAAGCGCCCGCCGCTCCAGCTACCGGCGGCGACGTGACCGGGGAACTCCATCGCCCCCCAATCTACGACAAGCGGCTCAGGCCTCGGCGCCAGCCAGCCGCCCGCGGCGGCCGATCGCCAGCCGCGACTGGCAGGCGTAGTGGAGCACGATGAACCCGCCGGCGTAGATCAGCAGGTCGCCGATGCTGAGCACGTTGCCGATCGGCCAGGGGCCGGGCACGGGGATGATGTCGCCCAGGAACTGCAGGTGGGCGTGGTGCACGAGGCCGGAGTTGTCGAAGCCGCCCGAGGTGTCGATCCCGGAGACGCGCAGGGCGAAGGCGCTGGCCGGCATCGTGCCGTCGTTGGCGGCGATGGCGAGCACGTTGAGAGCCGCCCCGAGCGCCAGGACCGGCATCCCGAACATCTGCCGGTTTGCGACCAGGAACCAGACCACGAGCGCGTAGGAGGCGAAGTGCAGCACAACGTGTACCTCGTGGCTGCCGCCTCGGATCGCCGAGGTGATCGCGACCTGGATCGCGGCCGACAGCAGCACGGTCCAGGCCGCGTGGATGTCGAGCTCGCCGAGACGTTTGAGGCTCCCGCCCGCGAGCGGGACGCTCGCGATCAGCAGCACCGCCGCGATAACGAGCAGCATCAGGCCATCCGCACGCTGCGACCGAGAGCGGAAACCATGCCCTGCCGGGCGACGGCGATGTGGGCGTGGGTGAGCGTGCTCTCGTCCCACCAGGCCATCAGGTCGCGTACCGGCAGTGGGCGGCTGATGTGGTACCCCTGCCCGAGGTCGCAGCCGAGCTCGCGTACGGCGTCGAGCGTGTCGCGGTCCTCGATGCCCTCGGCCACGGTGCGCAGGCCTAGGTTGCGGGCCAGGTCGATCGTCGAGTGCACGATGATCCGGTTGCGCGAGTTGGCGTTCATCGCAAGAACGAACGACTTGTCGATCTTCAACTCACGCACGGGCAGATCGGTGAGGTACGCGAGCGACGAGTAGCCGGTGCCGAAGTCGTCGATCGCGAACGACACGCCGATCTCGCTGAGCTCGTTCATCGCTCGCTTGGCGACGTCGGGATCGACCATCAGCGAGCTCTCGGTGAGCTCCAGCGTGAGCAGGCGGCCGTCCACGCCGTGGTCGGCGAGCAGGCGCTCGACCTCGCCCGGGAAGGCGCGGTCCAGCAGGCTGCGGACCGAGATGTTGAGCGACAGTGACAGGTCGCGGCCGGCCTCCTGCCACTCGCGCAGGTCGCTCAGGCCAAGCTCGATCACGCGGTAGGTGAGGTCCTTGATCAGCCCGGTGTGCTCGGCCACCTCGATGAACTCGTACGGCGGCAGCAAGCCGCGCTCCGGGTGGTCCCAGCGCACGAGGCCCTCTGCGGCCACGGGGCGCCCGAGCGCCACGTCCACCTGCGGCTGGTAGTGGAGGACGAGCTGATCGTTGACGAGCGCGCGGCGCAGGTCGCCGACGAGCGCGAGGCGCGCCGGGCTGTGGTAATCGTCCTCCGGGCGGTAGGTCACGAGGTGACGTTGCGTGGCCTTCGCGCGGTACATCGCCACGTCGGCGCGCTGGAGCAGCGTGTCCACGTCACTGCCGTGCGCCGGGTACCAAGCGAGCCCGACGCTGGCGTCGAGCTCGATGCTGATGCCGTCGGCCTCGACTGGCGTGTGAAGCGCGGCCTGGAGCTGGTCGCAGGCGCGCTGCACCGCCGCCGCGTCGGTGTCGGGCAGGAAGACGGCGAACTCGTCGCCCCCGAGACGGGCGACGAAGTCGTCGGTCCGGAACGTCGACAAGAGCCGCGGGCCGAGTTGCTGCAGCACGCGGTCGCCGTGGTGGTGGCCGAGCGTGTCGTTGACCTCTTTGAAGCGGTTGAGGTCCACGAGCAGCAGGCCGCCGTTGCGCAGCCCTCCACTCGCCAGCGCCCTGTTGACCTCCTCACGGAACCAGCGCCGGTTCGGCAGCTCGGTGAGGCTGTCATGCGTGGCCATGTGCTCGGCCTTGGCGGTGCGCACACTCTGGCGGCCGCCGGCGTAGACGCCCACCAGCGGCACGAACAGCAGCGGGTACATGAGCGGGCTCGACTCCAGCACGGTCACGACGACGGGCGCGAGGCAGAGCAGCACCGCACCCACCGAGAGGCCGAAGGCGAGGTCAGTGCGCAACGCCCGCGCAAACGGGGTCCCCTCGTAGAGGGTGGTCGCGCGGGTGACCAACAACAAGTTGACTACGAAGAACGCCGCGGCGGCGCCGATCACGCCGAGTAGGTCGATCGCCATAAAGCCGCTGGGCTGGAAGAGCGTGTGGCCTAGAACCAGCCGGACGACACCGGCGGCGGCACCGAGCGAGAGCGCGTACTGGCCGATGTTGAAGAGGATCTGCCAACGTGGCTTGCGTGCGGCCAGGTCCTGGACGATCGACGCGGTGAGCTGCGCGGCGAGCGCGGGAACCAATCCGACGCCGAGCACGAGCGCGAACGAGAACATCGTCGAAACGGTGACCTCGCCGTCGCCAGAGCGGCGCGGCAGCTCGAGCGGGAACAGCTCGCCGAGGATGACGCTCGCGCCCAGTGCCAGGAACGAGACGCCGGTGAAGAGGTGAGGCGCAGGCGGAGCGACCGCGAGCAGGGCCCCCACCATCGCCGTCCCAAGCAGACCGACGGCGACGCAGAAGACGTGGACGGGACGGAGAGTTCGCGGTCTCATGAGCTCGGGCCCAGGCGTCCCGGCGGCACGCCGGGACGCCTGGCCGCGGTCTTCTTAGAACTTGAAGCCGGCTCCCGAGTCGACAACGAGCGCGACCAGTGCCGCGATCGACAGAAGCAGCTTGGCGTGCTGGAGCTTGAACTTGTACATCCGTGTCCTCCTTGATTGGTGCCGGTCTGGGGATCCCCCCTGAGCAGGCAACCGAGCTATCTCGCCTCCGTGCGAGACCTCTGGCTTTGCGTCCCCGCCTCACGACGGGTATGCCTTTTTTTCAGCTCAAACTGCTCCCTCGATCATCGACCGACCGCGCCCCCAGCTTTAGGCGTCCTCGACACCTTTTTGGGCGACAGAAACGCGTCCAGAACCGCGATGCATATGCTGTTTTTCAGCGGTTATGGCTGCTGCGTCCACACAGGTCTCGGCCGCGATCGAGATTGCCCGCAAAACGGTGTCAGAGAGCGGACGCGCAGCCGCTCCGGATCTGGACGAATTGCAGGCGGCGAGTGGACAGGTGCAATCTGCCCTCGGAGCGCTCGCGGAGCAGCTCGACCGGGGTGCGGCGGTCGGTCCGCAGCGGGTGCGCGCGCTGTGGCGGCTGCTGGTGGAGCTGCAGCAGCTCGAGCGCGAGCTGATCGAGCGCCGCTGGGTCCGGCGGGTGGACGCGCTCGAGCGCGTCCAGGAGGGTGTGCGCAGCCTCGGCGAGATCGGCTCGGCCGCCGGCATTCTCGACCGCTCCGCCTACGTGCTCGGCGAGAGCTCTGACTTCGACCGCGTGGTGGTGAGCAGCGTCGGCAACGGCGCGCTGCACGTGGAGTCGCTCTGGGACCGCGACGACCGCGCCGCCGCCGAGGAGGCGCTGACGGCATTGCGCGCCTCCCCCATGCGCCTCGACTATCCGCTCATGGAGGCCGAGCTGGCGGCGCAGCAAGGCAGCGCGGTCATCTCGCTCCCCGCGGCGAAGGGGCGCATCGACCCTCGCTGGGCGGACGCGCTCGGCTGGAGCTCATACGCCGTCGCCACGCTCGCGCTTGGCGGCAGCGCCGTCGGCTTCATACACGCGGACTGCGAGCGCTCGGGGCGCGCGATCGACGCCATCGACGACGAGGCGCTCGGCGCATACGCGGAGGGACTCGCCCAGGTGTTCGAGCGCGCTGTCCTGCGCGGGCGGTTGCGCGGCCACCGCGGCGAGCTGCGCGGCGCGGTCGACTGGATGAACACGCGCCTCAGCCGGCTCTCCGACGCGTCAGTGGTACAGGCCGGCGGCGCCGACGGCGCGCCGGGAGCCGACGCCTTCGCCGAGGCCGCCGAGCTCGACGAGCTGCTCACCCCGCGCGAGCTCGAGGTGCTGCGGCTGATGGCGCGCGGCAACACCAACCTCGCGATCGCCAAATCGCTCGTGGTCGCCGAGGGCACGGTCAAGTACCACGTGAAGAACATCCTGCGCAAGCTACGCGCCGCCAACCGCGCCGACGCGGTGGCGCGCTACGAGCGCCTGACCGCGGGGCTGCCGGAATGACGGCCGCCGTCGGCACGCTCGACGAGCAGCTCGGCCGGCGGGTCGAGCGCGCCACCGCGCAGGCGGCCACGTTGCTCGGCGACGGCATGCCCTCGCCGCCGGACGACGGAGACGCGCAGGCCGCGCTCGCGCAGATCGTCGACGCCGTGACGGCCGCGCTGGCAGACGCCGCCGGCTCCGAGCCCTGGACCGATGCCACCGACCTCCACCGGCTCCAGCTCCAGCTCGTGCGGCGGCGCTTCGAGCGCCGCTTCGAGGCACTCGAGCGCGTACGGCAGTCGCTTGTCCGGCTGCGCGAGATCACCTCGCCGGGCGTGATGATCGCCCGCGCGCCCGAGGAGCTGTGCGCGGCCTCCGGCTTCGACCGCGCGCTGCTCAGCCGCATCCGCGACGGGGCGCTCGTGCCCGAGTCGGCCTACTTCGCGGACGACGCCGCGGGCGCGGCGAAGGCGATCGAGGACCTGCGCGAGCTGGCGCCGCGCCTCCAGCACCCGATGATCGAGACCGAGGTGATGCGCCGGCGCCGGGCGACGATCGTGCTCGAGGCGAGGCTCCACCCGCGCGTCCACCGCGAGATGGCGGAGCTGATGGGCTGGGAGTCCTACGCCGCGGCCGCCCTCGTGATCCAGGGCGAGGTCGTCGGCCTCCTGCACGCCGACCGTCTCCCGTCCGGCCGGCAGGTCGACGCGCTCGACCGCGACGTGCTCTGGGCGTTCGCGCTCGGCTACGCGCAGGTACTCGAGTCCGCCACGCTGCGCCGCACGCTGCGACGCGAGCGCGACCAGACGCGCCGCTTCCTCGACTGGCTCAACGCCCGCTCGGGGCAGCTGAGCGACGCGGCCCTCGACCTGTCCGCCGAGGAGCCGCCGCCGGCGAGCGCGGCCGCCTCGCTGTCCGAGCCGCTGTTGACGGAAGGCCGCGACGACCGCGCGGTCTTCGACGGGCTGCTCACGCGCCGCGAGCTCGACGTGCTGCGACTGATGGCGCGCGGCAAGACCAACAGCGCCGTGGCCGCCGAGCTCGTGATCTCGGAGGGCACGGTCAAGTTCCACGTCAACAACATCCTGCGCAAGCTGCACGCCGGCAACCGCGCGGAGGCGGCGTCGCGCTACCTGCGCCTCACGGGCGGCCGAGTAGCGCCCTGAGCTGGCGTACGACCTCGGCGCGCTCGTGCCTCAGCCGCCGGCCGGTGATGCGTATCACCACATAGCCGAGCAGCTGCAGCTCGATGTCCCGGGCACGGTCGCGCTCGAAGGCCTCGTGGGTGCCGTGGAAGTCCCACGTGTCGAGCTCGACGATCACGCGCCGGTCCTCCCAGAGCATGTCGACCTCGTAGGCGCCGACGAGGGCGTTGGACTGCGGGCGCGGAAGATGCTCGTCCGCAAGCAGCTTCAGAAACGCAATCTCCAGGTCCGAACGCGTGGTGGGCGCGTCGCGGTAATTGCTCAGCAGGGAGCGGAGTGGCTTGTGGCCGTGGCGTCCCGGGTTCCGTGTGAGGGTGTCGTCTATCGCCTGGAGGTCGAAGAGGCCGCGGCGCTCGGCGGTCTCCACCGCCTTCGCCAGCCGTGAGCGCGACTCCACCTCGGCGAGGTCGAGCAACGTGCGGGCGATTGTGGTGATCGGGATGTCCTCGTGGACCGTGCGGTCGCGGCGGTCCAGCCGGCAGCGGTGCGCATCGATGCCGCGCAGGCGATGGCGGGTGGGCGCCGTCACGTCCACGCGAGCGCGCTCGCTCGGCAGCAGCGCCCACCACGCCGCTGCGCTGCGGTGACTCAGCACGGCCTCAGGCCCGCACGCCAGCACCCCGGCCGCCAGCCGCCCCTTCCACGCAACAGCCCTGTGCCCCAGCGCATACACGCCTGGATACATGCGATGCAGCCGCCCCGACGCGGCCCAGTACTCGACGGCGCCCCGCCCGAGTCCGAGCGTGTAGAGCTGCCACGCCGCGACGGCACCACCCTGGCGCGTCGCCAGCTCGGCCGCCCTCCCGAGACGTGTGGTCAATCCTCCATGACTGTCCTGGGAAATTGACCACACGTCCGCCATACGGGCCAGCATGCGACCCATGCGCGCACGTCTCCACACGCGTGTGCGACAGGCGCGCGACGGCTGAGCTACGAAGGCGTTACGCGAACGCCGGCCGTGAGCGCTGTCGCGTGAGCTGGCGCTCGATCATTGCGAAGCGATCCGCGGCCTCGATGCCGGCGCAGCTCAGCCCGAAGGGGCGGCCGACTCGTTCGAGCAGGTCGAAGAGGCGCTCGGCGTACTCGCGCTCGACCAGGATGAGCGAGCGGGCGCTCGACTCCTCGAGCAGGAACACCGGCAGGCCCTCGAGCGTGAGCGCGGAGAAGCTGGGCCGCGGCAACCCGATCGTGTCGAGGTCCCAGGCGCCCAGCGCGGCGATCACGGACGGCGCGGCGGGGCCGAGCAGCGCCAACGCGGCCAGCTCCTCGGTCTCGTCGGTGAGGAGCACGCCGGGGGTGCGGCGCACCGCGTCGTGCAAGCGCTCGCTCATCGCGAACGAGGCGGCGGGCTCGCACAGCACAAAGAGGCGGTCGGGCGAGGCCGAGCACCAGCGCACGTCGCGGGCACGGACGACCTCGTTGGGTTCGAGCTGGCAGTCGGAGAGGTACGAGACGACGCGGTCGATCGCCTCGGGGTAGCCGCGCAGCTCGAGCTTGCCGAGCTCGGAGCGGTCCACGAGGCCGACGCTGCGGGCACAGACCGCGAGCTCGCCGGCGGGCGAGCCGAAGTGGGCGGCAACACGCCAGCCGTCGCGGCGCGTCAGCGTCGCACCCGCGCGGCGCAGCACGTGCTCCAGCGGGCTGCGATAGAGCGGCATTGGGCGCACCGTACGCGAGTAAAGGGCAATGCGACCCTCCCACTAGTTAGGTCTTGCCCTATCGATAGGGGGGTTGTATGCAGAACAGCCGCCAGAATGGTTGTGTGAGCGCTCGCAGCACGCTTGAGCCTGCTCGAAAGGTGTGGGAAGTCAGGCGCGATGGGAGTCGCGGCCCTGCCCCTCGTGGAGCACCATGCACACAGGCCCGGGGACCTTCCGGGGCTGTGGCGAGGAGAGGCGAGGAGAAGTGGCCAACGTGAGCACCGCGCTGCCGGCAGACGGGCAGTCCAACGCAGATGAGCCGCGCAACGCCTACGAGCGCGTACAGCGGCTGATCGTCACCGACCGCTGCGTGATGCTCGACGGCGGCACCGCCACCGAGCTCGAGGAGGTCGTGGAGGACCGGCCCGAGCTCGAGGAGCGGCTGTGGGGCACGAGCGCGCTCGTGAACGCGCCGGAACAGGTGGCCCGCGTGCACCGCAGCTACGTGGACGTCGGTTGCGACGTCATCTCCACCGACACCTGGGGCCTGCCGAGCGCACTACGCAGCGACCGCCCGGCGATCTGGGACTCCACCCGGCCGATCCACTGGATGGACATCGCGCGCCGCGGCGTGAGGCTCGCGCGTCGCGCCGTCGAGGAGGGTGGGCGCAGCGGCGAGTGCGCCGTGGCCTTCAGCATCAACGGCGACGTCGACACGCCCGAGGGCCACGAGACCGTGCGCCTGCTCGCGCGCGTGTTCGAGGAGGACCCGCCCGATCTCGTCCTGCTCGAGACCCTGTCGCTCGTGCGCAGCTCGACCTACTCGACGGTCGAGAGCCTGCTTGCCACCGGCATCCCCGTCTGGATCAGCTTCCGCCGCTGCCGCCAGGGCGTGTGCGGGGTGTACGGCGAGCACTGGGGCGGCCCCGAGGGCGACGCCTTCGGCCGCGCAGCCCGCCGCTTCGAGGAGATGGGCGTCGGCGCGCTGCTGCTCAACTGCATACCGCCCGACCACGTCGCGGGCATGCTCTCCTGGCTGCGCGACTTCACCGACATGCCGCTCGGCGTCTATCCCAACCTCGGCTACTTCACCAATGCCGGCTGGCGCTTCGAGACCGCCATCACCGGCGAGAAGTACGCGGAGATGGCGCTCGGCTGGCGCGAGGAGGGCGCGCAGATCATCGGCGGCTGTTGCGGAGTAGGCCCGGAGCACATCGCGGCCGCAAGCAAGGCGCTCGCCGAGACCAAGCCGGGCCACCACCACCCCGAGCTCGAGGACGACGGGCTGAACGGCAACGGCGCCCACGCCCCGGCGCCGCGCTGGAGGGACCCGCGCGGGCGCCCGCTGTTCCCGCTCGAGTTCCCGGACATCCTCGTCGAGGACGGGGTATTCCTCCCCACCCAGGGCAGCTTCCTCGTCTGGAAGTACCTCTTCCACGAGGGCATCGGGAGCCACGGCCGCTGTCTCGACATCGGCTCCGGCACCGGCCTGCTCGCCGTGCAGCTCGCGCTCAACGGCGCCGCCCACGTGCACGCGATCGACATCGACAAGCAGGCGGTGGACAACACGCTCACCAACGCCTTCCGCAACGGCGTGGCCGATCGCGTGAGCGCCGCCGCGGTGGACCTCTACCCGTGGCTGCCGGAGGAGCGTTACGACGTGATCGTCGCGAGCCTCTACCAGATGCCGGTCGACCCGTTCGAGCAGGTGGTGACGCACCGGCCGCTCGACTACTGGGGCCGCAACCTGATCGACCATCTGATCGAGATGCTGCCGAAGGCGCTGGCCGACGACGGCGTGGCGTACATCATGCAGTTGTCGATCATCGGGCAGGAACGCACGGCGGAGCTGCTAGACAAGATGGGCTTCGACGCGCGTGTGGTGGACTTCACGTTCTTCCCGTTCCACGATCTGTTCAAGGAGAAGCAGGATCAGATCGAGCGCGTCGAACAGCTATCGGACGCGTACCACATCGACATCGGCGACGAGGAAGTGATGGTCGCCTATCTGCTCGAGGTGACCCGTAAGGGGTCGGAAAGTGAGGGTCTTCCCAGATGACGAGTGCCGGCAACGAGTTCCTGTTCACCTCGGAGTCGGTGACGGAGGGCCACCCGGACAAGATCGCCGACCAGATCTCCGACGGCGTCCTCGACGCCGTGATGGCCGAGGACCCGCTGGGCCGCGTGGCCTGCGAGACGCTCGTGAATACGGGCCTGGTGGTCGTATCGGGCGAGATCTCGACGACCGTCTACGTCGATGTGCCGAAGATCGCGCGCGACACGATCAAGCGGATCGGCTACGACAACGCGAGCTACGGCTTCGACTGCCACACGTGCGCGGTGATCACCGCGATCGACGAGCAGTCGCCGGACATCGCCCAGGGCGTGAATAACGCGTACGAGCGCCGCACGAGCGGCGACGATGACGAGCTCGGCGTGGCGGGAGCGGGCGACCAGGGCATGATGTTCGGTTACGCCACGCGCGAGACGCCGGAGCTGATGCCGATGCCGATCGCGCTTGCGCACAAGCTTGCGCAGCGGCTGTCGGAGGTGCGCAAGAGCGAGGTCCTCCCCTACCTGCGCCCCGACGGCAAGACGCAGGTGACCGTGCGCTACGAGGACGGCCGCCCCGTCGAGGTCGACAAGATCCTGATCTCGACCCAGCACAAGCCGGGCGTCGACTCGGAGACACTGATCAAGCCCGACCTCTGGGAGCACGTGCTGAAGCCCGTCCTCCCCGCGGGCCTCTACGACGAGAGCAGGCTGCGCGAGTCGCTGCTCGTCAACCCCACCGGCAAGTTCGAGATCGGCGGCCCGATGGGCGACTGCGGACTGACCGGGCGCAAGATCATCGTCGATACCTATGGCGGCGCCGCCCGCCACGGCGGTGGCGCGTTCAGCGGCAAGGACCCGTCCAAGGTCGACCGCAGCGCCGCCTACGCCGCGCGCTACGTCGCGAAGAACGTGGTGGCCGCCGGGCTCGCGGACCGCTGCGAGGTGCAGGTGGCGTACGCGATCGGCGTCGCGCACCCGGTCTCGATCATGGTCGAGACCTTCGGCACCGAGAAGATCGGCCGCGCGCAGATCATCGCGCTCATCAACGAGCACTTCGACCTACGGCCGGGCGCCTTCCGCAACTACCTCGACCTGCACCGCCCGATCTACCAGAAGACCGCGGCCTACGGCCACTTCGGCCGCGAGGACCGCGACTTCACCTGGGAGCGGACCGACCGCGCCGACGCCCTCCGCGACGCCGCCGGCCTCTCGCAGGCCGAGGCCGAGCCGGTGGGCGCGTGAGCATCACAGTCGTCGGCTCGCTCGCCTACGACCGGGTGAAGACGCCGTTTGGCGAGCGCGAGCGCATGCTCGGCGGCGCGGCTACGCACTTCGCCCTGGCGGCGTCGTTCTTCGACGGGGTGAACGTCGTTGGCCCCGTGGGCGACGACTTCCACGAGCCCGAGTTCGAGGTGCTCGCCACGCGCGGCACGCGGATCGACGACGTCGAGCGAGTAGCCGGCGGCAAGACGTTCTTCTGGCACGGCGAGTACGGCTGGGACCTCAACTCGCGCGAGACGCTGGCCACCGAGCTGGGCGTATTCGCGGACTTCCAGCCCAAGCTGTCCGACCGCTCGCGCGATGCCGACGTGCTGTTCCTGGCGAACATCCAGCCGGACCTCCAGCGTGCGGTGCGCGAGCAGTGCAAGGAAGCGCGCTTCAGCGCGCTCGACTCGATGGACCTCTGGATCGACACGGCGCGCGACTCGCTCGTCGGCGTGATCGAGCGCGTGGATTGCGTGATCCTCAACGACGCCGAGCTGCGCCAGCTCACCGAGAAGCCCAACCTGGTGTCCGCGGCGCGCGAGGTCCTGTCCTGGGGGCCAACCGTGGTGGTGGCCAAGCAGGGCGAGTACGGCGCTGCTCTGATCACGGCTAACTCGTTCTTCGCGCTGCCCGCCTACCCGCTCGAGACGGTGATCGACCCGACGGGCGCGGGGGACACCTTCGCCGGCGGCTTCGTCGGCTACGTGGCACGCCGCCTCGACGAGGGCGGCCTCGACGACACGAACCTGCGCCAGGCGATGGCGTACGGCACAGCGCTCGCCTCGTACAACGTCGAGGAGTTCGGCGCCGAGCGCGTGACACGGCTGCTGGCGGACGAGGTGCACGAGCGAGTGGCGGAGCTACGCAGGATCACGCATTTCGAGGACGCGCCGGTGGAGCTCCTGTCGTGAACGGCTTTGACGGAAAAACGCGCCGGGAGTCAGGCGGCGAGTAGCCCGGCGAGCGGATCGACGAGCTCGACGCGCAGCCCGGGATGCTCGCGCTCGATGCGCGCCAGGCAGCGCTGGCCGAGCAGTGTCCGGCTGACGACCAGCTCGTCGTAGCAGCCCGCCCGCAGCTCGCTGGCGATGTGCCGCTTGGCGAGCCCCTTGCGGCAGGCGAACTTCACGCTCACGTCCGGCGGCAGGCCCGCCACCACGCCGCGGATCCACTCCGACGACTGCTCGCCGTGTTCACGGATCAGCTCGGCCGGATCGACACCCGCGAGCCGCGCCCAGTGGATCAGCCGCGCCGGCGACCAGACACACATCAGCGTAAGAGCGCCGTGCACCTCGGCTGCACGCGCGGCGGCGCGCTCCACGGTGGACTCTTCGCCCATACCAGGACGGCCGACTGCCAGGATGTTGAAGCTCATCCCCGATTTCCCCCGGCTAACACCGTATATCGGGAGGCGGCGCCAGTCCAGCGCTAACCACCGCAGGTGGCGCGCCCGCGCACATCGGGTAGTCATGAGCCGTGACCAACGGATTGGCGCCCGCAGCCGAGCAGACGAGCCGACGCACCCTCGAGCGCACGCGCCGGAATACCGCCGCCAGCCGCAGGACCGTGCTGATTGCGCTGGCATCCAACGCCACCGTCGCGCTGGTGAAGCTGTTCGGCGGGCTCGTGACCGGGTCCACCGCGATGCTCGCGGAGGCGGGGCACTCGGTGGCGGACACCGCCAACCAGGCCTTCCTGCTCGTGTCGATCGCCCTCGGCGGGCGCGAGCCCGACCCGGACCAGCCCTTCGGCTACGCCCAGATGCGCTTCCTGTGGACGTTCGTCGCGGCGGTGGGCATGTTCCTTGCCGGCGCCGTGTTTGCGATCGGCTATGGCGTGTACGAGCTGTTCGCGGGCAACAAGGCCACCGGCTTCACGGTCGCCTACATCACGCTCGCGATCGCCTTCGCGGCCGAGGGTGCCTCGTGGCTGCGGGCCCTGCGCCAGGTGCGCGGGGAGGCGGCCGAGGCCGGACTGCCGCTGCTCCGCTACGTGCGCGGCAGTCGCGATCCCAACGTGAAGATGGTGTTGTTCGAGGACACCGCCGCGCTGGTCGGCATCTTCATCGCACTCGCCGGGATCGTGACCGACCAGGTGACCGGCTCCTCCGTGTTCGACCCGGCCGCCTCGATCGCGATCGGGATCCTGCTGGTGGCCGTGGCCATGTGGATGGGCCGCGACGTGTCGCATCTGCTGATCGGCGGCGCCGCGCGGCCCGAGGAGCGGGAGGCGCTCGAGCAGACGCTGCGCGGGTTCGATGAGATCGACGAGGTGGTCGAGCTCCTCACGATGACGCTCGGGCCGAACGCCCTGCTCGTGGCCGCCCGGATCGACCTTGCCAACAACCTGGATCCGGATAGAGTCGAGGAGATCTCAGACCGGATCGACGAGCGGTTGCGCGAGGTCGTGCCGGATGTCACAGAGGTATTTCTCGACGCCACGCGGGCGCGGACGAAGTCGGCCCGTCCCGCCTAAGCCGATTTTCACCTCGCGTATACATGAAGTCGATTTTGAGGCTTCAAAGTTCAGACAACGGTCGATGTTCAATGGCGAATGCGACGGGAACAGTTTGCGGTATGCGATCAGGCGGAATCTTTTTGACGGGCTCGTCAGGTTTCCTCGGGATGGAGCTGTTGGCCCGCTTCCTGGCCAACACCGAGCGCACGATCTACGCGCTGATCCGCGGAGGTGACGACGACGAGGCGAGCGAGCGGCTGCGCGTCGCTGCGCGCACCGTGCTGCCCGGCGCCGACCGCTTCGGCAGCCGGCTCGTGCCCGTTCGCGGCGACGTGACGCTGCCCGACCTCGGCCTCGACGAGCAGCTTCGCGAGCGCCTCGCCGAGGACGTGACCCAGGTCGTCCACTCGGCCGCGTCCGTCTCCTTCAACCTGCCGCTCGACAAGGCGCGCGCCATCAACACCGAGGGCACTCGGCGCCTGCTCGAGTTCGCCAAGCTCTGCGCCCTGCGTGGCGACGGGCTCGAGCGCTACGCGCACGTCTCGACCGCGTATGTCGCGGGCACCCACCGCGGCGCCTTCTACGAGCACGACCTCAACCGCGGCCAGCGCTTCAACAACAGCTACGAGCTGTCCAAGTGGGAAGCCGAGCAGCACGTGCGCAGCTGCGCCCGCCGCATCCCGGTGACCATCGTGCGGCCCAGCATCGTGGTGGGCGAGGAGGACAGCGGCTGGACGCCGGCCTTCAACGTCGTCTACGGGCCGCTCGCCGCCTACTCGCGCGGTTCGCTCCCGGTCCTGCCCGCCCGCCGCTCGGCGCCGGTCGACGTGGTGCCCGTGAGCTACGTGGCGGACGCGATCTTCAACCTCGCCTCACGCGAGGACACCGTCGGCCAGACCTACACGCTGGCCGCCGGACCCGAGGCGAGCAACGTGGGCGAGCTGATCGACATGTCGGCCGCCGCGTTCGGCCGCCGCCGCGCGCTGGCGCTCCGCCCGAGCGTCTACCGGCGCGTGGTGCATCCGTGGCTCGTCGGCCGCGGTAGCCCCACTAGGCGCCGCGCCGTCAAGCGCACGGAGGCCTACTTCCCCTACTTCGACATGCGCGCCCGCTTCGATACCGGCGCCGCCATCGCCGCGCTCGAGCCGGCCGGCATACATGCGCCGCCGCTCAGCCGCTACTTCGACGCGCTGGTGCGCTTCGCCGAGGAGGCCGAGTGGGGCCGCCGCCCGCTCTCGCGCGTGGATGCGCGGGCAACCGTCGACTCGCGGCCCGCGAGCGAGCGCCCGCTCCCGCGCCTCCAGCCCGTAAGCGCCTAGCGGGGATCGCGCTCAGGGCGTAAGCGTCCGCGCCGTCGCGGAGCGCGGTACGTCGCGCTGGTCGCGCATCGTGCCGAGCGCGCGATCGCCCAGCGTGTTCGTGATCCCGTGCCAGTAGTGCTCGTTCTTGAAGTGGTGCAGCCGGTGGTTGCGCCAGATCGAGCGGTAGTAGCGCGAGCGCGGCCTGTAGGCCGTGTGGATCAGGAAGTGGGTCCACTCGTAGATCGCCACGAGCACCTGCCCGGCGAGCACCGCGGCGATCAGCGCGCCGTAGGGGACGTCGCCGCCCGCGAGCGCGATCATGAGGCCGGCTAGCGCGGGCACGACCGGCACCGCCAGGAACATCAGCGCCGCCGCCTCCGACGGCGCGAGCAGGATCATGAACAGGTCGTTCGGCTGCTCGTGGTGCTCGCGGTGCGCCCGCGCGGTGGCCAGCTCGACGGGCTTGCCGCGTAACGCGAACGGCTTGAGGTGCAGCAGGTAGACGTGGATCGCCCACTCGCCGAACGGGTAGACCACGAGCATCGCGGCGACGGCAACCAGGTCGCGCCAGGAGAAGCCGCCCACCACGAGTCGCACGGCCAGCGTCGCCGCGATCCCGAGGGCGATCAGCTTGGGCGAGCGCTTGGCCCGGAACTCACCCCACGCCTGCGCGAGCGTCTTCACATCGCGCCCGTGGCGAGCACCGCTCATGCCCAAAGGGTAAACGCGGCTACTCGTCGGGCGCCTGGTAGCGCGCCACGCTGAAGGCCAGGATCATCGGGATGATCAGCGCGTAGGCGATCAGCATCAGCGTGACCAGTACGAGCTGCGTGCCGCGCGTGCCGTCGCGCAGGAACACGAACAGCAGCATCCCGCCGATCACCACGTACGCCAGCAGCGACCAGCGGCCGACGAGCCAGAACGCCTTCCAGGCGAACGGGCGCAGCCGCGACAGCGCGAACACGTTCCAGCCGATCAGAAGCCAGGCGCCCACGAGCACCACGATCGGCAGCGTGGTGGGGGCGCTGTGCGGCAGGTGCGAGGCCATGTAGACGCCGCCGATGACGATCAGGATCATGGCCCCCACCGACACCTCGGTGATCGGGGGCAGCGACTCCTGGTCCGGCATCGCGGCGCGCGCGGCAGGCTCGCCGGTGGCCGCGAGCTTCATGCCGACGCCAGCCTGGTCATGATGATCAGCGTCGCGATCTGCATCGTGCCGGTGACGCCCGCGGTGTAGATGTAGCGCTTCATCAGCTTGCCGATGAGCTGCGTGTTCGGCCGCGGTTTCTTCAGCTCGAACAGCACCGCGAGGTTGGCCGGCTCGAGGATCGCGAGCGCGATCACCGACATCACACCGACGACGATGTACGACGCAACGACCCAGTTGTGGCGGAAGTAGCCCGAGTCCGTGAAGCCGAGGTGGTGGCCGAGCTGCCAGCCCGAGGCCATCGTGCAGAGCACGAGCGTGGGCATCAGCAGCAGCATCTTCGGCATGAAGCGAGCCGAGAACTCGATCCGGGCGGGCACCGCCAGGCGGCCGATGATCGGTCCGACGAGGAAGCCGAAGAAGAGGTCGATCGCGGTCCACAGCCCGCCGCCGACGACGTGGAAGAAGTCGAGGCCCCAGCCCCAGTCAGCGGCGATCGTCGCGACCAGCAACGTGAGCACCACCCCCACGACCGGCAGGGCGTTCAGAGGGACGATCTGAAGCGCCTCGCGGTCATAGCCCTGGGCCGGGGGCGGCGCTGCCAGTGGCACCGAAGACTGGTGGACCATGTCGGCCATCGCGAGAACTCTAAGCCGGGCGCAGGCGGACAGGCAACGTCTTCAGCTGATTGAGGAACGGCGACTCGACGGCCACGGGCGGCGCCGCGAGCTCCATCTCGGGGTAGCGCGCGAGCGTCTCCTCGAACATGACGCGCAGCTCGAGGCGCGCGAGCGCGGTGCCGAGGCAGAAGTGGCGCCCGCCGGCGCCGAACGCCTGGTGGTCGGGGTTGCGGCGGACGTCGAAGCGGTCGGGGTCCTCGAAGCACGTGTCGTCGCGTCCCGAGGAGGCGTACCACATCACGACCTTGTCGCCCTCCTTGATCTGCCGGCCGTTCAGCTCGCTGTCGCAGGTAGCGGTGCGGCGGAAGTGCGCGAACGCCGGGAACATCCGCAGCGCCTCCTCGACCGCACTCGGCACGAGCGAGGGGTCGTCGATCAGCAGCCGGCGCTCGTCCGGGTTCTCGATCAGCGCACGCATGCCGCTCGCGTACGTGGCCTTGGTGCTGTCGTTGCCCGCGGCGACGAGCAGGAAGAAGCCCATCACGATCTCGTGCTCCTCGAGCCTCTCGCCGTCGATCTCCGCGTGGACGAGAACGCTCAGCAGGTCGTCGGTGGGATGCTCGCGGCGCGCGGCGATCAAGGTGCCGCAGCGCTCGAAGATCTCCGGGATGTCATTGGCAATCACGCCGTCGACGCCCGCCGGGTTGAGGTCGACGTCTGTGGCGCCGAGCGTGGAGTTCATGAGCCGCGCCCAGATCGCGTCGTCCTCCTCGGGGATGCCCATGAAGCTCCCGATCACGCGCGACACCACCGGCTGCGCCACCTCGTTGACCAGCTCGCACTCGTCGCGGCTGTCGAGCCGGTCGAGCACGCCGGTCACGATCTGGCGGATCTCGTCCTCGTGGTCGGCGATCCGCTTGGGCGTGAAGCCGGCCTGGAAGAGCGCCTTCAGGCGGTCGTGCTTGGGCGGGTCCATCCCGATGAACATCGCGCGGATCAGCTCGATCGGGAACACCACGCTCACGGCGGTGATGCCGCCGAGCTCGGACGAATAGGTGCGCCAATCGCGGCTGACCGTGTGGATGTCGTCCGCCGTCGTCACCGACCAGAAGCCGGCCTCCTCCGGGAACTCCGCGACATCCTTCGTCCAGTGCACCGGGCACTCGCGGCGGAGCTCCGTGAAGAGCCCGTGCGGCGGCCCGTCGACCCAGTGCTCGCGATCGCCGACGCGGACTTCGTCAAGCTTGTCGCCCTGCACCGATGCCATCTCGGGACCTCCGATCGGGATTACCGTTGCAACATGACACTAACCGTACGCACGTGACGGGCGGGCGGATCGACCCGGCCCCGCTCGACGCGCCGCGACTGGCTCCGAGCTCTTCCGCCGCGGTCCCGAGATGGACCCGGGCGACATGCTCGTGTTCTTCCGCGACGGTGTGGGCTCGGCGCACCAAACGCCCGACGAGCTCGACGGCGACCTCCTCGCCGGCGCGCGCCTCCTGATGCGCGAGCGGCCGCCCTGGGAGGTCGACCCGCCGCTCGAGCAGCTCGCTCGCGAGCCCTTCCCCAAGCTCGTGATCTCCGGCGGGCACTCCGAGGTGTTCGAGGCCGTCTGCGACGTCATCGCCGAACGGCTCGGCGCTGAGCGCGCCGTCATCCGCGGACGCGGCCACTCGATTCCGGCCACGGGCGCGCCCTACAACGACCGGCTGCACGCCTTCCTCAGCTCGTGCAGATGACCGCCATCGACCGCGCGCTCGCGCTGATCGACCCGGCCCGCCGCCCCGCCGGCGCGGGCGAGCGCGACGGCTACCTCGACCTTCTCGGTGAGGAGAGCGTGGCCGGCCCGGGCCCCGGCCAGCGCCTGATGGAGAGCGCCGGGCTGGCGCTGATCTATGAGCGCCTGTGGCGCCCGGTGCTCGGCCGTCTCCTGATGGGAGCGATGGGTCCCGGCATGCGCGACGAGCGGCAGATCGCGATCGAGATGCTCGAGCTCGAGGAGGACGACACCGTGCTCGACGTGGCCTGCGGTCCGGGCAACTTCACGCGCGCGTTCGCCGGGGAGGCGGATCTCGTGGTGGGCATCGACGCCTCGAGCGCGATGCTCGCGCGCGCCGTCCACGAGACCAAGGCGGACAACGTCGCGTACGTGCGCGGAGACGCCTCGGCGATGCCGTTCCGCGACGGCAGCTTCGACGCCGTGTGCTGCTTCGCCGCGCTCTACCTGATCGAGGACCCGCTCGGCGCGCTCGACGAGATCGCGCGCGTGCTCGCGCCCGGCGGCAGGGTGGCGCTGCTCACGAGCGTCAACCGCGGGCTGCTCCCCGCCCAGCTGTCGAACGCGGTCGTGCGCCCGCTCAGCGGCGTGCGCGTGTTCGGCCGCGAGGAGATCACAAGCGCGCTGCGCGGCCGCGGACTGACGCGCGTGGCGCAGCGCGTTTCCGGGCTCGCCCAGTTCGTGTCGGCGGTCAAGCCCGCAACGCCTGCAGGCGGCGCTCGAGCTCCGCGCGCTCGACCGCGTTCGAGCTGAGCTCGATCGCGCGCTCGTACGCGCCGGCGGCGCCGAGCGCATCGCCCGAGCGGCGCAGCAGCTCCGCGTGGGCCGCGTGCAGCGGCTGGTAGCGCTCGAGCGCCGCCTCCTCGAGCAGCGGCCGGAGCAGCGCGAGCCCGTCCTCGGGCCCGTCGGCGAAGGCCACCGCCACGGCGCGGTTCAGCTCCACCACCGGCGACGGATTCGTGCGCGCGAGCGCGCCGTAGAGCTGCGCGATCTGCGGCCAGTCCGCCTCCTCGGGGCTCGGCGCCTGGACGTGCAGCGCCGCGATCGCGGCCTGCAGCTGGTACGGGCCCGGGCGCCGTAGCCGCAGCGCCTGCTCGAGGGCGCGCAGCCCCTCGCGGATCCGGCCCTGGTCCCACAGCGAGCGGTCCTGCTCGTCGAGCGCCACATAGCGGCCGGCGGCGTCCACGCGGGCGGCGCGGCGTGCGTCGTGCAGGAGCATCAGCGCGAGCAGCCCCCAGACCTCGGCGTCGTCCGGCATCAGCTTGGCCAGCAGGCGGCCGAGCCGGATCGCCTCGCTGCAGAGCTCGCCGCGCACGAGCCGGTCGCCCTCGCTGGCTTCGTAGCCTTCGTTGAAGATCAGGTAGCCGACCATCAGGACGCCGCGCAGGCGGTCCGGCAGCACGTCGTCGGTGGGCACGCGGTAGGGGATGTGGGCGTCGGCGATCTTGCGCTTGGCCCGCGAGAGCCGCTGGCCCATGGTGGGCTCGGCCACGAGGAACGCGCGCGCGATCTCGCCGGTGCTGAGGCCGCCGAGCATGCGCAGCGTCAGCGCCACCCGCGCCGGCAACGCCAGCGCGGGGTGACAGCAGGTGAAGATCAGCCGCAGGCGGTCGTCCGCCACCGCGCTGTCCTCGTCCGGGTCCGGCCTGTGGGCCTGCGCGTCGAGGCGCGCCAGCTCCGCCAGCCGGTCGGCGCGGTCAGCCAGTGCGCGAGTCCGCCGCAGCCGGTCGATCGCCCGCCGGCGGGCGGCGGTGGTGAGCCAGGCGCCCGGGTTGCCGGGAACGCCATCGCGCGGCCAGGTGGCCACCGCGGCGGCGAAGGCGTCCTGCAGTGCGTCCTCGGCGAGCTGGAAGTCGCCGACGTGCCGGATCAGCGTGGCAAGCACAGCGGCGCGTTCCTCGCGGAACGCGAGCTCGACGGCGGCGGCCGGGTCGGGGGCGCCCGGCCGCCGCTCGCCGGCTGCGGTCACTCGCCGGCCTGCGCGCCCGCCTGCGCCGCGTCGGCGAACATCGCCGTCATGTCGACGACCGGGCGCACCTCGGTCGACCCGTAGTGGATGTTCGGCATGCGCGCGGCGTGCCCGAGCGCCGTGTCGAGGTCCGTGCAGTCGAGCAGGTAGTAACCGGCGAGGAACTCCTTGCTCTCCGCGAACGGGCCGTCGATGATCTGGGTCTCGCCGTCACGGACGCGGACGGTCGTGGCGCTGTCGACGCCCTGGAGAGCGTCGCCAGCCACGTGCGCGCCCGCGTCGATCAGGGACTGCGTGTACTCGAACCACTTGGACGTCTGCTCCGGGTCCGACCCGGCGGGCGGGCCGTCGACCGGGGTGTAGATCAGCAGCATGTACTGGGGCATGGGTATCTCCTGCTCTCGGGGTGCCGCCGATTTTGGCGGCCTCACCAAGTCCGACGCACGAGGATCCCCGATTTCGACAGCGGTTGCCAATCAGGCGTTCGCGGTCTCGCGCGCGATCACCTCGCCGAGCTTGTCGAGCAGGCTCCCCGTCCCGCCCTCGCGGCGGTCCGGCTCGTCGAGCCCGTCGAGGAAGGCGCCCTGCTCGGTGAAGGTGAGCAGCGTGCCGCCGTCGACCGCCTCGAACTCGACCGTGGCGAGCGACACGGAGATGCGCTGGTCGTCCATGTGCATGTCGTAGGCGTAAACGATGCGCTGGTCTTCGACTATGTCCTGGTAGATCGCGTCGAATCTGAAGGTGGACTTGCCCGTGGGACCGCCCATCCCGCCCTTCCACGACTCGCGGCCGCCGACGCGGAAGTCGAGCTCGTAGTGCTGGTCCGTGTCGTCCACGCTGCCGAACCACTGCCCTTTCGCCTCGCGGCTCGCCCAAGCGGCGAACACGCGCGACGGCGAGGCGTCGTAGCTGCGCTCGATGACAAAGGTCGAATGGGTGACGGATCGATCGCTCATTTCTTGCTCCCTGGCTGTTGCTTGTTGTCGGGTTCGTTCGCGAGGTATTCGCCGAGCCGGTCGAGACGTTCCTCCCAGCTCGTGCGGCGCTCGCTGATCCACTGCTCGGCCGAGCGCAGTACCGCCGGCTCGATGCGGCAGGTGCGCACGCGGCCGGCCTTGGCAGTGTGCACGAGGCCGCTCGCCTCGAGCACCTGCAGGTGCTGCACCACCGCCTGTAGCGACATCGGCAGCGGCTCGGCGAGCTCGCTCACCGAGGCCGGCCCACGGCTCAGGCGCTCCACCATCACGCGCCGACTCGGGTCGGCGAGGGCCTGGAAGACCCGGTCGAGCGGCGGTGTTTGTTGGTCAAGCATTCACTTGAGTGTAACCACGCCGCCGGGGAAAGTCAAGTTCTCGCTTGACTATCCTGCACCCGGTCCCGCTGCTTACACTCCGCTCCCAGATGACGTCGCCGATCACGAACGTCGATACCACCGCCGGGATCGCGACCGAGCGCAGCTTCCTGCGCGAGGTGTTCGCGTGGATGATCCTCGCGCTGGCGATCACCACCGGCGTGGCGATCTGGTTCCACGCGTCCACCAACATCGTCAACTACTTCGACGATCACCAGGGGCTGTTCTGGGCCTGCCTGATCGCGCAGCTCGCGATGGTGGTGGTCCTGGCCGGCGCCATCAACCGCATCTCGGCCCAGGTCGCGGCGGTCGTCTTCTGCGTCTACGCCGCGCTGACCGGCCTCACGTTCTCGATCCTGCTCGAGGTCTACACCACGGGCTCGATCGTCACCGCGTTTGCCGGCGCCACCGGCGTCTTCTGCGGCATGGCGTTCTACGGCTACACCACCGAGCGCGACCTCTCGGGGTTGGGCGCGATCCTGTTCGGCGCCTTGATCGGGCTGATCGCCGCGTCGGTCGCGTTCATCTTCGTGGGCGGCGAGACCTTCAACCTGATCATCGGCTTCGGCGGCGTGGTCATCTTCGCCGGCCTCACCGCCTATGACATGCAGAAGCTGAAGCAGATAGGCGCGGGCACGCTGTCCGACGACCAGCACCAGAAGGCAGCCATCTTCGGCGCGCTCGCGCTCTACCTCGACTTCATCAACCTGTTCCTGTCGCTGCTGCGGATCTTCGGCCGCGACTGACGCTCAGCGCTTCTTCGGCAGCGTCCCCGCGACCAGCTTGGCGATGATCCCGTAGCCGGGCGTCGTCATGTGAATGTCGAGCGAGGTGCAGAAGAAGGTGAGCTGGCACACCTTCGCCACCGGCACCGGGATCGTCCCGTACGGCGCGAGCGTCGTCGTATCGAAGCGCCCATACGCGCCGGTGGCCTTCGTCACGTCGACGAACTTCGCCCCGACGCTCTTGTAGGCCTTCTGCAGGCCCGGGTTGATGTACTTGTCGAACGACGTCACCGAGCTCGTGGCGAGCGTGAACGCGTTCGTGCCGAACACGTCTTGGCGCACCCAGGCTCCCAGCACGACGTCGGGGTAGGTCGTGCCGACGATCCGCAGCTTCTTGCCACCCGCCTTGCGCAGCTGCTTGACGATGCTCTCGAGGTTGGTCACCGCGCCCTTCATATTGTTCGCCACGCAGGCGTTCGGGTCGGGCTGCGAGACGCAGCTGTCCACGTCGTTCCCGCCGATCGACACCGTCACGAGACCGATCTGCGCCTTGTGCCGCTTGATGAACGCGACCGCCGCCTGGACCTGGGTCTGGTTCGGGTAGTTCGCGGCTCCGGGAGCGAGCGCGAGCGGGTTGCAGCCCTTCTGCTGGAGCATCGACGTGGTGGTCGCGCCGCCGCAGCCCTGCTCGACGAGCGTGAACCTGTAGCCCTTCCTGCGGGCGAGCGGAACGAGCTGGTTGGCGAAGCCGTTGAGCGTCGTCTTCTTGACGTCGCCCTGGTAGCCGACCGCATACGAGTCGCCGAGCGACAGGTAGTACTGCTTGGCGGCCTTGCCCGTGTGGGCGGCGTGCGCTTGCGCGGCCGGCGCGACCAGAAGTGCGGCGGCTGCAACGAGCAGCGCGAGAATGCGACGCGACATCGATTTCCCTCCTAGATCAAAATCTCCGCGGGGCGCTGTGGACCCGCAGCGCCTAACCCGCGTCCCCGATGACTGGACAGTATCGGGAGAAAGGCTTGTGATGACGAACCGAGCCGATTTCACCGACGAGGAATGGACACGCCTCGAGCGTGCGCCGCTCGTCGCCGGCCTGGCGATCTCGCTAGCGGACCCGGGAGGTCCGATCGAACTGACCAAGGAGAGCGTGGCCTCGCTGAAGACGATCGTCGAGGCGGCCCAGACCGGCGGCCAGGGGGAGCTCGTCGATGCGGTCACCAAGGACACGGTGGCCAAGACGCAGCATCACGAAAACCCGCTCTCTGGCTTCAAGCCCAAGGGAGCGCTGGCCGGCGAGCAGATCCTCGACGAACTGCGCGCCGTCAATGAGCTCGTCTCCGCCAAGGCCACCGCCGAGGACGCGGAGAGCTTCCGCAAGCTGCTGCTGACCGCGGCCCAGCGCGCCGCCGAGGCGGCCAAGGAGGGCGGCTTCCTGGGCTTCCACGCGGTGCGCGTGAGCGAGGGCGAGCAGCAGATGCTCGACAAGCTCGGCGAGGTGCTGTCCGCCCCGGCGGGCTAGTAGAGGCGGTCGGCCTCGTCCCAGCCAGGCGGCGGGAAGTCTGTCTGCACGACGCGCAGGATCAGCAGGTCGCGGAACTCGAGCACCTGTCGGCGATCAGGTCGCGCACGCCCGTGTGACCCGTGTGGGTGGTCATGCCGAGCGCCGCCCCGGCGGCGCCCACGTCCCACTCGCAGTCCGGGTCGTACAGGCTGACTGCATCGTCGGCGTCGAGCCGCTGGAAGGCCTCGTAGGAGTCGCGGCAGAGCGCGGCGCGCCAGTCGGCCATCTACAGCCGCATGGAATCGGCGATGAACAGGTAGTAGGCGGCGAGTGCGCCGCTGTAGACGAGGAACGCCACGTACACGATCAAGCTCGTGCGCTCGCCTCCGTGCGCGACCTTGAAGTGGTCGAGGACGGGGCCAGCAGGATCACGTCGTAGGCGAGGAAGCCGGCGAGCTGGCCGGCCGCATTGCTCCAGCGCGGGTCGGCGAAGCCGTAGACGAAGTACACCGCGGCGCCCAGATACACGAGCCCGAACATCACGGAGGTCTCCGCGCCGAGGTGCCAGGGCAAGACGCGCGCGTGGAAGAGAAGCGCCGTGCCCGTACCCACCAGCAGCGCAGCGAAGGCGGCGAACGACCAGCGGACCGGCGCCGGCATCGGCCGCGGATCGCGCCACTCGATGCGGCGCGAGACGGCGAACGCTGTGGCCGACCCGGCACACGCGAGCGCGAACACGAGCGCGTACGGCCATAGCCGCGGCTGTCCCCGGTCGCCCATCAGCGTGACGGCATAGACGAACATGCCGCCGTACATCGCGGTGAGATCGATCGCGCCCCCCTGGATCGCCGCCGTCTCGCCGCTCACCGCGATCGCCGCGAGGATCGACCCGATGAAGACGTACGACAGCGGTGCTGCCGGCCACGGCCAGAGCGTCGTAGCGAACGGCAACTGGGCGAAGAATCCACCGCCGAGCACGAGCGACAGCAGGCTGGCGGGAACGAACGCGAGCCGGATGCGGCCCTCCTTGGAGGCGGTGGCCGGGTAGCGCCGGCGCTCGTCGGAGGGCTGGGCGAGGGTGGCTGGCGGCGGCACGAGCCAACCCTAACCGCGCCCCGAACAGCTCCGCTGGAAGCCCCGGCATACGCCTAATTGCGTATTGACTTACCCCCAGAGGGTTGACTTGAGTTACCCGTGCACCCCTCCACTAGCCCCCGAGGTACTCGCATGAAGCTCCGCCCCAGCCGAAAGCTCG
>DASXNY010000179.1:0-50122 GCA_036494715.1 Thermoleophilaceae bacterium
CGACAACCAGATCGTGTCGCTCGCCACGGTGGACTTCCACGACAACCCGGATGGCATCGACGGCCGCACCGGCGCCGAGATCGACCACATCGGCTCGATCCAGGAGGCGAACGACCTCGCCCAGAACCTGCGCATCGGCGCGCTGCCGATCAACCTCAAGCTGATCTCGAAGACACAGGTGTCCTCCACGCTCGGCAAGCAGGCGCTCCACCAGGGCCTGATCGCGGGCGCGGTGGGCCTCGCGCTCACGCTGATCTTCCTGCTCAGCTTCTACCGCGTGCTCGGCCTGGTCGCCGCTCTGGGCCTCGTCATATACGCGGTGCTGCTGTATGCGCTGATCAAGCTGATCCCGATCACGCTCACGCTGCCTGGCATCGCGGGCATGATCCTCACGCTCGGCGTGGCGGCGGACGCCAACATCGTCATCTTCGAGCGAATAAAGGAAGAGGTACGCGGCGGGGCCTCGATCCCGCGCGCGATCTCTCAGGGCTATGGCAAGGCCCTGAAGGCGATCATCGACGCGAACGTCGTCACGATCGGCGTCGCCTTCATCCTGTTCATGCTCGCCACGAGCTCAGTGAAGGGCTTCGCGTTCACGCTCCTTGTGGGAACGCTCGTCTCGCTGTTCACCGCTGTGCTCGGAACCTCGGCGATCCTCGGCTCCCTGGCGCGCTCGCGCCTCTTGCGCTCGAAGCACGCGCTGGCCGCGGGCAAGGAACGAATGCGCTGGCACTTCGACTTCATGGGCAAGTCGAAGTGGTTCTTCGCCATGTCCGGCACGATCATCTGCGCGGGCGCGCTCGCAATCGCCGGCCTCGGCCTCAACTTCGGCATCGACTTCGAGTCGGGCACGCGCATCACCACGCCGGTGCAGCAGAAGGCGACGGTCCAGCAGGTCCGCAACGCGATCTCCCCGCTCGGCTACGGCGACGCCAAGATCCAGCAGGTCCAGGACAAGCAGCTCGGGCCGAACGTCTTCCAGATCACGGTGAAGAAGCTGCCGCCGGACAGGGTCAACACGGTCGAGAACGCGCTCGATCAGAAGCTCGGCGTCGTGCGCGCGGACTTCTCCGCGGACTCGGTCGGGCCGACGTTCGGCGCGCAGATCGCCAAGACCGCGGTGATCGCGATCATCGCGTCGCTGATCCTGATCTCGCTCTACATCGGGCTCAGGTTCGAGTTCAAGTTCGCGGTGCCGGTCCTGATCGCGCTGGCGCACGACCTCCTGATCACGACCGGCGTGTACGCGCTCTTCCAGCGCGAGGTCACCGCGGACACCGTGGCCGCCCTGCTGACGATCCTCGGTTACTCGCTCTACGACACGATCATCGTGTTCGACCGAATACGCGAGAACGTGCCGCGCATGCCGCGGGCCACGTTCTCGCAGATCGTCAACAGGTCGATGGCCGAGGTGCTTACGCGATCGCTTGCGACGACGCTGTCGACGCTCTTGCCGATCATCGCGTTGCTCGCGTTCGGCGGCCAGACGCTGAAGGACTTCGGCTTCGCGCTGCTGATCGGCGTGGCGTCGGGTGCCTACTCGTCGATCTTCATCGCGTCCCCGGTGCTGATGCACTGGAAGGAGCGCGAGCCCGTGTACGTGCGTAGGCGCCAGCTCGCGCTCGAGGACTTCGGCGGCACGGTGCCCGCGTATGCGCCGGGCACCTTCGGCGGCGAGGACGAGGGCGAGGTCGTGGCGACCCCGGCTCGGCGACCCAAGCAGCCGCAGCGGCTCGGCCGGGCCGGGCGGCCGTCGGCCACGCCCACGCGCGGCAACGGCGAGAGCGCGCGCGCCAGCACGGCCGTGGAAGCGCCGCCCGCGGTCGAGGCGCCCGAGCCCGAGGAGATCGAGGAGCCACAGCAGCCGGCCGTCGAAAAGACTCCGCGCGCGGAGCCGAGCGACGGCGCCGACGACACGAACGGCGCCGATGGAGCTGACGGCGCGGACAGCGGCAACGGCTCTGAGCAGCCGCAGCGCGAGTCCTCCACGAGCAGCACCTCCGGGCCGGGCCGCCCGCAGAAGAAGCAGCAGCAACAGCGTCGACGCAAGAGGCACGGTCGCCGATGAGCCTGCTCGTCTGGGTGATGATGGGCATCGCGATCTGGCACTTCGCGATCTTCTTCCCGGATCGCTTCCGCGGCGGGATCGTCGGCGCCTTCCTGATGGCCATCGCGGGCGCGGTGCTGATCGCGCTGGCCATCAACGGCTTCAACGTCCCCGGCCGCCACGACACTCACCTCGTGCAGGCATTCGTGGCGATCCCCGGCGCCGTGATCGCGCTGGTGGCCTCCTACTACTGGGGCGATCGCGTAGAGCCGCAGCGCCCACCGCTGGGTTAATTAGTCCGCAGTCCGCAGTCGGCAGTCCGCAGTCGGCAGTCCGCAGACCTAGGGTCCGGCGCCCTGCGGACGGCGGACCGCGGACTGCGGACGGACCCGCCGTTCCGTCCGGACCCGCAGCGAGCATCAGCTCATGCTCGCCGATGTCGCGCGTTGGTCCGCTGCGCCCTATTCGTTCGCGGCTGCCGATTCGCTCGCGCGTGATCTGAGGCTGTCGCCGACCGTCGCGTCGATCCTCGTGCGGCGCGGCTACGGCACCCCCGCGGAGGCGCGTGTCTTCCTCGAGGCCGCTGACCGGCACGACCCGTTCCTGTTCGGCGACATGGGTGCCGCCTGCGAGACGATCCTGCGTCACGCGCGACGCGGCTCGCCGATCGTCGTGCACGGCGACTACGACGTCGACGGCGTCGCATCGACCGCGGTCCTGGTGCGCGCGCTGCGCCGGCTTGGCGCGCGCGTGTCCTGGCACCTGCCGAGCCGCCGCGACGACGGCTACGGGCTCTCGCTCGCCACCGTCGAGCGGCTCGCGGCCGCGGGCGCCGGGCTGCTCGTCACGGTGGACTGCGGCATCACCTCCGCCGACGAGGTCGAGCGCGCGCAGGCGCTCGGCGTCGAGGTGGTGGTCAGCGACCATCACCGTCCGGGCGGGCGCCTACCGCCCTGCCCGATTGTCCATCCCTCGCTCGGCGGCTACCCGTTCCCGGAGCTCTGCGCCGCGGGCGTCGCCCACAAGCTGGCAGAGGCGCTGTACGCCAGCGCGGGCGACGATCCGGCCACGGCGGCCGAGGACATCGACATCGTCGCGCTCGCCACGGTCGCGGACCTCGTGCCGCTGCGCGGCGAGAACCGACGGCTCGTGCGCGAAGGGCTCGAGGCCATGAGCCGCACGCGCCGACCCGGGCTGAGGGCGCTGATGAAGGTCGCGGCACTCGACCCAGGCGACGTCGACGCCCGCGCGCTCGCGTTCCGGCTCGCGCCGCGCATCAACGCGGCCGGGCGGCTCCAGCGCGCCGACGCCGCGCTCGAGCTGCTGCTCACCCAGGACGACGAGCGCGCCGCGCAGGTAGCCGACGAGCTCGACCTGCTGAACCGCGAGCGCCAGGACACCGAGACGCGGATCATGTTTGCCGCCGAGGCCGAGCGCGCGCGCTTCGACGGTGCGCCCGCGTACGTGCTCGCGGGCGAGGGCTGGCACCCGGGCGTGATCGGGATCGTGGCCTCGCGCATCGTCGAGCGCCACCACCGGCCGACGCTCATGATCGCTCTCGACGGGGAGTCCGGGCGCGGCTCCGGTCGCAGCATCCCGCCGTACGACCTCCACGCCGGGCTGGCAGCCAGCGCCGAACAGCTGGTGCGCTTCGGCGGGCACCGCGCCGCCGCGGGCTTCGACGTCGCCGCCGAAAAGGTCGACGCGCTGCGGCGCGCGTTCGTCCACCACGCCGCGTCGTCGCTCGCGCCGCAGGACCTGATCCCGGAGGAGCGCGTTGACGCGATCGTGCCGGGCACCGCGCTCGGGCTCGAGCTGGCGGAGGAGCTCGGCCGCCTCGAGCCGTTCGGGATGGGCAATCCGGAGCCGACGCTGCTCGTGCCCGCCGCGCGCGTTGGCGACGCCCACTCGATGGGCGATGAGGGCCAGCACTGCCGCTTCACCCTGTCGAGCGGCGGCTCCCGCGCCCGCGGCGTGGCGTTCCGTACAGCGGCCGGGAGCATCAGCGGCTGCGGCGACGCTCCGCTCGACGCCGCTCTGCGGCTCGAGCTCAATCGCTGGAACGGCGTCGTCGAGCCGCGCGTCGTACTGCGCGCGCTCTGTGCCGTCGAGGCGGGCGAGGCCGAGCTGGTGGTGGAGCGCGGCGACTTCTGGAGCGAGCTCGACGCGGCGCTCGCTGTCGCCGCCGACCCCTGGGTGAGCGTGGAGCCGCGTGCCGGGCGGCGCGAGCTGCGCGACCGTCGCCGGCAGGGCTTCGCCGGCGTGGCCGGCGACCTGATCGCGACCGGCGAGTCCACGCTCGTCTTGTGCGCGGACCTCGCCAGGCGGCGCCCGGCGCTCGAGCAGGTGTTCGGCGCGCGCGGGGCGCCGCTCGTATCGTGGGATGCGCTGGCAGCCAGGCCGGAGCTAGCCGAGCCGTTCGCCCACGTGGTCGCCCTCGATCCGCCCTTCGCTGGAGCGGGCGAGGAGCTGCTGCACGCGCTGCCGGGCTTCGGCTTCGCGCACCTGGCGTGGGGCGAGCCCGAGGTGGCGTTCGCGCTCGCGCTCGCGCAGGCGGAGCTCGACCTACGCGCGCCGCTCGCGGCCGTCTACCGCGCGCTGCGCGACGCCGGGGCCGCCACCGACGACGCTTTGCGGGCGCTGCTCGAGGGCGAGGGGCGCCACCCGCGCTCGCCGTCGCTCTGCGCAAATCTGCTCAAGGTGCTCGACGAGCTCGGGCTTGCCACCTACGCCGAGCGGCAGTGCACCCTCGCCGGCGCGGCGCGGAAGGTCGAGCTCGACAGCTCGCCCACCTACGCGGCCTGCCAGCGCCGCCTCGCGGCCGCCAGGCAGTACCTCGAGACGGCCACGCAGCGCGATGTGCTGGTGCCCGCGCCCGCCGCCCAGGCCGCCGCCGCGTAGCCCGGCACCCGGCGCGCCGGGCAAGCGCGCGTGGCAAGATGCCGCCCGCGGGCATGTTGGGCAGGGAGCTCGGACAGGGGAAGTCGCGAACGGCGGCGCTTGCGCTGGCGGCATTGTGCTGCGCGCTCGCGCCCGCAGCGGCGAGCGCCGCGGTCCCGATCCCGGAGGGTCCCGACGCGTCGACGCTGCCCGTGTTCCTCGGCGCGCCGGCCAAGCCCCACCCGATCAAGGGCACCACGGTGCCGCAGAACCCCTACATGGCGCCGAACGGCCGCAGCAACCTGCACGACGACGCCTATATGACCGACAGCTACACGCAGGCCGGCCCGCTCGGCCACGCGATGCAGCGCAGCTCGGCGCTGCTGGGGCGCGAGTGCGCGTCCACGGCGTTCGACGCGGAGGGCCGGATCGTGACCGTGTGCGTGGGGCTCGACGGTCCGCAGCTCGAGCTGCTCGACTCGCACACGCTCGACACGCTCGCTGTCTTCCCGCTTCCGCCGCGCATCCCTAGCGGCGGCAGTCCGTTCACCGACTTCTCGGGTGGCGGCTACTTCTATCTCGACAACCAGGACCGCGCCGTCATCCCGACGACGACCGGCCACATCTGGGTCGTCGCCGAGAGCGCCACCGGCTTCTCCCTGGCGCACGACTACGACGTGAGCAGCGCGCTGCCCGCCGGCGACAAGATCGAGTCGGCGCTGCCGGACTGGTCCGGGCGGATCTGGTTCGTCTCGGCGGGCGGAGTGGTGGGTTACGTCGACCCGGCCGGCGGCGCTGTGCGCTCCACGGACACCGGCGAGACGATCGGCAACTCGTTCGCCACCGACGAGACCGGTGGCGTGTACGTGGTCACCGACGCCGCGCTCTACCGCTTCGTCGCCGGACCGGACGGCACGCCGGTCGCGAGCTGGCGCGCAAGCTATGCGAACGACGGCAGCTCGAAGCCCGGCCAGACGGAGGTCGGCTCGGGCACGACACCGACGATCACGGGTCCCTATGTCGCCATCACCGACAACGCCGACCCGATCGACATCGTGGTCTACCGCCGCTCGGGCGGCGGCCTCGTCTGCACCCAGCCGCTGTTCGAGAAGGGCCAGAGCGACACGGACCAGTCGCTCGTCGCGGTCGGCAACTCGCTGGTGGCCGAGAACAACTACGGCTACAGCAGCCCGCTCGCGACCGAGAACGGCGCCGGCACCGCGCCCGGCCTCGAGCGGGTGGACATCGCCCAGGACGGCTGCCGCACTGTCTGGCACAGCGACGAGCGCGCGCCCTCGGTGGTGCCCAAGGTCTCGCTGGGCGCGGGTCTCGTCTACACGTACACGAAGGATCCGCGCGCGGACGGCAAGGACGCCTGGTACCTCACAGCGCTCGACTTCCGCGACGGCCACACGGTTTACAAGCGGCTCGCCGGGGAGGGCCTCGGCTTCAACAACAACTACGCTCCGGTCACCCTGGGGCCCGACGGTACGGCGTACGTGGGCGTGCTAGGCGGTATCGTCGCGCTGCGCGACGGCTAGGGGCGAGTCGGCCACACGGAGAAATGCCTGCATTGGGAGAGGACTTTCACCCACCTTGCGGGAATCTAGTGTGCGATTCCGTCATGTGCGTATCGCATCATGAGATTTAGCTGCTAGACCACGCGAACGGCGGAGCAGAAATGACAATCTGGCTCACCCTCTTGCTGGTATGGACCACAGGCATTCCTGCCGCACTGTTCATGGGGGCGGCGGTCGCGACAGGCCTGCTCGAGTGGCGCATCGCTCGGCTCGCTTCGCTGGCCGCGCCCAAGCGGCTCCACAGGTCCGCCTTGGCCACCTGCGGCCACCGCGCGCGTCCCTACAGCCGCCTCGTCGCGGCCGGCGCGCGGCCACTGCGCCAGCACGCCGGCACCCGCCGCCCGGTCTGAGCAGGCGCCCGGCGCGCCGCCTGAGCGGATACATCCAGTCCCTCTTCGCCTCTAAACTCGATTGAGGATGGCGAAGTCGTCTCCCAAGACTCCCGCGCAGCCGAGCGAGCCGAGCGCGGCTCAGCGGCGCAAGACGGCGCCCAAGGGCGGCGCCGCGAAGGACGGCGCCAAGGCGCCGGCCAAGCCGCGCGCCCGGAACGGCGCGGGACGCGGCGCTGCCGCCACGGCGACGAAGCCGAGCGAGCTCGACTTCGAGCACAAGCAGGTCGACGTCGCTGGGCCGCACGGCCCGGCCGCCATCACGGCGGACATCACCGACTTCGAGCGCGGGCTGCTCGGCGACCTGCTCGCGGTGATCGAAGAGCACTCCGCGGACGCTGCGCTCGAGATCGATCGCGACGCGGTGGAGCGCGCCTTCCTGTTTGCGTGCGAGCACCACGCGGACCAGCTGCGGCGCTCCGGCGAGGACTTCATCATCCACCCGGTCGGCGTCGCCAAGATCTGCGCGGGGATGCGGCTCGACACCGAGACGCTCTGCGCCGCGCTGCTGCACGACACGGTCGAGGACACGAGCGCGTCGCTCGACGAGGTGCGCGAGTCTTTCGGCGACGAGATCGCGACGCTCGTCGACGGGGTGACCAAGCTCACCGGCATCACCTTCCAGAGCCGCGACGAGCGCCAGGCCGAGAACTACCGGAAGATGATCGTCGCGATGTCCGCCGACGTGCGGGTCATCCTGATCAAGCTCGCCGACCGGCTCCACAACATGCGCACGCTCGGGCCGATGCCCAAGCAGAAGCAGCAGGAGAAGGCCAAGGAGACGCTCGAGATCTTCGCCCCGCTGGCGCACCGGCTCGGTATCCACGCGATCAAGTGGGAGCTCGAGGACCTCGCGTTCGCCACGCTGCACCCGCGCAAGTACAAGGAGATCAAGGCGCTCGTGAATCAGCAGCGCGAGGAGCGCGAGGGCTACGTCGCGCGCGCCGGCCAGTACCTGGGCAAGGAGCTCGGGGCGGTCGGGATTGGCTCGGAGATCTCAGGCCGCGCCAAGCACTTCTATTCGATCTACTCGAAGATGACCAAGAAGGGCCGTGAGTTCAACGAGATCTACGACCTCACCGCGATGCGCGTGCTCGTCGGCTCGGTGAAGGACTGCTACGGCGCCATCGGCGTCATCCACTCGCTCTGGAAGCCGCTGCCCGGGCGCTTCAAGGACTTCGTGGCGATGCCCAAGTTCAACATGTACCAGGCGCTCCACACGACGGTGATCGGGCCCGAGGGGCGGCCGCTCGAGATTCAGATCCGTACGCGCGAGATGCACGACACCGCCGAGTACGGAATCGCGGCGCACTGGATCTACAAGGACGTGGGCTACCGCAGCGGAGACAACCCGGCCGGCCCGCACGGCGCCACCGACAAGGTCGAGTGGCTCAAGCACCTGCTCGACTGGCAGCGCGAGCTCAAGGACCCGCAGGAGTTCGTCGAGGGCCTCAAGGTCGACCTCTTCGAGGACGAGGTGTTCGTCTTCACGCCGAAGGGCGAGGTCAAGTCGCTCGCCGCCGGTGCCACGCCGCTCGACTTCGCCTATGCGGTCCACACCGACGTCGGCCACCGCTGTGTCGGCGCCAAGGTCAACGGCAAGATCGTGCCGCTGCACTACGAGCTGCAGTCCGGCGACATCTGCGAGGTGCTCACGTCGAAGCAGGAGCGCGGCCCGTCGCGCGACTGGCTGTCGCTCGCGAAGACCGCCCGCGCGCAGTCGAAGATCCGCGCCTGGTTCAAGCGCGAACGCCGCGAGGACTCCGAGCGCTCCGGCCGCGACATCCTCCAGGAGAACCTCAAGCGCGCCGGGCTGCCGCCCCAGAAGATGGCCGGCTCGCCGTTGCTCGCGGACGTGATCCGCGAGATGGGATTCAAGAAGGGCGACGAGTTCTACATCGCGCTCGGCCAGGCCAAGATCTCGGCCAAGGTCGTCACCAACAAGCTGATGCAGCGGCTCAAGCAGGGCGAGGCGGCGGTCGACGTCGAGGGCCCCGCCGACGAGCTGCTCTCAAAGCGCGAGAAGCCCAAGCCCACCGCGGCCTCTTCGAGCTACGGCATCAAGGTCGAGGGCATCGACGACGTGCCGTTGCGGCTCGCCAAGTGCTGCCGCCCCGTGCCAGGTGACCCGATCGTCGGCTACATCTCACTCGGCCGCGGGATCACGATCCACCACCAGCACTGCCCCAACGCGCGCGCCCTGATGAAGAGCCCCGAGCGCTTCACGAAGGTGTCCTGGCAGGGCACAGGCGCGACGTCGTTCCGGGTCGAGCTGGAGGTCGACGGCTGGGACCGTCACCGGCTGCTCGAGGACCTCTCGCGGACCTTCGCCGAGTGCGGCATCAACATCCTCGAGGCGCGCTGCATCGTCGATCACCCGATGGTGAAGAACCGCTTCGTGGTCGAGGTGGGGGACACCCAAGCGCTGAAGACCTGCGTCTCGCGCTTGCGCAACATCGACTCCGTGTTCGACGCTTACCGCGTCACGCCGACCGCGTAGCGGCGAGCTTTCTTCAGCGCCCGAGCGAGGCGTTCTCGACGACGTTCCAGGACGGCTTCGCCAGCCCGTTCGCCTTGAACAGACCGAACCAGTCTTCCTTGTTGTTCGGCTGTTGCTGAGGGAAGTCGCGGTAGTTGTAGACAAACACGGCGCGCACGAAGTTCTTGTAGCTGGTACGCGCGATCTGGAACACGCGCTTGAGGTACTGCGCCTGCTGCGACGCGGTCACGCAGAATGCGCGCGTGCCGCCGGGGCAGGTCGACCAGCCGATCTCGGTAATCCAGAACGGCTTGTTCGCCGCGCCGTGCGCGACGAACATCGCCCGCAGCTCGCCCACGCGGCGGAACTGCGCACGGCTCGAGACGCCGCTCGGCGTGTAGTCGTCGGGTGACTCCGTGAACGAGTACGGGTGTTCCGACACGCCGTCGAAGTAGCGGTTGAGGTCCGGCACCGCCTTGTACATCGGGTCGACCCAGTCGATCGGGTCGCCGCCAGGCTTCTGACCGAAGGTGTCGGCCTCGAGCAGGAACCTCGCCTGGGGGTTTGCCTTGCGCCCGGCGATCGCCGTCGCCTTGACCATTCGGGCGTACTGGGCGGGGTTCGGATTGTTGTTCGAGAATTGGTAGAAGTACGGCTCGTTCCAGATCTCGTACCAGCGGATCGGCTCCTTCTTGAGGCGCGGGTGCTGGCGCCAGAAATCCCCGCCCGGGCCATAGCGGCGAACCACGTGTGCAACGAAGTCGGCGTACGGAGCGGGGTTCGTGGGGAGGGCCATGCCCGCCGGCGCCGCCCACGAGGGGCTCTCGAGCAGCACGGGCAGCACCTGTACGCCGGCGCTGGCCGAGCTGCCCACCCACTGGTCGTAGCGCGCCCACTCGAACACGCCGGGGCGCGGCTCGATCTCGCCCCAGTCGAAGTCGAAGCGCTGGTAGTGGATGCCCGCCCGCGTCATCGTGCGCAGGTCGCACTGGCGGTTGAAGAGTGAGTTGATGCCGATGAACAGCGATTTGCGCGCGGCGGCCGACCCGGGCGTGGGCGGCCTGCCGCCCGCCGGACAGGCACCGTAGCCCGGGACGAACGCCTGGCTGGTGGGGGTCTTCTTCCCGACCCCCTCGGCGAGCACGATCGCGACGGCGGCGCCGATTGCGGTCAGTGCCAGCAGCAGCGCAAGCGCTAGTCGGCCGCGCTCGCGGCGCTTCGGGGTCGGACGGGGCATCAGTTCCACTGTAACCCCGGTCCCCCGCTGTTGTCGCTCGTTTTTAACGAACGCTTTAGGTGCGGTTCAGCACGTTCACGTACAGCTCGGTGGTGCGGCGCGCGATCTCGTCCCAGCTGAAGTGGGTGTGCGAGTAGCGCAGGGCGGCCTCGCCCCGCGCCCGGCACTCGTCGCGCCCGCGGGCCACCACGTCGCGCAGGGAGTCGGCGAGCGCCGCTGGGTCTTGTGCCGGGCACAGCCAGCCTGTCTCGCCGTTGCTCACGTACTCCGGCAGGCCGCCCACCGGGTAGGCGACGACGGGGAGCTTGTATGCGTACGACAGCAGCAGCACGCCGCTGGCGCTCGCCACGTGATAGGGCACCGCCGCCACGTCGGAGGCGGCGAACACCCGGCCCATCTCCTCGAAGGGAACGAAGCCCTCGCGTACGGTCACGCGTTCACGGAGCTCGGGCGACTCGAGCACGTCGGCCGCGTCGTCGAGCCCGCCCTGGTCGAGCCCGGCGAGCAGCAGGTGGACCTCAGGCACCTCGCGCGCGGCGAGCGCGATGTCGCGCACGCCCTTGTCGGGCCGCAGGTGCCCGAACAGCAGCACGACGATGGCGTCCTCCGGCAGCCCGAGCGCGGCGCGCGACTCGGCCGGGTCGTCCTGGGTGGGCGCGCGGCGCGTGAGGCCGCCGTACTCGCCGTGCGGGATCACCACGGCGTTGGCGGCGCTCGCGGGCGGCAGGTGGCGGCGGTCGTACTCGGCGTGGACGATCATTCGCGCCGCCCAGCGGCGGGTGATGTCGCGCGAGCGCGGATAGCCGGCGCCGAAGCGGTCAAAGAGGTTGTGCGGTGTCCACACGAAGGGCTGCCGCGCCGCCCTGAGCAGCCCCGCCTGGACGGCGCCGAGCGGCGGCCACTCGCCGCCCTGCACGTGCACGATGTCGCAGTGGCGGCCTAGGCGCAGCACCGGCGCGTTGGCGGCGAAGTGGGTGAAGCCGTTGACGGGCTTCGACAGCTTGAAGCGGCGGATCGCCCTGCCGAGTGGGTTACGGCCGCGGACGTAGGGGAACCACGGATGCATCGTCACGCCCGGGGCCTCGGGGTAGTCGTAGTCCGTGGAGGTGGCCACGTGCACGTCCCAGCCGGCGCGCGCGATCGCCGCCGACAGCTCGGCGGTGTAGTCGGCGACGCCGCCGACGCCGCCCTCCTCCACCAGCAGCACCCTCATCGGTGCAACGCCTCCTCGGGCGCCATGGGCGGCGGCCCGGCCACTGGTCCCTGGCGCCGGCTCGCGCGCAGCGCGCGCACCTCGTCGACGTCGATCACGCGCACGGCGAACAGTGCGCCGGCGTAGAACAGCAGCCCCACGATGCCGGCCAGGATGAAGCCAAACGGCTTCAGCAGCTCCATCACTCCGGTCATGGCGGCGGCGACCGCGAAGGTGCGCAGGATCCGGCCGAGCCGGATCCGCAGGCGGAGCGCGTGCAGACTGGTGGCAAGCATCAGCGTCATCGTGAGGATCTCCGTCGCGACGGTCGCCCAGGCGGATCCAAACGCGCCGTAGGACGGGATCAGCGCGGCGTTGAGCCCGATGTTGAGCACCGCGCCGAGCGCCGAGTAGACCGCCAGTCGCTTCTGCAGGTCGAGCACGGGCGCAAGGAAGCCGGATAGCGAGCCGAAGCAGATCGACACGAACGCGATCATCAGAATCGGCAAGAGGCCGGCGGAGCGATGGAAGCCCGGCCCGTAGAGGAAGTGCACGATCGGGACTGAGAGCGCGATCGCCCCGGCAAGAACGGGCACGGAGATGATCGCCATCGCCTCGGCCGCGATCTGCACGAGCCGGCGAGCCCGGTCGGGGTCGCGCCCATAGACGGCTGCGAGCACCGGGAAGAACGAGCCCATCACCGCGGCCGGCAGGAACGTGAGCGGGCCGAGGAAGCCGTAGGCGGCGCCATAGAAGCCCGCCTCCTTGGCGCCCGCGATCTGCAGCAGCAGCACGGAGTCGATCTGCCAGTAGACCGACACCATCAGGCCCGACACGCCGAGCGGCACCGCCACCCGCGCGAGCGGGCGCCACAGCTTGCGGCCGGCGCGCCAGTCGATGTGCGCGTGGCGGCGGGTGATCTGGACCTGCCACGCCGAGATCAGGCAGACGAGGACGGTGTACACGATCGTGAACTGGACGACGTCCGCGTTGCCGACCGCGAGCACCACCACGGCGCCGAGCCAGATCAAGCTCTGAGCCACCGTGAGCGCGAGCACGATGCCCGCCCGCAGGCGCGACTGGAAGACGGACATCAGCGTCGCCGCGCCGGTGGTGAGGATGGTGATCATGAGGATGAACGCCACGGCGTGGGCGTGGTGGTTCGCACTCAGGAAGATCGGAACGGCGATCGCACATATGGGGATCACCGCGAACGAGAGCGCGGTGCGCGCTCCGGCCAGCGCCCCGAGCCACTCGGACTCGCGCTCGGGCTCGGCGGCCATCCGCTGCATCGCGGCCGTGGTGAAGCCGAGGTCCGTGAACACCTCGAACAGGCCGATGAAGGACGTGATGCCGGTCCAGACGCCGTAGCCGGTCGGGTGCAGCGTGCGCGCCGTCAGCGAGACGGTGACGATGCTGATGGCCATCGTGATCGTGCGGGCGACCAGCTGGATGGCGACGTTCGAGGCGATCTCATGACCGCCCGCCACCTTCGCATCGCCCGCCGCGCCACCCTGCAGCTGGCGGCGAAGGACGGCAGTCACCTTCCTCAGCATTCGGGATACTCTCGCAGCCTTGCGTGTCGTCTTGGCACTCCAATCCGTCCCGCTCGCAGAGGGACGAGCCGCGGGCCGGGCAGCGATCGCGCTCCAGCGAGGGCTTCTGGAGCGCGGGGTCGACTGCGTCGCGATAGCGCCGTCCGCGCCGCATCTGAGCGAGGCCCCGCCCGACGGCCTACCGATCGAAAAGGTCGCATTCGACTACAACCCGCCGCGCCTGCGGGGGCTGTGGGACTCGGTTGTGCATCCGGCCGCATACCTCGGCGTCGGCCCGTATGCCCGCCGCCTGAAGGAGCGCGCGCAATCCGCCGACATCGTTCACTTCGTCGAGTTGCACCCCGCCGCCGCCCTCGACTCGGTGGACATTCCGGCGCTCGTGCAGTTCCACTGTCTCACGAGACGCGACCGAAAGATCGAGGCTCCCTGGCACAGCGAGGGGAGACGCTCGATCGAGCTGCTGCGCGGCGAGCTGCGCGCGCGGCGGCACGCGCACTGGATGCTCGCGAACTCCGAGGAGGTCCGCGCCGACATCGCCGCCGCCTCGCGCAAGGCCGAGGTGGCGGTGGCGCCGCTCGCCCTCGAGCCTGAGTACTACGAGCCGCGCGCGCCCCTCGACTCGCCCGCGGCGGGCGTGATCGGCATGGCGGCCTGGCCACCCACGGCCAACGCGCTCGAGCGGCTCGTCACCCGCGTCTGGCCGCGGGTACTCGAGCGCCAGCCCGACGCACGCCTGCGGCTCGCGGGCCGCGGGGTCGAGAAGTCGAACTTCCCGCACCTGCCCGACCAGCCCGGCGTCGAGTGGCTCGGCAGCGTGCCCTCGGCCGCTGACTTCCTGCGCGGTCTCGGGCTCCTGCTGTACCCGCTCGACGCCGGCAGCGGCCCGAAGGTGAAGGTGCTCGAGGCGATGGCGCTCGGGATCCCGATCGTCACGACCCCCGATGGCGCGGAGGGGATCGCCTCCCACGACGGCCTCGCCGTCGAGACCGATGACGATCGCCTCGCGGACGTGACGGCGACGCTGATTGCAGACGAGCAGGCGCGGCGCAGCGCCGGCGAGCGTGCGTACCAGAACTTCATCCAGCACCACACCCCGCGGGTCAGTGCCGGACCGGTGGTCGACTTCTACGAGCGCATGCTCAGGTGAGCGGCGGGCGGCCGGCCAAGCTGCTCGCCTACACGGACTCGGGCGCCTTCGGCGGCGCCGAGATCGCCCTCGGCTACCTGCTAGCCGCGCTGCCGGGCGAGTACGAGGTCGCGGTGCTGGCTACTTCGCCCGAGGTGGGCGACGCGATTGCCGCCTACCGGGCGGGCGCGAGCGTCCACACGGTCGCGGCGCCGCGCGGCGCCGCGGACCAGGCGGCGCTGCTGGAGCACACGCGGGCGGTGCGCCGCCTGCGGCCCGCCATCCTGCACGCCAACCAGGCCTGGCCGTGGGCGTGCGGCTACGGCGAGCTGGCGGGGCTGTTCACCCCGGGCGTCCGCGTGCTGGCCGTGGACCACCTGCCCGCGCCCGGCGACATTCCGCGGCCGCGCCGGCTGGGCCGGCGCCTGCTCGCCAGGCGGCTGCACGCGCACGTGGCCGTGGGGGAGCGCGTCGCCCGGCTCGTGGAGGAGCTGGTGGGACTGCCGGGCGGCTCGGTGGCCGGCATCCCCAACGGCGTCCCGCTGCCGCCGGCGGGCGGCGAGCCGGACCCGCCGATTCCCAAGGCCGACGCGGTCACGATCGGCTCGCTCGGGCGCCTGACGACGCAGAAGGGCTACGACCTACTCGTGCGGGCGCTGCCCGAGCTGCCGGGCGCGCGGGCGCTGCTCGTGGGCGACGGCCCGGAGCGGAACGCGCTCGAGGCGCTCGCCCGCGACCTCGGCGTTGCGGAGCGCCTGCAGATCACCGGCTGGGTGGACGACGCGCGTCGCTACCTCGGCGGCTTCGACGTCTTCGCGCTGCCGTCGCGCTGGGAGGGGATGCCGCTCGGCATCCTCGAGGCGATGCACGCCGGCCTGCCCGTCGTGTCGACCGCTGTCGGCAGCGTGGCCGAGGCGATCGCCGACGGACAGACGGGTTATGTGGTGCCGCCGGACGACGTGGCCAAGCTCGCGGAGCGCCTCAGCGCGCTGGTGGCCGACGCCGAGCTACGACGCAGCATGGGCGAGAGCGCGAAGCGCGTGGCCGGCGAGCGCTTCACCGACACGGCGATGGCGCAGCGCTACGAGGCGGTCTACAGGCGTCTGCTCGGCGCCTAGGAGGGCGAGGCCAGGAAGTTCCAGATCGGCTGGGTGAAGGTGTCCTCGAAGCGGCCACGGGAGTAGGGACCCTCGCCGTCGAGGTCGAAGATGCGCAGCCGCGCTGAGGCGAGCAGGTCGAACAGCTCGCCGGGCGTGGCGCCGTATATGTCGGCGCCGCCCTGGCCATGCTCGAAGACGACGTGCGGCCGGTGGCGCTGCAGGGTCTCGACGGCCCCCTTCATGACGCTCAGCTCGGCGCCCTCGACGTCGATCTTGATCAGGGTGGGCGCGTAGCCGTTGTCCAGTAGGTCGTCCAGACGCTCGGTCTGTACGGAGATCCGCTCGACCGCGCTGGACGGCAGGTCCTCACGCTGCTTGAGCCCGCTGAAGGCCTCGTCGTTGATCACGTGGACGAACTCGGCGGTGCCGCTCGAGTCGGACAGCGCGACGCGCCGGATGTCCACCTGCGGGAACTTGGCGACGAGCTCGTCATGGAGCGTCGGGATGGGCTCGAAGGCCATGTGGCGGCCGTTCGGAGCAACGCGCACGATCGCGTCGAGCACGGCGCCCTGGTTCGCGCCGATGTCGATCGCGTTCGACGACTCGCCGAGCGCGCCGGCGAGCACGACGTTGAGCGCGTGCTCGTCACGCAGGTTGCGCCGCGTCTCCGGGTTGAAGACCGAGCGGGCTTCCCGGAGCTGGTGCACTACTTTCTTCGCCTCCTCCTCTTTTCCGACTCGGCGGAGGATTGAGCGCGCGGAACTTTTCAGCACGGCGGCGCTTGGCAGAACGGCGAAGTCATGGTTAGCTGGATGGTAGTCACGCGGGAGGCGTTGACGGAAGCCCTGCAAACCCTGCTGTTGGTGCGGCTACCATCAGCTCAGGACTCCGCGGCGCGCACTACTTGCGGGCTAAAGCTATCTATCACGCCGAACGATAAGAACTCGATGCTAGGGCCTAATTCTCCAGAACGAGCGCGCATCCGGACGCCCGAGGTGAGCAAGTGACAACTCCCGCCGCTTTCGACCGCGGACACGAGCACACCTCTGCCGGGCTCTCGAACCTCCTGGCCATCGCCCGCCGCCGCTGGCTGATCTTGGTCTGCCTGGTCATCGCCTGCGTGGCGGTGTCCGTCGTGCACCACCAGCGCGCTCCGAAGAGCTACAGCGCGAGTGCCAGCGTTGCCTTCCGCAACGCCACGCTCTCCGGCGCCGCTCTCCAGGTCGACACGAGCGGCAGCGGCGACCCGACGCGCGACGCCGGCACCGAGGTGCTGATCGCCCGCTCGCAGCAGGTGGCCGCCGCCGTGCGCAAGCAGCTCCACACGGTATCCGCGCCGAGCCAGCTGCTGGGCGACGTGAAGGTCGAGGCGGCGGACAACGCCGACATCCTCAACATCACCGCCAACACGGGCGATCCCGCCTTCTCGGCGCGCCTAGCCAACGCCTTCGCCAACCAGTACATCGCCTTCAAGACGCAGTCGCAGGTCGAGAACATCGATGCGTCCGAGCAGCAGCTGCAGTCGCAGATCAAGGCGCTGCCGGCCGGTTCGGCCGATCGCACCGCGCTCCAGCAGTCGCTCCAGCGCCTGAGCGAGCTGCGCGCGGTCGCGGGCGGTGGCGCCAACATCATCGGACTCGCCTCGCCTCCCGGCACCCCGTCCGGCTCCGGGCTCACTTCCACGGTCGCCCTCGGCCTTCTGGTCGGCCTCGCGGTGGCGTTCTCGCTGGTGTTCCTGCTCGAGTCGCTCGACCGCCGCGTCAAGTCGGTGGAGGAGTTCGAGCGCGAGTACCGCCTGCCCGCGATCGCCACGATCCCGTCCACTGCGTTCCGCTCGGTCCGCGCCGACGAGCGCGCCGAAGAGCTCGAGCCATACCGCATCCTGCGAAGCGCGCTCGACCTCGCCTCGGTCACTCGCGAGCTCGAGCGGTTGCTCGTCACGAGCGCCACCGAGGGTGAGGGCAAGACGACGGTGGCGGTCGACCTCGCGCACGCCGCGGCGCTCGACGGCCGCCGCGTGGTGCTGGTCGAGCTCGACCTGCGCCGCCCAACCTTCGCCAAGCACTTCAAGCTCGACTTCCGGAACGGCCTCACGATGGCGCTCGCGAGCGGAGTCCCGGCGTCCGAGTTCCTGGTCGAGCCGATGGCCGACCTGCCCAACTTCTCGGTGCTCCCGGCGGGCCCGCTGCCGCCGAATCCGTCCGAGCTGCTCGGCTCCGCGGCCGTCGGCGAGATGCTGTCGGACCTGTCCTCGAAGGACGGCCTCCTGATCGTGGACGCGCCACCGCTCAACCCGGTGGCCGACACGCACGCACTGCTCGCGTCCGGCTCGATCCACGCTCCGCTGATCGTCGCCCGCCTCAACAAGACCACCCGTGACGAGGTGCGCCGCGCACGGGCGATCCTGGCGCGCCACATCATCGAGCCGGTCGGCCTCGTGGTCACCGGCGTGCGCGCGGGCGCGGGCTACAGCTACGAGCCGTACCAGGGCACAACCAGCGAGCCGCTGAACGGCGACTTCCGCGCCGGCAGCCGCGCCGCAGGCCGCCGACTCTCCATCTAGGCGCGGGCGCGATGGTCGCGCGGCGCAGACTTCTGGGGGACTGGAGCGGGGGCGATGCCCGCTTCGCGGCCACCGCGTCGGTCGTCACCGTCCTGCTGACGCTGGCGGCGTTCCAGAAGTTCGGCGCAAAGGGGCTGTTCTTCCCGGTCCTGGCAGCGCTGGCGATCGTGATGCTGATGCGGCCGGTGGTCGCCATCTACACCACCGTCCTGCTCACGCTGCTGGCCGAGGGCGGCGACTTCGGCCTCTTCCGCTTCGCGTCGCACATCTACAACCACGCGTACAAGAACCTCACGGCGATGGACTTCGTCGTGATCATCGCGCTGGTCTCGGTCGCGATCGACCTGGTCAGGAACCGGCGGCCGGTGCGGGTACCGCGGCCGCTCGTGCTGCCGCTCACGTTCCTCGCCCTCGGGATGCTGGCGGGGGTCGTCGTCGGCCACCAGAACGGCGCCGGCATCCGCACGGTGGTCCTCTCGGAGAACGCGCTCGCGTTCCTCCTGCTGCTCCCGATCGCGGTCACCAGCCTGGACCTCGACCGCCGCTCGATCGACCGCCTGCTGCGGGCCATGCTGCTCCTGGCGGGCTTCAAGGCGGTGCTCGGCATCATCGAGATCGCGGCGGGCCTGGGGGAGACGGTGGAGGGGCAGACGCGGCTCACCTACTACGAGCCGGCGCCCAACTGGCTGATCTCCGTGGCGATCCTGACGGTGTTCGCCGGCGTGGTGATGCGCATCAAGCCGCCGCGCTGGATGCTGCTGAGCTTCCCCCTGCTGTTCGCGTGCCTCTTGCTCTCGTACCGGCGCTCGTTCTGGATCGGCATCGTGCTGGCGCTCCTGCTCGTCCTGCTGCTCGGCCTGGCGCCGATCGGCCGCCGGTTGCTGCTGCCGGCCTCGCTCGCGGTGGCGCTCGCCATCTGGCTGCTCAGCTCCGTCCACTTCCAGGCGCAGAGCCCGGTCACCCGCCGCTTCACATCGCTCGACCCGACCAGCCTGCAGGCCAACCTCGAGGACCGCTACCGCCTCGACGAGCGCGCGAACGTGCTCGGCGAGATCAAGCAATATCCGATCGAGGGGTTGGGAATGACGATCCCCTGGGCGGCCACCACGCGGCCGCTGCCCGTGGAGCACGCGGACGGCCGCCAGTATGTGCACTTCGCGCTGCTCTGGTTCTGGCTCAAGCTCGGCATCCTCGGGCTGCTCGCCTACGTCAGCATCATCATCGGCAGCATGGTGCTCGCCTTCGAGGTCTGGCGCCGCAATCGTGAGGGCCTGTTCCGGGCCTTCGGCCTCGCCTCGCTCTGCGGCATCGTGGCGCTAGTCGTCTGCGACACCACGGCGAGCTTCACCGGCGTAGACGAACGCTTCACGATCGTCTTCGGCGTGCAGCTCGGCGTCCTCGGCCTGCTGGCCCGCCTGCCGGCCTCCGAGCCGGAACCCCTACCGGGCGAATAAAAAGGCGGCCCCCGCAACTTCGCGGGGACCGCCTTGACTGCATACTGCGAACAGCGAACTACTTGGCCAAGAGCGACTTCACCGCCGTCGTGTAGTCACCCTTCGTGCCTCCGTTCGACTGCAGTCCTCCGAAGTAGTCCTCACGGTCGGAGGAACTGCCCGACGCCTGGCGGTCGTGAGCCTGGAAGATGTAGAACCTTGCCAGTTTGCTCCCGTACCGCGATGCCATCGAGTTCACCGTCGAGGTGAGCGTGCTGGCGGCGTCGCTGTAGGTCATGCACTTGTTGAAGCCGTAGTTGTCGTTGAGGCAACGGCCATTGTCGGTCGCGAGACCCCACTCCGTGATCCACATCGGGATGTTCGGAGCGCCGTTCTTCGCCGACTCGGACACCAACGCGTCCATGCGGCTCTGCCAACCCGGTCCGTACGGGTGGATCGTCCAACCCGCCACGTAGGAGCCGAAGTTCGGCACCGCCTTGAACATGTTGTCCATCCAGGCGGCCCCGTCGTTCCCGAAGTCGCCCTGAGCGAGCAGGCCGACGTTGGCGTTGGCCGCGCGGATCGAGTCCACGGCTGTCTTGAACTGCTGGGCGTACTGCGTAGCCCGCGAGGTCTGAGCACTCGACGAGTTGTCGCTGAACTGGTAGCTGTAGCTCGTCTCGTTGCCGAACTCGATGTCGGTGACAGCGGTGTTTGGCGGCTCGCTCTTGCCCGCCCAGTACGTGCCACCGGGGCCGAACTCCTTGGCCCACGTACCGAGATTCTGAGCCTCGGCGGTGGTCGGCACCCGGCCGGAGAACCCGGCCAGCGGCAGGACGCGGATGCCCTTGGCGGCGTACGAGCCCATCACGGACTCCATCGACGAAGCCGAGGTCCCGATCTGGAACTCGAGACGCACGGTCTTCGCGCCCTCCGAGCTCACGTACGAGAGCTCGTACGCGGGCGCGGAGCCGCCGACGATGCCGACTTGGAAGGGCAGCGGCCCGGAGTTTGGCGGAGGAGGTGCCGGCGTGGGCTGCGGAGCAGGCCACGGAATCGGCACCGGCAGCGACCATGCGCTCCCGTCCTCGGCCGTGCGGACGCTGTACTGGACCGTCTGGCCCGGCACGGCGGCCGGAGTGACGCTCGTACCGCTTACCTCGGTGTACTGAGTGGTCTGGCCCGGAGCCGTAGCGCTCAGCACGTAGGTGGTCACGTCGGCCACCTTGTTCCAGCTGAGCTTCGTGCCGGAGGCCGACATTACGGGAGCCTCCGTCCGATTCACGGCCGGGGCGCGCGGAGTGGGCTTGGGCTCGGGATCCGGGACCGGAATCGTGGTCGAGGGCGGCGGCTTGGCCGTCACCGGACCGTAGGTGATGGACACCTCGGGCGCCCACGACGAGCGGTTGACGTTGGTACGGACGCTGTAGCGCACCGTCGCGTTGGGGACGACAGGCGGGGTGGCGTAGGTATGCCTCGTCACCGAGTACTGCGCCGGCTGATTCGGGACCTTGCGCACGAACACGTACGTGCTCACGCCGCGCACGCGGTTCCACGACACCTTGTGGCCGGAGACAGTGAGATGAGGCGCACGCCGGACACTCGACTTGCGGTCAAACGTTCCGTGCTGGCTGGCGAGCTTGCGCAGGCGCCGCTCGGCACGTGACAGCCTCACGCCGGCGTGCTGAAGGGCGTGACGCTGTCGGGCGCAATGGCCAGGGTGCCTATGACGGCAGCGTTTCAGGCGGCGGGCGGCCTTCACGAGTCTGTGATCGGCACGGATCCGCACCCGGTTGGCGTGCCGGATGGTTCGTGGTGTGGCCTTGGCACGGTGCTTTGCGTGAGCACCAGCCGTGGCCGTGACGAGCAGCAATGTAAGGACGGTTGCTGCTGCCGCCGCGAATACCACCCAGAGGAGGCCGCGACGGACGGTTCTGACTGAGGGCATGGGGTATCTCCTTGCGTCCAAGCGGCGCTCGAGGCTCCCCTGCCTCGAGATGTGGTCCCGCCGAAGGGTCGCGGGGCCACGAGACTTGAGTACCGCCCGGGAGGGTTGTTGTTGCCCGGCTCAGATGACCGGGCAACGGATGGATCGGACGGTTAATTCCCACATCGGATGCTCCGTCGAACGCGGCTGGACGGATATCCGACCCTTCTGGTCTATTTCTGAGGACCCGGTTGGGTTATGTAACCCGATGTTGGCGCGCTTACGCTCGTCAGCCGCTCTAGCTCCGCGGTGAAACGCCGTTGAAACGCCGCTATGGAGAACTGCTGAGCGTGATTCCGGATTCGTTGGGGGTCGAAACGCCCGAAATCGGTCTCGGCGAGGGCCTCCGCGAGCGCATCGGGGTCGCCCGGCGGGACGAGTACGCCGGTTTCGCCGTCGATCACGGTCTCGGTGGTGCCGCCCTCGTTCATCGCCACCACCGGCCGTCCCGCCGCCTGGGCCTCGACGGCCGCGATGCCGAAGTCCTCGACGTTGGGCACCACCAGCGCGAGCGCACGGGTGTAGAGCTGCGTGAGCTCCGCGTCGCTCACGCGGCCGACAAACTCGGCGTAGTCGCCGTAGAGCGCGCGCAGGCGGTCGCTGTCGGGTCCGCTGCCCACGACCTTCACCGGCCGCCCGGCCCGGCGCGCTGCTGCGAGCGCCACGTCGACCATCTTGTGCCGCACGTGCTCGGTCACCACCAGCAGGTAGTCCTCCGGCGTCCCGATCGAGAAGCGGTCGACATCGACGGGCGGGTGGATGATCGTCGCGTCGCGGCCCCAGTTGCGGGCGATGCGCTCGCGCGTGATCTTCGCGTTCGCGATGTAGTGGGTCACGCGCCGGCTGGCCTCGAGGTCCCAGCGGCGGATGCGGCGGAGCAGGAGGTCGAGCAGCGGGCGCGCGACGGCGGGCATCTCCCTGAGCGCCTGCTCGCGCTCGTGCCACACGTAGCGGAAGGGCGAGTGGCAGTAGCAGACGTGGACGGCCCCGGGACCCGGGCGTATGCCGTGGGCGAAGGCGCTGCTGCTCGAGATCACGACCTCGTAGTCCTGTACGGGCAGGTGCTCGACGGCGCGGGGGAAGAGCGGCAAGAGGGCGCGGAAGCCGCGCTGGCGGACGCCTAGACGCTGCAGGTAGGAGGTGTGAATGTCGCGCTCATCGAAGCGCCCAAAAGTCCCCCCAGAATCGAACAACAGCGTGTAGACTGGGTTCGCTGGCCAACAGTCCGTCATGGCGGCGAACGTCCGTTCCGCTCCCCGCAGTACGAGCAGGTAGTCATGGACAAGAGCTAGGGATGGCGGTCCTGTTTTCGTGGATGTGTCCACGGCTGGTTGCATAGGTAAGGCCCGGTGACGACACCGGACCGAAGCAGCAAGACTACTGGCCCCCTTCGACCCCGGAGATGATCGTGTCGCGCACGGATGCCGCGCCCGATTTCGAATACCTGCTGTCAACGAAGACGGCAGCTGGAATCGGCACTCACACAGTCGTTCTGTATCTCTACGTTCACCAGCCGGGCGAACGTTTCAACTACCCGAGCAGCCGCGCTTCCGGCTCGGCCGCCAATACGGCGATGCGCTATCTGGAGTGCGCGCTCGTCCAGGCGGCGTCGTTGCGGCTGCGAGATGTCGAGTGCGACGTCGCGCTCGTCACCAACCTCAACGATCTGTACGACTCCGCGGCCGTCGAGCCGCGGGGCGTCCGCCTGATCCAGGCGATGGAGGACCTCGGCGTGCGCATGCTGTACGCCGACTACGAGCATCGCAACCGCCTCCCCGTGGAGAGCTATGCGTCGTCGCGCTACCTGCTCGACGCCATCGTCACCGCGGTGGATGGCGGCGAGCCGGACCACATGTACTGGTTCACCGACATCGATTGCGTCTGGGTCGACCCCCGGGCGATGTTCGAGAACGCCCCGACGGACGACGAGGTCGGCTGCCTGATCATTCCCTACGGCCCCGACTGGGACATCGAGGGCACCACGCCCCGGCGTCTCGGCGAGTTCGGCCAGGAGCTGGGCACATGCCCGACGCCGATCCCGTGGGTCGGCGGCGAGCTGATCTCCGGCACGGCCGGCGCGCTGCGGCGGCTGGTGCGCGAGTGCGACGCCCTCGACGACGAGGTCGGCGAGCGCGGGGCGAAGGAGATCCCCGCGGAGGAGCACCTCCTCACGCTCGCCGGCGGGCTCGGACGGGTGCCGTTCAAGGACCTGTCCACGCTCGGCTGGCGCGTGCTCACGGGTCCGCGTCACCACGCTCACCAGCATCCGGATCCGGGCTCGCTCGGCATCTGGCACCTCCCCAGCGAGAAGGGGCTCGGCTTCCGCCGCACCGCGAATGCGCTGCTCGGCGGGCGCAGCCTCGGCGTCATGCGCGATTTCGAGGACACGAGGCGCGCGATGAAGCGCTTCAACGTCTCGGGGGCGGGCTGGCAGCGGCGGCTGCGCGACGACGGCTGGCTCACCGCGCATCGGCTGCGGCGGGCGCTGGCGGCACGCGCCTAGACGGGCGCGGGGTCGCCGAGCTGGGCGGCGAGCGAATCGACTGACAGGCTGCGCTGCGCGAGCTCTCGCCCGCGCAGCCCGAGCTCGCCCGCCTTCCCGGACAGCACCGTCACGAGCGCGGCGGCGAACCCCTGGGCGTCCGGGGCGGCGAGGAAGTGCTCGCCGGCTCTGCCGTCCTCGATCAGCGCGGCGGCATGGCTCGTGGCCACCACCGGGAGGCCGCGCGCGAGCGCCTCGATGAACTTGAGCGGCGAGCCGCCGCCGCTGAGCAGCGGCACCGCCACGGCGTCGGCCCGCGCGTACTCCGCGTCCAGGTCGTCCACGAAGCCGAGCACGTGTACACGCGGGTCGGCGGGCGGCGTCTCGACGCCGCGGCCGACGACGTTCAGGATCGCCTCGGGCAGCTCGCGCCAGACGAGCGGCATCACCTCGTCCACGAGGTAGGCGAGCCCCTCCTGGTTGGGGCGGTAGGTGAAGTCGCCGACGAAGAGCGCCACCTGCTTGCCGGGGCGCTCCGCGGCGTGTGGCAGCGCCGCCACGTCCACCACGTTTGGCACCAGGCGCAGCCCGATGTCGTCTCCCGCCAGCTCGCGCGCCGCGCTCATGTCCGCGCGCGTGCACATCCACGACTCGCGCACGCCGCGAAAGACGCGCCGCTCGAAGCTGCGCAGCCGTGGCATATCCCGGAAGGCGGAGTCGACGTTGTGGGAGAGGAAGACGGCCTCGCGGCGCCTCGCGAGCGGCAGCGCCGCAGCGGCCATCGACGGACCGTCGAGGATCAGGCGGACATCCGCGGCCGCGCCGCGGATCGTGGCGATCACCTCAGGCGAGACGGCCTTGGAGTGATCCCAGGGCGCGCCGCGCGAGGTCGCCAGCAGCGCGGCGAGCAGTCGGCGCGGGCCGCGCGAGGAGTCGATGCGGCGCAGCGAGATGCGCCCGTCCTCGATGAGGTCGTGGGCCGGCTCGCCGCCGCCGAACGGCACCCAGGCGACCTCGACGGGACCCCTGCGCGCCAGTGCCGCGATCACGCCACACGTGCGTAGCCCGCGGCCCGTGGTGCGGTTCGGGACGTATGAGGTGAGCAGCAGGTCGCTCAACTACTTGAGCACCAAGAAAGTGATGCGCGCGTGCTTGCGGAGCCGTGGGTAGCGCTCCATGATGCGCTCGTCGAAAGCCCAGACCTTGCGCGCCAGACCCTCCTGGCGGCGCGGCGACAGCATCAGGTTGAGCGGCATCAGCGGGATCGTCGAGAGCTCGCGCTCGACGTGCTCGAAGTCCGGGAAGTAGTTCGCGCAGCGTTCCCAGTCGGACTCCGAGAAAGGGCGCCCGTCCTCGGAGCGCACCTTGCGGGTGAGCACCCGTCCGGCGCGCAGGATCGGGTTGTGCGCCAGCGGCTCGACGAACACGGCGCGCCCGCCGGGGCGCAGCACCCGGCGGATCTCGGGCAGCGCGCGCTCGAGGTCGAGGTGGTGGAGGATGCTGCCGCCGACCACGATGTCGAACGAGTCATCGGCGAACGGGGTGGAGTAGGCGTCGGACAGGCGGAAGTCGACGCGGTCGGCCACGCCCTCGTCCTGCACCTCCTTGTGCACCTGGTCGAGGTCCTCCTGTGTCCACCACAGGTCGATCCCGGCTACCTGGCGCGCCCCGCGCTCGATCAGCGAGAGGTAGCGCTTCTGCGCGCCCGCCCAGCCGTAGTCGAGGACGTTGCGGTCGCGCGGGTCAAACAGCGTGTCCAGGTCCCCGTAGCGCGAGAAGCCGCCGATTCCGCGGCGGATGAGCTCTCTGACGCGGGAGTAGTCCTGGGCTTCCTTGTCGTCCATTCGCCTACCGTAGAGGCCGCGGCAGGATTTTTCCCCCCAATCCAGGAAATCCACGGTACGATCGGAGCACGGGCCCTTCCGTCCAGTTGGGCCCGCTTTCGACTCCTAAGGCCCATCAAGCATGCATCGCAAGCCACTCAGTGGGGCGGCCCTCCTCGCCGCACGTCAAATTGATTCGGAGGTAGCCGTATGAGCGGCGTAACAGTCATCACCGGGGGCGCCGGCTATATCGGCGCCGCCGCCACCCAAGAACTCTTGAACGCAGGTCGCAAGGTCCGCGTCTTCGACGTGCTGTTGCACGGCCAGGACGACATCGCCAAGTCGCTCGAGGACATGGGCGCCGAGGTGATCCGCGGCGATATCCGCGACGGCGAGGCCCGCCGCACGGCGCTCGAGGGCGCCGACGCGCTGGTGCACCTGGCCGCGATCGTGGGCGACCCGGCCTGCGCGCTCGACCCCAAGGTGTCGGACGAGATCAACGTCGGCGGCAGCCAGGCGCTCGTCGTCGACGCGAAGGCGGCCGGCGTGCAGCGCCTCGTGTTCGCCTCCACATGCTCGAACTACGGGCGCATGGCGGACCCGACGGTGCCGATCACCGAGGAGGGCGAGCTGCGCCCCGTGTCGCTGTACGCCGAGCAGAAGGTGGGCATCGAGAACGCGATGCTCGGCTCCGATCTGAACGGCCTCAAGCCGACCTGCCTGCGCTTCGCGACGATCTACGGCGTCGCGCCGCGCATGCGCTTCGACCTGACGGTCAACGAGTTCACGCGCGACCTCTGGGCCGACAAGGAGCTCGAGGTCTTCGGCGAGAAGTTCTGGCGCCCGTACGTGCACGTGCGCGACGCCGGCCGCGCGATCCGGACCGCCCTCGAGGCCCCGGCCGACAAGGTCGACCACGAGGTGTTCAACGTCGGCCGCTCGGGCGAGAACTACCGCAAGCTCGACATCGTCAACGAGATCCAGAAGAAGCTCGACAGTGGCAAGGTGAACTACGTCCACCGCGACGAGGACCCGCGCGACTACAAGGTGAGCTTCGACAAGGTCCGTGACGTGCTCGGCTTCGAGACCACGATGACCGTCCCCGATGGCATCGGCGAGGTGGCTGACGCCCTCTCCGCCGGCTCCTTCCCGGATCCCTTTGACAGCAGCTACCGGAACGTTCCCTGAGATCCCGTTCTTCGACCTAAAGGTCGAGGAAGAGGATCTCGAGGCCGTAGCGGAGACGCTGCGGTCCGGCTGGCTCACCATGGGCCCGCGGACCGCTGCGCTCGAGCAGGCCTTCGCCGAGTACGTCGGCGGCCGCCACGCGGTGGCCCTGTCGAGCTGCACGGCGGCACTGCACCTCGCCTACCTGGGCGCGGGCGTGGGCCCCGGCGACGAGGTGATCGTCCCGGCGTTCACGTTCGCGGCCACGGCGGCGGCGGTGATCTACTGCGGCGCCAAGCCAGTGTTCGCGGACATCATCGGGCGCCACGACCTCAGCATCGACCCCGAGGACGTCGAGCGGAAGATCAGCGATCGCACGAAGGCCGTGTGCGCGGTGCACTTCGCCGGCTATCCGGCGCCGGTGGACAGGCTGCTCGAGCTCTGCGACGAGCGCGGCATCGCCCTGATCGAGGACGCGGCGCACGGCCCGGGGGCGACCCTGCACGGCCAGGGCATCGGCACCTTCGGGCTCGCCGGCTGCTTCAGCTTCTTCTCGAACAAGGTGCTGTCGGTCGGCGAGGGCGGCATGCTCGTCACCGACGACGACGACGTTGCCGAGAAGGCCCGCCGGCTGCGCTCGTATGGGATGACGTCCGGCACGTGGGCCCGTCATAGCCAGGCCACCACCACCTACGACGTGACCGAGCTCGGCTTCAACTACAAGCTCGACGAGCCGCGCTCGGCGATGCTGATGTCGCGCCTCAAGCGGCTCGACAAAGACATCGCCACCCGGCGTGAGCTGATCATGCGCTACCGGCGCAGCCTCAGCGAGGTGCCGGGCCTGACGCTGCCGTTCCGCGACGAGGACGTCGCGACGGCGTCCGGCTACGTGATGCCGATCCTGCTCGACGACCCCGAGTTCCAGAGCGAGTTCCGCGCGCGCCTGCGCGAGGGGCACGGCGTCCAGACGAGCGTCTTCTATCCGGCCACGCACGAGTTCACGGCGTACCGCGAGCGCTATTGGGGCGTGTCGCTGCCGAAGACCGAGCTGGCGGCGCGCACCGAGGTCACGATCCCGCTCTACGCCCACATGACCGACGACGACCAGCAGCGCGTGATCACCGCGATCCGGGAGGCGCTGGCATGAGCTGGCGCGTCCCGCTGACCAACGTCGAGATCCCCGAGGAGGACGTGCAGGCGGTGCTCGACTGCCTGCGCTCGGGCTGGCTCACGATGGGTCCGCGCACCAAGGAGTTCGAGGAGCGCTTTGCCGCGTACGTCGGCTCGCCCTTCGCGGTGGCGCTATCGAGCTGCACCGCCGCGCTGCACGTGTCCTGTCTGGCGGCGGGGCTCGGGCCCGGCGACGAGGCGATCGTCGCGGGCATGGGCTTCGTCTCGACGCCCAACGCCGTCCGCTACACGGGCGCCGAGCCGGTGCTGTGCGACGTCGCAGGGGCGGACGACATGAACATCGACCTCGACGACGTCGAGCGCCGCATCACGCCGCGCACCAAGGCCGTGATCGCCGTGCACTTCTGCGGCTATCCGGCGCGCGTCGCCGAGCTGCGCGAGTTCTGCGACGAGCGCGGGCTCGTGCTGATCGAGGACGCCGCGCAGGCCGTCGGCGCCACGGTGGACGACTCGGGGCGCATGGCGGGCACGGTCGGCGACCTCGGTTGCTTCAGCCTCTTCAGCAAGAACCAGCTCGCGGTGGGCGAGGGCGGCGTGATCACCACCGCCGACGAGGAGCTCGCCACGAAGGTGCGCTCGCTGCGCTCGCACGCGATGACGAGCGTCACCTGGGACCGTCACCGCGGCTACGCGGAGAGCTACGACGTGGTGGATGTGGGCTTCAACTACCGCCTCGACGAGCCGCGCGCGGCGCTCGCGCTGTCGCGCATCGAGCGGCTCGCCTCCTACATCGAGGTCCGGCGCGAGCTGGCGCGCACCTACCGGCGCCGGCTGGCGGGGCTCGACGGGCTCGAGTTCGTCTGGGACGACGCCGCGGTGGAGGCCTCGTCGCACTTCGCCTTCCCGGTGCTGCTGGCCGACACAGACGCGCGCGACGCGTTCCGCGAGCGGCTGCAGGAGCTCGGCGTGCAGACCACGCGCTACCCGGCGATCCACCAGTTCACCGACTACGTCAACACCTATGGCGAGCAGTCGCTGCCGGGTGTGGAGGCCGCCGCGGAGCGCCACTGCGCGCTGCCGATGTGCGGCAGCTTCTCCGCCCAGGACGTCGAGATCGTGGTGGAGTCGGTAAAGCAGGCGCTTGCCGGCAACGTCAACGCCGCAGCCTGACCGCCGCTTCTGACACCGTGAGCGGTTGTGGCTGACCGTTTGAAGGTCCTGTTCCTGTCGGAGGGCGCGCTCGGCACTGTCATGGGGCACGCCAGCTACGACGGCGCGATCGCCCCGACGCTCCAGCGCACGGCCGAGGTCGAGTCACGCTTTATAGGGCTCCCGCGCCAGTCGCGGGCGCTACAGGCGCTCTCGCGCGACGTCAGGGGCCTGCGTGGCCGCGACCTCGACCTGCAGACGCTGCGCTGGCACGTGATCCACGCGCTGCTAGCCCGCAAGGCGCTCAAGGCGGAGCTCGAGGACTTCGATCCCGACGTCGTGCACGTGCGCAGCCACGTGATCACGTTCGGGCTGATCGACTACATGAAGCGGATCCCGATCGTGCCCGTCGTGGACGTGACCACCTGGGACTGGCGCGCGATGGGCATCTGGCGGCCCGTGCGGCGCCACTCGCGCGCGATGCTGTGGCCGAGCGAGCTCGCCGAGCGCAGGGCGTTCTCCGGCGCGGCGCTCGTGCTGGCGATGAGCGGCTGGACCGAGGCGTCGATCAAGCGCTCGGCGCCCGCCGCGCGCGTGGTGCGCCACCACCCCGGCATCAACCTCGAGATCTACCGTCCGGCCGAGCCCGCCGACGGCGATCGCCCGCTGCGCGTGCTGTTCGTGGGCGCGCGCTTCGAGCGCAAGGGCGGGATGGACCTGGTGAATGTGCTCGAGGGCCGGCTCGGCAAGGACGTCGAGCTCGACGTCGTTACCCGTGAGGGCGTGCCCTACCAGCCGGGCATCCGCACCCACGTGCTCGACACCAACGACCCGCGGCTCGTCGAGCTCTATCAGCAGGCCGACGTGATGTGCCTGCCCACCTACGGCGACGCGACGCCCTGGGCCGTGCTCGAGGCGATGGCGTGTGGCACGCCCGTGATCTCCACCGACATCGGCGGCATCAGCGAGCTGCTCGACGGCGGCAACGCGGGGGTTCTGGTGAGGCCGGGGGACAGGGACGGCCTGCGCCGCGAGCTGTTCGGCCTGCTCGACGACGAGCAGCGCCGGCGCGACCTGGGCGCTCGCGCCCGCGCGTACGTCGAGGAAAGCTACGACGCGGCCAAGCAGGGGGCGATCCTGCTGGAGCTGCTCAGCGACGTGAGCAAGCGGCGCCCGTAGCCCTCAGGGGGCGCCGGCGTCGCGGAAGATGGCCTCGATGCGCTCGGCCACGACAGGCGCGTCGTAGGTCGTGAGCGCCCGCTCGAGGGCGGCGGCGCCCTCGCGCTGGACGCGCTCCGGGTCGCTCATGTAGGCGTTGAGTATCGCGGCGACCGCTGCCGGGTCGTTCTCCGGGGAGGCGATCTCGCCGATGCCGTCGGTGATCATGTCGGCCACGCCCATCGCGCCCGTCGAGATTGCAGGGCGGCCCGCCAGCCAGGGCAGGATCACGGCGCGCGGCTGTCCCTCGGCCGGGCTGGGACAGAAGACGCCGATCTCGAACGCCGACGTGTAGTCGGCCACGTCGTCGCCCGGCGTGGGCACGATATGCGCGCGCTCGCCGAGGGGAGCGGCCTGTGCACGCAGCTGCTGCTCTGTCTCGCCCGCGCCGGCGAGGATCAGGTGGGCGTTCCCGTTAAGGGACTGCATGGCTTCCACGAGCACGTCGTTGCGCTTCTTCGGGTGAAAGCGTGAGATGCAGCCCACCACGAACGCGTCGTCGGGGATGCCGAGCTCGCGCCGTATGCGTTCGCGCCCCTGGGCCGTGAAGCGCAGATCATCCCCGCGCATCACGTTGGGGATATAGACGACCTTCGACGGATTGACTCCCATCGCCACGACCGAGTCCACCGTGCCCTGCGAGATGGCCATGATGCGCCCCGCGGTGCGCGCCGCGTCCCTGTACAGAAGCGCACCGGGTCCGCGCCGCATCTGTACGGGTACGGGACCCCACTCGGCCCACACGACCGTCCGGCGCAGCCGCTTGGGGAGCTGACGCACCATCAGCTGCTCCTTCTTGTAGTGGAGCAGGAGCACGTCGTAGGGCATTTCGGCCTCGAGCGCCTTCTTCAGCCGGCGCCGATACAGAGGCCAGCGCAGCGCCACGCGCGCCCAGTTGCTGCCGGACAGCTTCGCGCCGGTGTCGACCTCGCGGATGCGCACGCCGGTGTCGCGGGCGATGGAGGGCCTGTCGGTGACCATCACGGCGTCGTGTCCCCGCTGCTGGAGCGCCCAGAGCATCTCCATTGCCGCGAACTCGGCGCCCCCGTCCGCCGAGGTGGTCATGACACTGACGATCTTCAAGCAGTTACCTCCGTTGGCCGCATCGAGCGAGGATACGCACGATGGGGGAGGAACGACTGGCTCAGGCGACCGAATCGAGCGCGGCGGTCATCTCGTCGATGCGCACATCCCACGAGTGACCGGCCGCGAGCCGTGAGCGCTCGCGGCGTGGCTCCGGGCCGTCGGTCTCGATCAGCTCCTCGAGGCGCGCGGCGGTCGTCTCGGCATCCGCGGCCGTGACGATGCTGTCCACGCCGCGCAGGGAGGGCAGGGGCGTGGCCACCACCGGCAGCCCGGCGGCGAGGTACTCGTAGACCTTCATCGGGAAGATGCTGGCCGTGAGGTCGTTGAGCGCGTAGGGAATCAGCGCCGCGTCCGCCCCGCGCAGGATCTGCGGGAGCGCGTCGTGGGGACGCGCGCCGAGCAGGTGGACGTTGGGCTCGCCGCCGAGCGCGGACACGTCCGTACTGGGATCGCCGGCGCCCACCGGGCCCACGAGCGCGAAGCTCCAGCCCGGCCGGGCGCGCGCCAGCTTCACGAGCAGGTCGACGTCCAGCTTGGTGGCAACCACGGCGCCGATGAAGACGATGCGCGGCCCCGGCAGCTTGTCCATCTCCGGGTCCACCGGCCCGGGGTCGAGCGCGAGCGAGAAGAGGCCCGTGTCCGCCACGTTGGGCATGGCGGCGACGTGGTCGGAGAGCTCGCGCATGCGCACGGCAAGCGGCTCGGAGGTCGTGAAGATCATGTCCGCCGACCCGGCGAAGCGCGCCTCCGCGGCACGGAAACTGGCGGCGTCCACACCCTTCTGCGCGGCGATGTCGTCGACGCAGTGGTAGATCACGGTCGAGGGGCGCAGGGCGTCCGCCAGCACCTCGGCCTGCGGGTTGTATGACCACAGCAGCGGCGAGGGGCCCATGCCCACGTGCCGGGCGGCCCGCCGCACGAGCCACGGCAGCAGGCGCGCGTTGAGGGCCCGCACGGCGCCGTAGCGGTGCAGAGGGATGACGAGCGGCGAGAGCACGTGCAGGCCGTCCACGGCGCGCGGGGGAGCGATCCCGCGCCGCAGGCGCTTGTAGACCCGGCCCAGGTCCCGCGACGAGACCTGCGGCTGGCGTAGCCCGAGCGACTCCACGAACAGCACGTTGTTGGCGCGCGCGAGGCGCGACATCAGGTGGTGCTGGTTCGTGGGCAGGTCGGCGTCCCAGTCGGCGGTGCCGACGCAGACGATGTCTCGGCCGACGAGGCTCACTCTTGCGGAATCAGGCGGTCGCGCATGCGGTCGAACTCCGCCTGCGCACGCTCGTAATCGTCATGCCGCCCGATGTCGAGCCAGTAGTCCTTGCACATCCAGGCGCGCACCTCTTGGCCGGCGGCGAGCAGGCGCAGGATGAGGTCCGGGAAGTCGAGCCGCTCGCCCGCCTCGATGTGGTCGATACTGCGCGGCGAGAAGCAGTAGACGCCCATGCTGGCCTGGTACTTGATCTGCGGCTTCTCGGTGTAGCCGGTGAGGCGGTGGCTCTCGTCGCTGCCGTTGTTCTCGTCGAAGTGGAGGACGCCCAGGGAGATCTGGACCTCGCGCTCGGTGGTGGCGATCGTGGCGGCTGCGCCGCTGCGGCCGTGGCGCTCCAGCAGGGCCGAGTAGTCCGTGTCGGTGAGCGTGTCTCCATTCATCACGAGGAAGTTCTCGTCGAGGCCCTCGATCAGGGCGAGCGAGCCGACCGTGCCGAGCGGGTCGGTCTCGCGGAAGTAGTCGATCGGGATGCCGTAGTTGGAGCCGTCGCCGAAGAACGCCTCGATCAGCTCGGCCAGGTAGCCGGTGGCGATCGTGATCCGCTCGAACCCTGCGTGCTTGAGCTGGCGTACCACGATGTCGAGCACGGGGCGGTCGCCGACCGGCATCAGCGGCTTGGGAATCACCGCGGTGTAGGGACGCAGGCGCATCCCCTGGCCGCCAGCGAGGATCACGGCGCGCTTCACGGCAGGCGCCTATTACGTGCGGGGTCGCTGCTCATTGGACTTAGTGTCGGCTTCTGGACGGGCGGGGTTTAGAGGCCCCGCCTGGCGAGTACGTATGGGACGGTGCGCAAGATGACCTTGAGATCCAGCCACAAGGACCAATTTGTAGCGTAGAGATAATCAATCTTGACCATTTCGTGCAAGGGGACTCGGGACGAGCCGAGCACCTGCCAGAACCCCGTCATGCCCGGGGTGAGGTCGAGCCGGCCTCGCTGCCAGCCATTGATCCTGCGGTCCTCGTCCATGACGAGCGGGCGCGGCCCCACGAGGCTCATCTCGCCGCGGAGGACGTTGATGAGCTGCGGGAGCTCGTCAAGGTAGGTCTTGCGCAACAACCGGCCGACGCGCGTGACGCGCGGGTCGTCGGCGATCTTGAAGAAGCCGTCGGCACCCTCGTTGCGTGAGAGCAGCTGGTTCTTCATCGAGTCAGCTCCCTCGAACATGGTGCGGAACTTGAAGATTTCGAAGGCCTGCCCGTGGCGGCCCACCCGCTTCTGCCGGAAGAACACCGTGCCGGGCGAGTCGAGCCGGATCGCGATCGCGATGATCAGCATCGCCGGCCCCAGGATCAGCAGCGCGAGCGACGCGGCAGCCACGTCGCAGATGCGCTTGAGCAGGCGCGAGGAGCGGGGGAGACCCTGTCCGCGCAAGCCGAGCAGCGGGATGCCGTCGAGATCGTCGAACTCGACCGCGGAGCCGACCACCTCGAACAGGCGCGGCAGCACACTCACCTTCACGCCCATCGACTTGACCATGCGAATGGCGTGGAGGATCAGCTCCGGGTCCTGGCCACCGGGGGCGATCAGGACGCGGTCGATGTCGTGCTCGGCGAGCACGATGCCGAGGTTGTCGAACGAGCCCACGACGTCCGGAAGCGGCGGGTCGTCCTCGAGCGGCACGCGGCCGATCAGCACGGCGTTGAGGGTGTGGTTGGTCCGCAGCTTGCGGCGGACCGGCTCCGCGCTCTCGACGTCGCCGATGATCAGGCAGCGCTCCGGGCGCGCGATCGTGCGCACCACCCGGCGCGCGACCGTGCGGGCGATCGCCATCGACAGGAACAGCAGCAGCCAGAGAACCACGATCTGCTTGTGGTTGAGCGCGTTATCGAAGAACTGGTAGTCGCCGATCCAAAGGAAGAGCGTGAACAGAGTGGACGCCTGGAAGATCTGCGGGATCTCGTCGAGCGTGGTCTTGCGGATCAGGTGCTCGTCGCGGTCGTAGAGGCCGATCGCCTTGGCCAGCAGCGGCACGAGCAAGAGCGCGCCGAGAGCGGCGGGCTCGAAGCCCAGATTGCCGATGACGGCGACGGTGATGACCACGGCGAAGGCGGTGGCGAGCATGTCGGCGGTGAAGAGCCCGAGCCTGTAGGCGGCGTCGCGCCGCGCGATCGCGCCGGAATCGCCCTCCGGGATCGGCTGGCCGAGCGCCCGCTGCGCGCGGCGGCGCGCGCCCCAGCGCTGGGACGGGCGCTCGCTGGGCGCGAGCGGAAGGTGAGTAACAATCGGTTGGTCGTAGGCGGTAGACGCGTCAGTCACCTCAGCCGGCGTCCCGCCGTTGAGGTGTGTGACCACGTCGCCGCCAGTTATTGACGTCTTCATCTGGCTGGGTCGCACGAATAGGGGCCGAGAGCGAATCCGTGTACGTCCATTAGAACTCAGCTATCGGACTTCTGCAAGCTGACCCCGCCAGGGATCGTGCAAGTCCCGCGTACATCCGCTGTGGTAGGCCTATGCAAAGACGCTCTGGCACGCGTCGACCACCTCTGAAACCGCTTCTTCCGAGAGTTCGGAGCCCATCGGAAGTGCCAGGTTCTCGCGAGCGGCGAGCTCGGTTCCCGGCAGGTCGAGGCTAGGTCCGCCGTACCTGACCATGGGGGACTGGAGGTGCACCGGCACGCGGTAGTAGGAGCGCGCCTCGATGCCGGCGGCCTCGAGCGATGCCGCGAGCTCGTCCGCGCGCTCGGAGCGCACCATGTACAGGTGATACACGGGGTCGGCGCCGTCGACGGGCGTGGGGAGGGTGACGGCGTTGCCGAGGCCCTTCTCCTCATACTGGCGCGCCGCCCTGCGGCGAGCCGCGTTCCAGCCGTCGAGCTCCGGCAGGAGCACTCGCAGCGCGCCCGCCTGGAGGGCGTCGAGCCGCGAGTTGTAACCCACGTCCACGAACGTCTGCTTGTCCTCGGAGCCGTGGAAGCGCAGCCGGCGCACGCGCGCGGCCACGTCGGGGTCGTTCGTGACGATCGCGCCGCCGTCGCCCAGGCAGTAGAGGTTCTTGGAGGGGAAGAACGAGAACGTCGCCGCCGTGCCGAGCGCGCCCGCCTTGACGCCGTTGAGCGTGGCGCCCGCCGCCTGCGCGGCGTCCTCCAGCACGGGCAGCCCGAGCTCGAGCAGCTCCGGCACCGGCGCCACGTTGCCGAACAGGTGGACCGCGATGATCGCCCGCGTCCGCGGCGTGACGGCCGCCTGCGCGGTCTCAGGCGTGATGCAGAACGTATCCGGGTCGACGTCGCAGAACACGGGCGTCGCGCCCGCGTTCACCGCCGCCTCGGCGGTCGCGTAGAAGGTGAACGAGGGCATGACGACCTCGTCGCCCGGCTCGACTCCCATCGCCCTCAGCGCGATCGTGATCGCGTCGGTGCCGTTGGCGACGCCGATGCAGTGACCGGCGCCCAGGTAGTCGGCGAACTCGTTTTCGAAGCCTTCGACCTCTGGGCCCAGGATGAAGCGGCCGCTGTCGATGACGCCGGAGACTCGCTCGCGCAGGGCGGGGGTGTAGCGGTCGTGGTCAGTGGCAAATAGAGGCACTCGCATGCTCAACGTAAGCTAGCGTCGGGTGGGGAGTGTGAAGATTCCGGTAGCTAGGTCTCGGGACCTACAAACTCGGAACGTGGGCGAAGTTGCTTTGCTCGCCGGAAATTTGCGAGCGCCGCTTTGGTGTTTCCGAGCTCGGCCTGGACGCGCGCGAGCAGCAGCGGGTGCTGGTAGTTGGTCGGCTCCCGGTGCTCCGCGCTGAGAAGGTCGTCGCGCGCGGCGGCCAGATGGCCCTCCGATTCCTCGGCGAGCGCGCGCTGCACGTACGGACTGGCCGCCCACGGCTCCTCGGCGATCGCATTGTTGGCGTCGGAGATGGCCTTGGCCACGTCGCCCTTGTCGAACGCGCTCTGGCTGTCGCGCGTGCTGAGCGTCGACGAGAGGCCCGGGAGCTGGATCAGGAAGGCCACCGCGGCCACGGCGACGAGCGCGACCCGCGCGGGCAGCCCGGCGCGGCGCCGCGTCGGGAAGGAGACGGAGGCGGCGGCGACGGCGATCGCGGACAGCGCCAGCACCGTGACAGTCGTCGACTCCCACATCCAGTCGACGCCGGCATGGAACAGGTAGACGCCGAAGGCCGCGAGCAGGGCAGCCTGGAGCCCGGCGTCGGCCGGGGGTAGGAGCCGGCGCGCCCTGAGGGCCACCACCACCAGTCCGAGCACGAACACGAGGATCAGCACCCCGCCGAACAGCCCCTGCTCGGCGAACTCCTCGAGGTAGAGCGAATGGGCATCGCGCAGGAACTCGCCGCCGCCCGTGCTCGACCACCAGAACTCGAAAGTGCCCGAGCCGGTGCCCTCGATCGGGTGCTTCTTGAACGCCCGGATCGCCGAGCGCCAGATGAAGTAGCGGTTGCCGTTGAGGTTGGCAAGCCGCGCCGCCGGGTCGGTGCTGGTCTGGTTCGGCTGCTTTTTGAACGAATGCCAGCCCTTCGAGATCTCGGCGTGGCCGGCGGTGGGCACGAGGACGACCACGAGCACGACCGCCGCGGCAGCCACGATCCGGGCGGGCCGCGCCCGCATCCGCCAGCGCTCGTCGCCCCGCAGGAGCCAGGTGACGCAGGCCGCCGAGGCGGCGATCGCGCAGCCGGCGAGGATCACCAGCAGCAGGCCGAGGGCGCCCGCGTTGCCGGTGGCATCGGCGATCTGGTGGTGCGAGCGGATCGCGAGGATCGCGAGCCCCGTGCCGATGCCGCCCGCCACGGCATGAACGAGCGCGACCCAGCGGTTGTGGCTCAGGACGAAGACCAGCACGATCGCCAGCGCCGAGCCGATCACGGCGGCGCGCGAGTAGGTGAGATAGGCGGTGGCGCCGCACATCGGCACCGCCGCCAGCGCGGCGACGCGGATCGGCAGCATGCGCGCGTGGGCGCTCCATACGAGCGCCATCGCGATCGACATCGCCGCGAAGGCGCCGACCGCGTTCCAGTAGTTGAACGGGTAGCTCAGGCGGTTGACCTTGAAGTTGGTGACGACGTAGTCCGTCGGAAAGGCGCTCGGCCAGAGCCGGCTGGCGAGCGCGATCGCGCAGATGCCCACCGCGCCGGTGACGAGGCCGGCGGCCGCGGCGCGCCAGGTGGTGCGGTCGATCAGCGCCCAGATGAGCAGCAGCAGCCCGGCGTAGTGCAGAAAGCGCGCCAGCTCGGCGAGGGTGCGCTCATCGCTCTGGGTCCAGTTCAGGCTGATCGCTGTCCAGAGCGCCAAAAGCAGGAGCGCGATGAACGGCACCCATACCCCTGCGCGCGGCCGCGAACGCGGCAGCAGGCCGAACGCGAACGCGAGGCCGAGGATCCACCAGATGGCGAGCGCCTCCTCCTGCCGCGGCACGATGTCGTAGGAGCCGCCGCGCAGCCCGTAATAGACCAACAGGGCAGCGGTGACCGCGAAAGCGACTACGCTGGACGGAGGAGGAAGTCGGCGGCGATGCAAGGAATCGGTGTCCAAGTGAGCACATTTAGGCAGACGCGAAAGACGGCTTGCCTCGGTTTGCTGGCTTTCGCGCTGTTCGCGCCGTCGGCGAACGCGGCCGACGACTGCGCGGCGCCGCCCGGCACCTCGGGCATCGACCAGTACTGCGAGGCGCTACCCACGCCGGGCGGCACCAACGGCTCGCACCACGGCGGTGGCGGCAACGGCGGCGGGCATCATGCCAGCCCTGTATCGACCAAGACCGTCGCCACCCTGAAGCACGAGGGCGACGCGGGCGCGGCCGTGCTGGCGCTCACGCGCAGCGCTCCCACGACGGTCACGCCCAAGCCGACTCCCAAGCCCAAACAGGGCAGCACGCATCGCACGCACAAGAGCCAGGGCTCGGGTGGCAGCAGCCAGGCCACCACGACCACTCCCACCACCCAGCAGCCCGTCAACGCCGGGCCGCCCGCGCAGGCCGCTCCGGCCTCCAACCCGGCGTCCGCCGTGGGTAACTCCTTCGGCGGCTCGCTCGGCGCGGGCTTCTTCGTCCTGCTCGCCGGGCTCGGCATCGTGATGGCGTTCCTCGCCTGGCTGGACCGCCGCAGGCGCCGCTTCGACGACGGCGCCGAGACCGCGTAACTAGGGCGAGAACACCTTCCAGGGCAGACTGATGTTCGTGCCCTGCACCGCGCGCAGCATCGTGCCCGAGCGGATCTTCTTGTTGGCGAGGAAGAGGCGGTCGCTGCGGGCACTGAGGTGCGCGACGGTGGCCCAGGTGCCGTTGGCCGCCTGACGCTCCACCGTCAGCGGGCCGGGCGCGGGCGCGAGGCCCCAGAGCTGCGCCTTGCCCTTGCGGATGTAGGCCGTGAACGGGAACTTGAACGCCGTGAACGACGGCTTGGGCGTGTCCTGCGCGATCGTCTGGCCGCGGAAGTAGATGCCCGACTGGAGCGAGTCAGCGAACGTCGGGTTGGGCGGCTCGTCGCGCATCAGGTACCAGACGATGGCGCTCACTCCCTGGCTCCACATCGTGGAGAAGGCGCCGTCCATGTAGGTGGCCTCGAGCTTCGCCGGGATGCCCTGCGGGTCCGGGGGGTTCGAGTCCCACGAGATCTCGGTTGCCCACAGCGGCTTGCTCTTGCGCGGGGCCACGGTGCCGTCCTTCAGCGCGACCTTGAGCGGCTTCTTGAGGCGGTTCCAGTCGGGCACCACGACGTCGTCCGGCACCGGCGCGTGGCGGCGCGGCGGCCCGATCGGGTATGGGTGGTGGGCGAGGATGTCGAAATGGACGGGCGAGTTCGCGCAGCGGACGCGTTTGAGGCCGTTGCGGCCGCTCAGGCAGAACAGCTCGCGCACGAACAGGGCCGGCGCCATCCGCAGGCCGCCCGGCACGTCGCCGAATGGCGCGGTGCCCGCGGTAACCACCTGATTGCTGCTCGACACCGACTTGATGCCCTTGTAGAAGGCGTTGAGCATCGGCCGGTAGAGGTTGGGGCTCTCCGGGGTGCTCTTGCCGTTCTTCGTGACCCACTGTGGCGACAGGTAGGTCGACAGGTTGGGCTCGTTCCAGCCCTGCCAGTAGCGGATGCGCGGCAGGTTGGTGCCCGGGTTGGCCGGATCGGGGAAGTGTCCGGAGTAGCGCTTGGCGAGCGCCGTGGCCACCGCCTGGTAGGCGGTCGGAGATGGCTTCCAGCTGCCCTCGGGGGCGGCGTCCGACGCCGGCGGGCGCCCGGGGCCCTCGGCCCAGGCCGGCGCCTCTTCCATGATGAAGAGCGGCGTGAAGCCGGCGGCCACCGTTTCGCGGACGGACTGGTCCATGAACGTCCAGTCGTAGCCCGACCAGTCCGGGTTGGCGGTGGTGGCGATGTTGGGCGGCGCGTTCGGCGCGATCTGGTCCCAGTCGAACGAGAGCCGGACGATCGAGGTGCCCGCGGTCTTGGCGTGCTGGAAGGCGATCTGGCGGTCGCCCGGGGAGCCGAGCTGGAAGTCCGCGTAGTCGGTGAAGCCGAGCTTGAGGCCGTGCACGCGCGCGCCCGCCGCTGCCGGCAGCGCCAGGGCGAGCATGGCCGCGGCCATTGCGGCCGCGGCTACGAGGCGCGTCTTGCTGTGGGCCAGGCGGGACACGTTGCGCTAGTCAAACACGGCCGCGGTGCGTTTGGAGCGCAGCAGCCTCAGCCGGCGGCCGCGACCGCCGTCCTGAAGGCGTTGAGGGCGGGCTTCGATCTGCCGTTCCGTTGCAGGAGCCCCGTGTGGAGGCCCCAGAAGTCCTTGTACGCCGGCGGATAGGGCTTCGCGTCCTTCCAGTCGTAGTAGACGAAGCCGCGCAGGCGCAGGCGCCCAGCGGCGGCCGCCAGCGCCGGGATCGTCTTGCGGATCTGCCGGGCCTGCCCGCCGGCGCCCACCCGGAACGAGCTGCGGGGGCCCTTGTCGGACCAGCCGAACTCGGTCACCCACATGCCGGCTCCGCTCGCGCCGCCGTGGTCGAGGAGCGAGCGGAAGCGGTTCAGCTTCTGCAGGATCTGCGAGGAGTTCTTCCCGTACGGGTTGACCGCCAGTGTGTTGAAGCTGCTCGCCGCGCCGGCGTGCAGCAGCCCCTTCACGTACGAGTAGACGTTGCCGGGACGCGACAGGCGGCTGTCCGGCAGCCCGGCGGTGACGATCTCCGCCTGCGGGTCCACCGAGTGGATGCCCGCCGCGGTGGCCTTGAGCAGGCTCGCGTACTTGCGCGGGTTCGGGCCGCTCGGCCAGTAGGCCTTGATGTTGGGCTCGTTCCATACCTGGTACGAAGTGATCGGCACGCGTGGCACGGTCGGGTGCTGGGCCCAGAAGGTGCCGTTCGGCCCATAGCGGCGGGCCACCGCGGCGCCGAACGTGCCCAGGTCCGCATAGTGGCGGGGCGGATAGGTGGCGCTCGTGCGCCTCGACACCGGGGCGCGGAACTTGGGCGGGTCGAACAGGATCGGCAGCACCTGGATCCCGTGCGACGCCGTCGCCGCCATGTAGGCGTCGTAGTAGGCGAAGTTGTACTTGCCGCGCCGCGTCTCGATCTGGTTCCAGTGGAACGTCTGCCGGATCAGGCCGACGCCGATCGACGACTGCTTGGCGAGCGTGGCGTTGCGGTATGAGGGCTTGCCCGCGAAGACGTCCTCGCTCACGAGCCCGAAGAAGCGCTTCGGCAGGGCAGCACGAGCAGGCGCGCCCCCAGCGAGAAGCGCGCAAGCCACGATGCCCCCGATCAGCTTACGTACGGTCACCCCTGGCGGCGGAGTCTAGCCACCGTCGCTGAGAAGGCGTTGTCGGCGGGCTTTGGGTGGCCCTGGAGGTCGAGCAGCCCGGTGTGCAGCCCCCAGAAGTCCTTGAAGCTCGGGGCGTAGGGGGCGCCGTCGCGCCAGCCGAAGTAGACGATCCCCCGCAATCGCGCCTGATAGCGGAGCGAGACGAGCGTGGTGAGCGCGGAGCGGATCCGCTGTGCCTGGCCGGCCGGGCCGACGGTGAACGAGCTCGGCGGGCCCTTGTCCGCCCAGCCGATCTCGGTGACCCAGATGTGCGAGTTGTCGCCGTGCAGGTTCATGATGCGGCGCGCGTTCTCGACGGCCGCCACCACGCCGTCGGCGTCGGCGGCATAGGGGTGGATCGCGAGCGTGTCGAAGTAAGCACGGGCGCCGGCCTTGTACATGCCCTCGACGAAGGTGTCGAACGGGATCCCTAGCCGGCTCTGCGGGATCCCGGCCGTGACGATGTCGGCGTGGCGGTCGAGCGCGTGCACGGGGCCGGCCACCGCCTTGAGCATCTGCGTGTACTGCGCGGCATTGGGTCCCGACGGCCAGTACGCGGGCAGGCTCGGCTCGTTCCACACCTGCCACGCCTCGATCGCCTGCTCGGGCAGCTCGGGGTTCTGCCGCCAGAAGCTGCCGTTCGGGCCGTAGCGGCGCACCGCGGCCGCCGCGAAGGCGCCCATGTCCGCGTAGTTGCGCGGCGGGTAGGTGCCCGGCTGGGCACCGCTCGCGGGCGCGCTCGAGAGGAACTTGGGCGGGTCGAGCAGGACCGGGAGGACGCGCATGTGGCGCGCGGCGAGGTCGCCGACGAAGGAGTCGTACGCCGTCCAGTCGTAGCGGCCCGGGGAGCGCTCGATCGTCGCCCAATCGAAGGTCTGGCGCACGAGCCCGACGCCCATGCGCGCCAGCCGGTTGAGCGTGGCTGCTCGGTAGGCGCCGGGGTTGGCGAACGAGTCCTCGGTGACGATGCCGAAGAAGTCGCGGCGGATCCGGCCGGCCGGGGGAGTGATCGTGGCCGCGGTGGCCACGACCGGGCCGCCTGAGCCGCTGCCGCCGCCGCTGTCGACCGCCGCGAAGATGCCGACGCCCACGCCGAACAGCGCGACGGCCACGAGCACGACGACTAGCGGGGCGGGGCGCCTCACGCCCGGCGCTTGACCACGAGGGCCGTCCCTCCGAGCACGCCCGCGAGCAGCACGAGCGCGAGCGGCCAGCCGAGCGACGGGGCGAAGCCGGAGCTCGAGCTCGCGCGCTCGACGGGCGCCGTGCCGCTGGCGTACGCGGCCTGCGCGCTCTTGCCGACGAGCACGCCGCGGCGGAGGTCGAGCCCGTTCAGGTCGGTGAAGCCGACGCCGCCAGGCAGGGCGTCCACGAAGTCGTGCGCGAGGCGCTCAGAGGATGGCGACGGGAACGGCTCGTACAATCCGTTTCCGGTTGCGGCGTGTGCCGGCGCGGCGAGGATGGTGCACGCGGCGAGGCTCGCCAGAAAGATCCCCAAGAGCTTCACGTGGCTTTCCGGACGATACAAGCCGCACCTGCGGCATCCGCGCGGCTGCACGCCGCCCGGTGGGGCCGCGGGCGGCCCCTGGCTCTCACCGGAGCGGCGTTTGCGCTGCTCGAGTTCGCGATCGCCCTCGCCGGCGGCAGCTTCCCGCTCCTGTCCGGCATCGTGATCGTCCTGTCACCGGGGCTCGCGCTCGTGCCGCTCCTGCCCGCGCGCACGCGCCAGAGCTGGGCCGCCACCGTGGCCGCGGTGCCGGTGCTCGGCTTCGCCGCCTCGTGCGTGCTGCTGGTGACGCTGCCCGCCGCGGGGATCTCCCTTACCGGAACGTCGTGCCGCATCGCGCTGGGCGCGCTCGTGGCGGTGGGCCTGCTGCTCCTGCCGGCGCGGGAGGTCGAGCGGCCGCTCTCCTATGAGGACGCCTGGGCGATCGCCGGCCTGCTCGGCGCGCTGCTCACGGGCATCCTGCTGCAGGCGCGCGTGATCGGCCACACGCCCGTGCCGGGCAACGACTGGGGCCAGTACGTGCTCTACGCGGACCAGATCCGCGAGCACGGCTCGCTGTTGATACAGAACCCGTTCTGGATGGGCGGCACGCCCTTCCGCCAGGACCCCGGCGTGCCGGCGGTCTTTGCCTCCTATCTCCTGATGGGCGGCCAGCCGGCCGGCGTCCTGATGCACGGCATCTGGGTGTTCGCGCTCATGGGGATCGCGGCCGTGTTCGCGCTGGCGCGCTCGCTGTGGGGCGCGCTCGCGGGCGTGGTGGCGGGCGCGCTCTGGGCGGTGCTGCCCATCGCCCAGGACCTGCTCGGCTGGCACGGCCTCGCCAACGCCGCCGCGCTCGCGCTGATGGTGCTCGTGCTGCTCTACGTCGCCACGCTGTTGTCGTCGGGCAGCGGCTGGCTCGAGGCGTTCGGTCTCGGCATCGCGCTGGTGGCGCTGTGCGCCGCGCACCGGCTGTCGTTCATCGTCGGGCTCGCTGGCGTTGGGCTGGCGCTCCTCTTCGGCCTGATCGCGAGCCGCGAGCGGGGCGAACTCGTGCGGGGCACGCTGCGCGGCGCCGTGGCGGCACTGGTGGTCTGTCCCGGGGTGGCATACACCGTGATCGAGACCGAGGACAAGTTCGGCGGCAGCCAGAGTTACAAGGCCTACCTCTCCACCAAGGTGCATCTCGACCTGGTGGTGAACGACCTGAGCTGGGTGTTCTCGATTGCCGGCATCGTCGCGGTGGTGCTCGCGGTCTGGTGGGCGCGGCGCGAGCGCACACTGCTGCCGTTCGTGGCGCTGCTCGTGGTGGTGGTCGCGCTCGCCTACTCGTGGCTCGTGCACTTCCCGCTTGCCTACGTGCGCATGGCCTACTACGTGCCGCTCGCGGTGGTGCCGCTCGTCGCGGCCGTGCTCACGAAGGTGCTGAGGGCGCGCCTGGCGGCGCTCGTGGCGCTCGGCCTCACCCTCGCGATAGCCGTGCCGGCGTGGGGCGCGGCGCGCAACGTGCACAGCTTCTACGACTTCGCCGATGCGACCACGCTCAGCGGCATGCGCGCGGTGTCCGCCGACCTGCGGCCGGGCGACACCGTGGTGGCGGACCGCTGCTGGAGCTTCCTCTCGGCCTGGCTGCTGCAGGCGGACACGTTCCCGGCGTTAGATCCCGCGGACATCCTGCCCAAGGCGGAGGCCGGCCCCGCAGCCGAGGCGCGCCAGATCCTCGCGGGCACGCCGCGCGGGCGGGCGCTCGCCAAGCAGCTGCACGTGCGCTTCATTCTCGTCAACCCCGCGTGCGTGAGCCAGGACGGCCGCCGCGCGCGCCCGCCGGGACTCGGCAAGCCGTTCTTCGTGAGCAGCAGGCTCGTCGTGATGCGGCTCTCCGGGTAGGCTCGCCCAATGTCTCGCGCGGCTCCGGATCCGGTTGCTGTCGCCTGCTTCGGCGCGGGCTGGGTGACCACGCACCGCCACATTCCGACGATGCGCCGGCACGGCGGCTTCGAGGTTGCATGCCTGGCGGATCGGCGGGAGGAGCGCGCCCGCGAGGCCGCGGAGCGGCTCAAGCTGCCGCACTACGAGACGGCCGAGGGCGTGGACCAGCTCTCTGTTCGGGACCAGATCGAGGCCGTGACCTGCGGCACCGCGCCGTTCGCCCACGAGCGCGTGATCCGCAGCGCGCTCGAGGCGGGCAAGCACGTGCTGACCGAGAAGCCGTTCACGATGACGCTGCAGGAGGGCGAGGAGCTAGCCGCGCTGGCGAGCGAGCGCGGGCTCGTGCTCGCCGTGGTGCACAACTTCCAGTTCGCGCCGTCGGTGAAGCGGCTGAAGGGCTGGCTCGAGAGCGGCAAGCTCGGGCGGGTGCGCGCCGTCTGGGCGACCCAGCTCTCAAATCCGGCGCGGCGGCTGCCCACCTGGTTCGACGAGCTGCCCGGCGGGCTCTTCTACGACGAGTCGCCCCACCTGATCTACATGGTGCGTGCGCTGGCGGGTGAGGAGCTCGAGCCCGTGAGCGTGACCGTGCACCCGAGCACGCGCGGGCTGGCCAACACGCCCGCCCAGATCGACGCCCAGATGCGCGCCGGCGAGTTGCCGGTGTCGATCCAGATGAACTTCGAGGCGCCGGTGTCCGAGTGGCACGTTACGGTGCTCGGCGAACGCGGGATGGGTGTGGTCGACCTGTTCCGTGACATCGCTGTCTTCACTCCCAATGACGGTGACCATCGCGCGCTCGAGGTGCTGCGCACCTCGGGGTCGGCGAGCTGGCACCACTGGACCGGATATCTCCGTTCTGGACCCGGGCACATGCTTGGCAGATTGCGTTACGGCAACGACGAAGTTTTCGACCGCTTTCACGCCGCGATCCGCTCTGGAAAGCCTCCGGAGGGCATCGGCGCCGAGGATGCGCTCGCGGTTTTGCGGATCCAGCATTGGATTTTGGAGGCCAGAGGCCGCATTCTGATCTGACGACGATGCGAATCCTGTTCGTCTCCCACTACGCGACCCCGCATATCGGCGGGGTGGAAACGGTGATCCGCTCGCTGCACCGCGAGCTGCGCCGGCGCGGCCACGAGGTGCGCCACGTGGCGTCCAACGCCAGCCACCTGTCGCGCGAGGCGCTCGGCTACGACGACGAGGGCGTGATCCGGGTGAGGGCGCTGAACGTGCTCGAGAACCGGCTGGGCGTTCCCTACCCGATCTTCTCGCCCCGGCTCGGGCACGTGCTCGCCCGGGAGATCGCCGAGGCAGACGTCGTGCACTCACACGGCTTCCTCTACATGAGCTCCGTGATGGCTCTGCTCCTGGGCAGGGCGCGCCGCCGCCGGCGCCCCGGCGGCCCCGCGCTCGTGCTGACCGAGCACGTCGGCCACGTGCCGTACGAGTCCGCGATGCTCGACCGCGTCGAGAGCGCGGCGATCAGGAGCGTCGGCAAGCTGGCCGTGAGGTCAGCCGATGCGGTGGTGGTGCTCAACCGCAAGGTGGGGGCCGAGATCGAGGATCTCCGTCCGCGCGAGCCGGTGATCGTGCTGCCGAACGGCGTGGACACGTCGCTGTTCCGCCCGCCGCTCCCCGGCGAGCGCGAGGCGCTGCGGCGCGAGCTCGGTTGGGACGACACGCCGCGTGTGCTGTTCGTCGGCCGGCTGGTGGCGAAGAAGGGCATCGAGGCGGCGCTGGACGCCACCGCGGCGTCCGAGGGCAGCTTCCGGCTCGTGGTCGCGGGCCCGGGTCCGCTGCAGCCCCAGGGGGTGCCCGGCGTGGACGTGCTCGGACCGATCCCGTCCGAACGCGTGGCGGAGCTCTATCGCGCCGCGGATGCGCTGCTCCTGCCCTCGCGCGGCGAGGGCTTCCCCGTGGCCGTCCAAGAGGCGATGGCGAGCGGACTGCCGGTGGTCATGAGCGACGACCCGAGCTACGCGCACCATCTCGACGGCGCCGGCCTGGGCGTGCGCTTCGTGCCCGCCGTGCCCGAGGTGATCGCCGCGGAGCTGCGCTCGCTGGTATCCGACCGCGAGGCGTGGGCCGCGGCGGGCGAGGCGGTGCGCAACCACGCTCGCGAAGCCTTTGCCTGGGCGCAGGCGGCTGAGCGCCACGAGCTGCTCTACGAGGAGCTGCTGGCCGGCCGCGGGCGCGACGATGACGAGCTCGAGGCCGTGGCCGACGAGTCGCTTCAGCGCGACGCGTCGACAGCCGCGAGGAACTCGCCCCAGGAAGCCGCGTAGGGCCCGATCTCGTCGGCGAAGGCCTGGAGGCCCAGCGGGTCGTCGGCCTCCCAGCCCGGGTGCAGCACGATCGGCACCCAGACGCCCACCCGCCGCTCCACCAACTCCGCGATCGCGGGCAGGCATTCCTCCGCCGTGCCGTAGAGCGGCGGATAGCACGGCAGGTAGACCGCGTCGCCGCGCCAATGCGGTCCCGTGTGGAAGCCGAGCAGCGGCACGCTCTCCGGACCTCCGCAGACAACGTCGAAGCGGCTCGCGAGCAGTTCGTACTGATCCGCGTCGAAGCGGTTGAACGGCGGCACGAACACGCGTGGCCGCACGCCCGCCGGCTCGAGCTCGGTGAGCGCCCTGTCGAGTAGCGCGCCGAGCTCGGCGGGGGAGAGGCCGCACAACTCCGAACGACGGCGCGGGCTCTCGAAGCGGGTGCGGTGGTTGTAGCCGTGGAGGGCGAATGTCACGTTCTCGCTCGCCATCTCGCCGAGGAACGCGAGCTCGGCGTCGTTCAGCGGCCGATCGCCGCTCGCGGCCGGATCGAGCGGGCGCGTGGTCACCCGCGGCACGATCGCCATCAGGTAGGGCACGCCGCCGTCGCGCAGCGTGGAGTGGAACTGCCGCGAGCTCTCGACCCCGTAGTGCTCGGGGTCGTCACCGGCGAGGTAATGGGGGAACTCGTCCACGCGCACGAGGAAGCGCGGCGGCCCGGCGGCCGCGTCGCCGAGGGCGCGCTTGCGCGCGCGCAACAGCGGCGCCAGCACGTTGCGCTCGTACGTCACGAGTCCCGCCTTCATCCCGACCCGCTGCGCCGCGCGCACGGGGAACGGCGGCACGCCGCCCGTCTTCAGCTCCGCCCCGAGCAGCCGCGCGTTGCGCTGCCTGTCCGAGGTCGCGTAGCTCAAGTCAGGCCACCACGGCCAGCGACCGGGCCGCCACGCCGTACTCCACGCTCTCGAAGCTGCCGAGGAAGTCGCCGTCCGCCTCCACGGGGAAGGGGCGTCCGTCACCGCTCCTGACCGTGAAGCCCTGGACCGGGTCGAAGCCGGTGACCTGCCGGTGGCGGGCGACCATGTCGGCGTTGCCGCTGAAGAGGCGCGGGATCAGCGTGGGCATCTCGAGCACGGTCGCGCGCCGCAGCAGCGTGAGCCCGAGCGTGCCCGTGTCGAGCCCCGCTCCCCGGCAGACCCGGATCGGGCGCGTGCCGAAGTAGGTGAACGGGTCCGAGTTCTGCACGATCACGGTGACCGCGTCGAGCGTCTCGCCGTTCACCTCGACCGTGAGCTGCGGCGGGTGCATGAGATAGGTCTTGTTGAAGCTCGAGAGCGCCGCCCAGGTGAAGTACCACTCGCCGAAGCGCGCCTTGCGGTACGGGTGGGCGTCCACGCGCTCGACCACGCTCGCGTCGAGGCCGATACCCGAGGCGAACACGAAGTGGCGGCCGTTCATCACGCCGGTGTCCACGCGCCGGGCGCGGAAGTCGTCGGCGATCAGCAACAGGTGCTCGGTCGCGTCGACCACGTCATTCGGGATGCCGAGCGTGCGGCAGTAGACGTTGGTGGCGCCGCCGGGCAGGCAGGTGATCGGCGTGTCGGTACCGGCCAGGCCGTTGGCCACCTCGTTCACCGTGCCGTCGCCGCCGAAGGCGACGACCACGTCGTAGCCCGCCTGCGCGGCCTCGCGTGTCAGCTCGGTCGCGTGGCCCTGCGCCTTGGTGTCGATCGCCTCCACGTCGTAGCGTCCCTGGAGCGCGTAGACGACGAGGTTCTTCAGCCGGTCGGACACGGTGGTGGCGTAGGGGTTGACGATCACGAGCATGCGCTTCTTGGCCCGGCGGTCGGGCAGAATGCGCTCCGCGAGCTCCTCGGCGCGTTGCAGCGCGCTCTCGGTGGCGGCGCTCATGACGCCGCCTCAAAGCGCACGACGCCGTTCTCCTCGACCTCGCGCACGCGGCCGTCGCCGAGCAGGATGTCCATGTGGCCAAGCACCTCTGACAGGGTGAGATAGGCCTGGGTCACCGCCACATTTCCCCACATCGCCTGCGCCAGCTCGTAGGCGGTGCGCGGCCGCTCGTCCACGAGTCCGTGCAGCTTCTCCGCGCGCCGCTCGTGCAGGGCGAAGCGCTGGTCGATCAGCTCACGGTGCCCCTCGAACGCCTCGCCGTGCCCCGGCAGGACGAGCTCGATGTCCATGGCCCGCGTCTTGCGCAGCGACTCGAGATAGACGATCAGCGACTTAGGCCGCTCGGTCTCGCCGGGCAGCCGCGAGATCAGCGGGTTGGAGGAGATGTGCTTGAGCAGGTGGTCGGCGGCCAGCAGCATGCGGCGCTCGGGGTCGAGGAAGATCGTGTCGGTGGGGCTGTGTCCGGGGCGGTAGCTCACCTCGAGCGTGCGGTCGCGCAGCTCGACCTTGTCGCCGTCGTGCAGGACCCGTGACACCGACGCCTTCGCGCCCCAGGCCCGGAACGCCGCCGACACCGCCTTGAGCGCGTCCACCACGTCGCTGGGAATGCCGTGCCGCAGCATGACCTGGGTCGAGAACTCGTCGTCGGCGGCGGCCTCCTCGCTGTAGTTCTCGACGAACGGCACCGCGGCGTCGATCGCCGCGACGTCGGCGCCCGAGCGCGCCGCCACGATCCCCACCAGGCCGAGGTGGTCGATGTGCTGGTGGGTGAGGATCACGAGCCCGATGTCCTCGAGCGCGTGGCCGTGCGCCTCGACCTGGCGCTGCAGCTCGTCGAGCGAGCTGCCGGAGTTCGGCCCAGCGTCAACGAGCGTGAGCGGCTCGTCCTCGATCAGGTAGACGTTCACGCGCCCGAC
>DASXNY010000180.1:0-16223 GCA_036494715.1 Thermoleophilaceae bacterium
ACGCGCACGCCGCCGAACACCTCCACCGTCGAGCGTGACACGAGCCGCACGAACAGCGGCGTCTTGAACGCCTGGTAGACCAACTTCTTCGGCCGGTTGGACGACGAGTCGATGCCCGACTGGAAGCCGTGGAAGCGGGCGAGCCCGCGGCCGGCGGTGGAGTCGTCGCTGAGCGGGTACTGCGCGTAGCTCTTCACGCGCCGGTCGTGGTAGGCGAGCCACTCGCTCTCGCTCATGAAGCGTGGCACGAGCGTGATCGGCGAGGCGAACGGGTCGGGCGGGTCCGTCTGGTAGCCGAACTCGGTGATCCAGATCGGCATGGTGTGGTCGACGAAGCGGCGCGAGAGCTTCTTGAGCGCGCGGTCGAGGCGGGTGAGGTCGTTGATCGTCGCGTCGTCGGCCAGTGGCGTCAGCGCCTCGGGGCCCGCCGCCAGAGTGTACGGGTGGTAGGCGATGCCGGTGCCGGGGAGCGGCTGGAAGTTCGTGCAACCGCGCGCCGCCGCCGCCCCGCCGCGGTAGGCCCGGTAGTGGTTGTCAACGCAGGCCAGCTCACGCAGGAACCTGATCGGCGACACGCGCGCCGGATACGTCTTGCCGCTGCGGGCGAACGGCAGCAGGTCGCCCATCAGGATCTCGTCCTTGCCGTGTCCGCTCGCCACGAAGCCGTCGTAGGCGGCGAGGAACAGGCCGCGGTAGATCTCCGGGGACAGCGGCACCTTCTTGCGCGTGTACTGCGGCTGGAGCCAGCCTGAGAGGTTGGGCTCGTTCCACACCGACCAGAGGTCGACGCGCGGGAGCACGCCGCTGTCGTCCGCGCTCCAGGCGGTGGGCGTGGCAGGGCGCGAGTACTTCACCGAGGCGGGGATCGGCGTCGGGCAGGGATCGCCCGGCGGCGTCGGCGTCTGGCACGGCGGCGGCCCGGACGGCGTCGGCGGCGCCCCGCCTGGCGCGGCGGCCGGGTTGTAGGTGCCCGAGTAGCGCGTGCCGAGCGCCTTCACGAAGCGGCCGAACTCCACCGCGCTCGGCCGGTAGGAGCCGGCGGGCGACTTGGTGCTCGCAACCGCCCAGTCGGGCGCGCGACCGCCAACCAGAAACATCACCCTGAGCCCGCGCGCGCTCGCGCCTCGGACCAGGCTGTCGTAGGCGGCCCAGTTCACAGGGTTGTACTGCGACGGGTCGTCCCCCACGAAGCCGGCCGGCTTGTGCGCTCCGGTGGGAGCGATCGTGCGCCAATTCATGGTCACCTTCACCACGTCGGCGCCGAGCGACTTGATCTCGTCGAGCGCGGCGGACTGCGCCGCGGGACCCTGGTCGAGCAGCCGTCCCTCGTCCTGGACGATCGAGATCTGCGTCGGGCTCGCGGCGGCAGGGGCGGCCACGAACAGGGCGGCGGCCAGTGCCACTGCGGCGAGGGCCAGGGATAAGCGCAAGGCGTCGATGGTAATCCGGGGAGATGCGGCAACCCCGCTAACCGTCCTGCGCGTCCTCAGTTGCGGTAGAGGCAGAGGTGCAGAAGTGCGGAGGTGCAGGATTCGCCTCGGGGCAGGGCGGGTACCCCTAATGCCGTGACCATTGGCACGTCCATATTGCTGATCGCCGTCGGCGCGATTCTGCGCTACGCGGTCAACGTCCACAGCTCCACGGTCAATATCGCGACGGTGGGCCTGATCCTGATGATCGCCGGGATCCTTGGCCTGATCCTTTCGCTGCTCTACACGGCCTTCTGGGCCGATCGCATGCGTCCGCGCCGCGACACCTACGCCGACGAGCAGCCCACCCGCCGCTACTAGCGGAGTAGGATTCCCCGCAGTACGGGAGCTCGGGCGAACCGGGCTGAGAGGGCGGCTGGGTCGCTGCCGACCGTTGAACCTGATCCGGGTAATTCCGGCGTAGGGATTGCCGGCGCGACCTCCGAAGGAAGTGAGTCTTGGAGTGAACGCAGTGCCGGAACGCAGTGGTCACGACGTGGTCGTGGTGGGCGCGGGCCTGATCGGGCTCTCGTGCGCCTGGCGGGCGAGCCTGCGTGGGCTGTCCGTGCTCGTGGTCGACGCCGTCGGCCCCGGCGCGGGTGCGTCGAGCGTCGCGGCCGGGATGCTCGCGCCGGTCACCGAGGCCGAGTTCGGCGAGGAGGAGCTCCTACGCCTCAACCTCGAGGCGCAGCGCCGCTGGCCGGCGTTCGCCGAAGAGCTCGGCGCGGAGCTCCACCACCGTCGTGAGGGCGCGCTCGTCGTGGCGGTCGACCGCGACGACGCCGAGGCGCTCCAGCGCCTGCACCAGTTCCAGCGCTCGCTCGGGCTCGACGCCGAGTGGCTCACGCCGAGCGAGTGCCGCCGCCTCGAGCCGGGGCTCTCGCCGCGCTGCGCCGGCGGCATCTCCGCGCCGCATGAGCAGCACCTCGACCCGCTGGCGGTCGTGTCCGCGCTCGCCGGCAAGGGAATCGAGATTGCGCAGGGCGACCCCGTCGTCGCCGTCGAGGCAAGCGGCGTGCGCCTGGGCTCCGGCGCCACGCTCGCAGCTGACCAGGTGGTGATCGCCGCCGGCGCCTGGAGTGGCTCTGGCATCGAGGGCCTGCCCGAGCTGCCCGTGCGCCCGCTGAAGGGACAGATACTCGCGCTGCGTCGCCCGCTCGACCGCCCGCTCGCGGACCACCTGATCCGCACCCCGCGCTGCTACATCCTCGACCGCGGCGACGGCCGCGTGGTGGTGGGCGGCACGATGGAGGAGCGGGGCTTCGACACCACGGTCACCGTCGACGGCGTCTACCGGCTGCTCGAGGCAGCCTGGGAGGTGCTCCCCGACGTCAGCGAGCTCCAGTTCGAGGGCGCGAAGGCCGGCCTGCGCCCGGCAACGCCGGACAACCTGCCGGTGATCGGTCGCGGTGAGCTCCAGGGCGTGATCTGGGCCACAGGCAGCTACCGCAACGGCGTCCTGCACACGGCCATCGTCGGCGAGGCGGTGGCCGAGCTGCTCACGGGCGGCGAGGCACCGGACGCGGTCAAGCCCTTCTCCCCCGAGCGCTTCCTGGTGGGAGTGCGATGAACGTGATCCTCAACGGCGAGTCCTGCGAGCTGCGCGACGGCGCCACCGTCAACGACGCCGTGCAGGCGAGCGGCGCCCAGCCGGACGGCCGCGGCGTGGCCGTGGCTGTGGAGGGCGAGGTTGTGCCGCGCGGCCAGTGGGAGGCGACGAACTTGAACGACGGACAGCGAGTGGAGGTGCTCCAGGCGGTGCAAGGTGGATAACGGAAACGGCTTTCGGATAGCGGACCGCGACTTCGGCTCGCGGCTGATCATCGGCACCGGCGGCTTCCGCAACCTGCAGGCAATGGCCGCGGCGGTGGAGGCCTCGGGCGCCGAGATGGCGACACTCGCGCTAAGGCGTGTGGACCCGTCGAGCCGCGGCTCGATCGTCGAGGTGCTGGACCAGGCGGGCTGCTTCCTGCTGCCGAACACCGCCGGCTGCTTCACCGCGCGCGACGCGGTGTCCACCGCGCAGCTCGCGCGCGAGGCGTTCGCGACCGACTGGGTCAAGCTCGAGGTGATCGGCGACGACAAGACGCTGCTGCCCGACCCGTTGGAGCTCGTGGCCGCGGCGGAGACGCTTGTGGCCGACGGCTTCACGGTGCTCCCCTACACCAACGATGACCCGATCCTCGCGCGCCGGCTCGAGGACGCCGGCTGCGCCGCGGTGATGCCGCTCGGCTCGCCGATCGGCAGCGGCATGGGCATCCGCAACCCCTACAACCTGCGGCTGATCGTCGAGCAGGCGCGCGTCCCGGTGATTCTCGACGCCGGTATCGGCACGGCCTCCGACGCCGCCATCGCCATGGAAATGGGCTGTGCGGGCGTGCTCCTGGCGAGCGCGGTCTCGCGCGCGCAGGACCCGGCGCGCATGGCGCACGCGATGCGCCTCGCCGTCGAGGCGGGACGGGCCGCGTTCGAGGCCGGCCGCATCCCGCGCCGGCTCTACGCCGAGGCGTCCACGCCGATGGAGGGCGTGCCCGAGCTCACATGACGGGCGCGCTCGACGAGCTCGCCGAGCGCTGGCGTGCAGCCTGGCAGGGACCGCCCGGCGGCTTCGCGTCGTGCTGCACGGCCGACGTCTCCTACGAGGACCCCATCGCGGCGGTGCCGCTCGAGGGGATCGAGGCGCTCGAGGGCTATGCGACGGCGATCCGCGCGGCGTTCCCGGACATCCGCGTCGAGGCGCCCGGCGAGAGCGTCGGCAACGAGCAGCTCGCCTGCCTCACCTGGCGCGCGCTCGGCACGCACCGCGGCGAGCTCGCCGGCCTGCCGCCGAGCAACCGCTTCGTCGTCCTCCAGGGCGTGCACTACGCGGAACTCGACGATGGCCGCGTGCGCCGCGCACGCGGCTTCTTCGATCTCTACGACGGCGCTGTGCAGCTCGGCCTGCTGCCCGCGCATGGCAGCTTCGGCGAGAAGGCCCTGATGATGTTGCGCGGCTTCGGCTACCCCCGCGGGCCCGGCTCTACTTGACGACGATCGTCCCGGTCATGCCGGGATGGACTGTGCACTCGTACTTGATCGTGCCCGGCGTGTTGAACGTGACCTTGTAGGTGTCGCCGCCCGCCAGGTTGCCGGAGCCCGAGGAGAACTGCGGGCCGGGGCCCGTGTCCTTGGTCACGTCGTGATTCACGGAGTCGTCGTTGACCCACTCCACGGTCGCGCCCTTCTGGACCGTGACCGACTTCGGGTTGAACTGGATGTTGTGCATCGAGACCTTGGTCACCGGTCCCGACGTGCCGCCACCGCTGGTGGAGGCGGGCGCCGGGGTGCTGGTGCTCGAGCTGGAGCTGGACGAGCCGCCGCCGCAGCCTGCCGCACCGAGCACGACCGCCACGGCCGCTGTGACGATGAAGGGCCTCATCCGGAGGCGGGCAGGTTACGCGATGCCGACCCCAGCAGCAGCTCGAGCAGCGCCTTCTGCGCGTGCAGGCGGTTTTCGGCCTGGTCCCACACCGCCGAGCGCTCGCCGTACAGGAGGCCCGCGGTGATTTCCTCGCCCGGGTGCGCCGGCAGGCAGTGCAGCACGATCGCGTCGGGGCGCGCGCGGGCCAGCAGCTCCTCGTCGAGCCGGTAGGGGCCGAGCAGCGAACGCAGCCGCTCGGCGTCGCCCTCGTCGCCCATGCTCACCCACACGTCGGTGTAGAGCGCGTGGGCGCCGTCCGCCACCTCGGCTGGGTCGGTGGTCACGAGCACGCCGCCCGCGCGCTCCACCACGGCCGGGTCCGGGGCCAGCTCGGGCGGAGTGGCCACCGCCACCTTCACGCCCGCCTTCGAGCCGAGCAGCATCAGCGAATTGGCCACATTGTTGCCGTCGCCCACGTAGGCGAGCTTGAGCCCCTCGAGCGTGCCGAAGCGCTCGCGCAGTGTCTGCAGGTCGGCCAGGGCCTGGCACGGGTGGTGGCCGGCGGTGAGCATGTTGATCACGGGCACGCTCGAATAGCTGGCGAGCTCCTCGAGCAGCGCGTCCGGCCCGGTGCGCACCGCGATCGCGTGCACGAAGCGCGACAGGACGAGCGCCGTGTCGCGTGGCGACTCCCCGCGCGAGAGCTGCATCTCGCCCTCGCGCAGGACGAGTGGGTTGCCGCCGAGCTCGCGCACGCCGACCTCGAACGAGATGCGCGTGCGCGTCGACGGCTTCTCGAACACGAGCGCCACGCTGCGGCCCGCGAGCTGGGCCGAGGCCCAGCGGTCGCCCTTGAGGAAGTCCGCGCGGTCGAGCAGGGCCGTCAGCTCGTCAGCCGTAAGCTCCTCGCCGGTGAGGAAGTGGCGCGTCACCCCGGCATCGTAATTAAGGCGCTCACGTGGAACCTCTTCCACGGTCGCGCCCATCCCCCTGCGGGGCTTGACCGCCCGCTGTTCGACGAGTTCGCAGCGCTGCTCGAGCGCGCGGAGTGGGACATCGCGCTGCTCCAGGAGGCGCCCCCGCGCTGGTTCCAGCAGCTAGGCGAGCGGCTCGCTGCTCACGGCGCCATCGCACTCACCTCGCGCAACTTCGGCGCCGCCCTCCGCGGCCGCATCGCCGACCGCAAGCCCGACCTGATCAAGTCGAACGAGGGCGGCTCGAATCAGCTGTTCGTGCGGCCGCCCTGGCGGATCGCCGAGACGCGCCGGCTCACGCTCGCCCGCTTCCCCGAGCGCAGGCGAGCGCTGTGGGTGCGGCTCGGGCGGGATGACGGCGGGCTGGGACTGACGCTGGTGAACCTGCACGCGAGCGCCAACCGCCCGCGCGCGGCGGCACGCGAGCTGCTGCACGCCGCGGCATGGGCGGACGAGACGCCGCTGATCTTCGGCGGCGACCTCAACCTGCGCCCGGCCGAGGATCCGGCCACCTATGGCGAGCTCGAGCAGCGCTTCGCTCTGGGGCCGCCCACCGGTCCCACCGCGATCGACCATCTGCTCGCGCGCGGGCTCGAGCTCGTCGAGGCGCCACGCCGCCTTACGGCCGAGCAGCGCATGGTCGACCTCGCCGACGGCAGGCGCATCAGCCTGTCGGATCACGCGCCCGTCGCCGCCCGCTTCGCCATGCGATAGTGCCCCCGGGCCTGCGACCAGGGAGAGGATCAACGGATGGCAGATCGACGCAGTTCAGGTGCGGGAACCACCCGCAAGTCGAGTGGATCGACCAAGAGCCGCAGCAGCTCCGCATCCCGCAGCAAGAGCTCGGCCAAGAGCAGCGGCACGAAGAAGCGGACCACGAAGAAGGCCGCCGAGCAACCCGCCGCGCCGACGCCAGAGCTCTCCGGCAAGAGCGTCGCCGACCTGCGCAACGCGCTCACGCGCGGCGTGATCGTGCCGCTCAACATCGTGATGCTCACGCGTGACCGCATCGAGGAGGTCATGGACGACGCGGTCAGCCGCGGGCGCGTTACCGCCGACGACGCCCAGAAGCTCGCCCAGACCCTGATCGACCGCGGGCGCAAGCAGACCAACGACGTGCTCGGCGACCTCGAGGGGCTGCTGGGGCGCTCCGGCGACACGGGCGGAGCGCGCAAGCGCGGCCGCGACGCCGCCAGCCGCGCCCGCCGTCAGGTGACCGAGGCCACGGCGCGCGCCCGCTCGGCCGCGGACCCGGTGCTCGCGCAGGCGGACCGCGCCCGGCGCGTGGCCGGCGTCGGCCCCTCGTTCCCGATCATGGGCTACGACGACCTGACGGTGGCTCAGGTGGAGACCCGCCTGGACGACCTGAAGCCGGCGGAGCTGCGCAAGGTCAGGGACTACGAGAAGCGGCACGCCAACCGCAAGACCGTGCTCCGCGATATCGAGCAGCGCCTAGGCGGCTAGCGCGAGGTCGTCGAGCAGCGCGGAGAAGTCGAGCTCGGCGCCGGTGAGCTGGCTGAGCAGCTCGTCGCCGCGCAGGCGCTGGCCCTCGGCAAAGAGCGTCTTCAGGAACTCGCCGGCCTCGGGCTCGTCGAACCAGTGCTCGCCGAAGCGCTGGTGCAGCAGCCGCCGCACGTGCGTCTCGAGCGCCCAGGCGCGGAGGTAGCAGGCGGCGTAGAAGAACGGGTCGACGTCGCTCAGCCAGCCCTGGCCCGGCCACTCGACATGCAAGGCGTCCGACAGCCGCCGCCCGTACACGTCGCGCAGCGGGTCGAGCGCCGGCGGCGCCGAGTGCAGCTCGAGCTCGTACGACAGCTTGGCGGCGTAGCGGCGCAGGAACACCAGCTTGACCGCGCGCGCCTGCGCCTCGATCGCCCCCGAGTCCTCGATGTCGAGCCGCGCGCGCAGCCAGGCCGCGTCCTGCGTCAGGTGCTGGAAGAGGAAGGCGAAGCTTTCGGTGATCGAGTTGTCGCCGAGGTAGCGGTGCTCCATCGGCAGCGACGCCGGCATGTGTGCGAAGTGCTGCGCGTGACCGGCCTCGTGGTAGAGCGTCTCGTAGTCGTCGCGCCCGCCCCGCCGCGCGATCACGAGGTACACCTCGTCCGGCACGTGCACCGGCGAGCAGAAGGCGCGCGGCGTCTTGTTCGGCCGCTGCTCCACGTCGAGGATCACCCCTGGCGGATCGAGCGCCAGGGCCGCCAGCGTCTGCTCCAAGCTCGCGAGCAGGCGCGCGTCGGAGTAGTCGCCGTCCAGCGTCGGCGCGCCGAAGAAGAAGGGCATGTCCGCGCGCCGGAAGCGGTCGAAGCCGTAGCCGAGCTCGCGCTCGAGCGGTCCCGAGACCACCGGCTCGTACGCGTCCTCGCTGGCCTCCAGGAATTCGGACGTCTGCGCCTCGAGCGCGCCCAGGTCGATCCCGGACAGCTCCTCGCACATCGCGCGGAAGCTCGGCCAGCCGAGCTCGCGCGTGAGCGCGTGGCTGCGTTCGAGCACCTCGCGCAACAGCGGGTCGAGCTCGCGCGCGCCCGCCTCGAGCCGAGCGGCCTCGATCGCGGCGCGGCGCTCTGGATCGCGCTCGTTCGCCTGGATCACGGCGGACTGGCGGTACGACATCCGCTCGCCGTCGAGCTCGATCTCGAGCGACGCCTCGCGTCGCGCCAGCTCGGCCTGCTCGGCCTTCGTGTCGCGACCAAACAGGCCATGCACGGCGAACTCGACGAGCTGGGAGGTCCCCTCCTCGCGTAGCCGCCGCACGTTGTCGCGCGAGAACAGCCCGGCGTGACGCTCGTAGATCGGCTCGATGTCGAACGAGTCCTGCAGGCCGGCGAAGTGCCGGTAGTACTCCCGGTCGAGCGAGGACACGAACTCCTCGGCGTCGGTGCGATAGGCCGCCAGGTTCACGGGCTGCCAGCATAGACCGCGTGGAATCTTCGTCGCCGGCGGGCATCCGTCCGCAGAAGGGAGAGGAGCTCGACCTCTCGATCGACGCGCTCGCCTACGGCGGCGCCGGCATCGCGCGCCTCGATGGCTACGTCCTGTTCGTACAGGGCGCCGTGCCGGGCGACCGCGTGCGCGCCCGCGTGACCAAGCGCAAGCGGGGGTACGCCGAGGCGCGCATGCTCGAGCTGCTCGACCCGAGCCCCGACCGCATCGAGCCGCGCGCCCCCCACCCCGGCGCGCCCTGGCAGGTGCTCCCCTACGAGCGCCAGCTCGTCGAGAAGGAGTCGCAGGTGCGCGAGGCGCTCAGCCGCATCGGCGGCTTCGAGGAGCCGCCGGTCGAGCCGATCGTCCCCGCCGTCGAGCCCTGGCGCTACCGCAACAAGCTCGAGTACTCATTCGGCGAGAACGAGGACGGTCAGCTCGTGCTGGGCTTCCACAAGCCTGGCCGCTGGAACGAGATCGACGACGTGAGCGAGGACATCCTCGCCTCGGAGCGCGTCGACGCCGTGCGCGAGACCGTGAAGGCCTGGTGCCGCGAGGAGGGCCTCTCTGCATACGACCGCCGCGAGGGCAGCGGCTTCCTGCGCAACCTCGTCGTCAGGGAGGGTCGCCGCAGCGGCCAGGTTCAGGCCCGCATCATCACGAGCGACGGCGACTTCCGCGCGCGCGATCTGGCGGCGGCGATCGAGGCGGCGGGGGTGCTCTGGACCCGAACCGAGGGCGTGGCGGAGACCACGCGCGAGGGCGAGACGCAGCTGCTCGCCGGCAAGAAGACGATCGACGAGGAGCTCACGTGTGCGGGCGAGCGCCTGCGCTTCCGCATCTCGCCGGACGCCTTCTTCCAGACCAACACCGAGATGGCCGAGCGGCTCTACGGCGCCGCGCTCGAGCTGGCCGGACTGAGCGGCCGTGAGCGCGTCTACGACCTCTTCAGCGGCATCGGCACGATCGCGCTGGCGCTCGCCCCCGCCGCGCGCGAGGTGTGGGGCATCGAGCTCGTCGAGCAGGCGGTGGCGGACGCGATCGCCAGCGCGAAGTTCAACGGGATCGACAACGCTCGCTTCTACGCGGGCGACGTGCGCACGGCTCTGCGCCCGCTGGTCGAGGAGGCCGGCCCGCCGGACGTGCTGATGGTGGATCCGCCGCGCGCGGGCCTCTCGCAGAAGGTGGTGCGGCGGATGATCGAGACCGGGGCGAAGCGCATCGTCTACGTGTCCTGCAACCCCACGACGCTCGCCCCCAACGCGCGTCAGCTCGCGGACGCCGGTTACACGCTCGACCGGATCAGGCCGGTCGACATGTTCCCGCAAACACCACATATCGAGTGCGTGGCCCAGCTCTCGCTGGCCTGAATTTCCCTCAACTCCTCCCCCACAAGGTCGATATCGACCTTGATGAGCCAGAACCAGCAGGTCCGCATCGCCGACCTTTGGGACATTCGCGCCCGGGTGGCCACGGTCCGCTTCGGGGTGGGGACCACCGTGCCCACGTGCGCCTTCGGCATGGCCTATTGCGTCGGCAGCTGGGGCTCGCCCAACCGCACGCTGATGGTGATCCTGCTCGCGGCAGCCATGGCCGGCGCGCTCGGGATCGGCCTGCTCGACGCCGAGAGCATCGTGCGCAGTCGCTGGCGGGAGCCGTTCTTCCTCGCCTGGAGCCTCGTCGACATCGGCTTCATCGCCACGCTTGTGGCGCTCGACGGCGGCGCGACGAGCCCGTTCGCGGCGGTCTACTTCCTGCCCCTGATCTTCGCGGCGCTCTCGTACCCGCCGCTGCTCGTCTGGCCGATCTCGCTGCTCGACGTCGGGGCGGCACTGATCGTCGGCGTCGCCGTCGGCAGCCCGGAGTGGAGCTATCTCGGCTTCTTCGGCTCCGTGCTCGGCTGCACGGCCTTCCTCTGCGTCTGGCACGCCCGCGACAACGAGCGCCAGCGCAAGGACCTCGCCGAGATCTCGCGCACCGATTCCCTCACCGACTCGCTCAACCGGCGCGGCTTCGAGGAGCGGCTCGACGCGGAGCTCGGCGAGAGCGCGCGCGGCGGCCGTCCGCTCACGCTCGTGCTGATCGATCTCGACGACTTCAAGCGCGTCAACGACACCGGTGGCCACGCCGCGGGCGACGAGCTGCTCTGCTGGGTCGTGGAGACCGTGCGCACCGCGCTGCGCACGATCGACGCGGTCGGCCGGCTCGGCGGCGACGAGTTCGCGGTCATGCTCCCGGGCGCCGCACGGGCCGACGCGCTCGAGGTCGGCGCCCGCATCCGCGAGGCGCTGTCCGAGCGCATCTCCGCGACGATGGGCCTCGCCACCTTCCCTGTCGACGGGGCCGACCGCGAGGAGCTCCACCAGCGCGCCGACGCCGAGCTCTACGCCGCGAAGCACGGCTCCAAGCTGCTGCCCGGCCCGCAGGCCCGCGACCTCGGCTGGGCCGCCAGCCTGGCCCAGACCGTCGACCGCCGCGCCACCCCGGTGCACGACCACTCGAGCGAGGTCGCGAGCTACGCGACGGCGATCGCGCGCGTCTTGAATTGGAACGGCGAAAAGCTGTCGCTACTCGGCATCGCGGGGATGCTCCACGACGTCGGCAAGGTCGCGCTGCCGGACCGCATCCTGCGCGGCAGCGAGCTGCTGAGCCACGAGGAGCGCGTGCAGCACGTGCGCGACCACTCGCTGGTGGGCGCCGAGCTCGTCAGCCGCGTGGAGGGCCTCGGCCCGGCGGTGGCCTGGATCCGCCACTGCCACGAGAACTGGGACGGCAGCGGCTACCCCGACGGCCTGCGCGGCGACGCGATCCCGCTGGGCTCGCGCATCCTGCACGTCGCGGACGCGTTCGCGTCGATGACCGGACGGCGCTCCTACCGCGACAGCCTCACGAGCGACGAAGCGCTCGACGAGCTGCGGCGCCAGGCAGGCGCGCACTTCGACCCGAGCTGCGTCGACGCGCTCGTGGCGCACCTGAGCGGCTCGGCCGAAGCGGCCTAGTCCGGCTGATCCTCGTCGTCGAGCGGGATCTCCTCGGCGGCGTGCACCGAGCACAGGAACGGGCCGCGCGAATCGAGCGAAGCCTCGATCTCCTGCTTTGTGAGGCGCGCGCCGCACTCCGAGCAGTTGCGCTCGATCACCGGGTCCAGGCTGTGTTCTTCGAGGTCCATCAGGCGGACGGAACCTTAGCCTCCTGTGCGAGCACGTGGGTCGTCGGCAGCCCGGTCACCCGCTCCACCCGGTGAGGCAGGTCGAGCTTGAGCCACTTCGAGATTCCACCGGGCAGCGTGGACACCACGACCTCGTCGTAGCTGACGAAGTTCACCTCGTCCTGGACGGCCGCGATGGGATCTGGATCACCCACCCTGCCGGCCTCCACGTTCAGCCCCGCGGCGCGCATGCGTTCCACCGCGCTCTGCATGTGCCCCTCGGCCTCGGAGCCGCCAGAATGCATGTCGGCGGCCCACGCGACCCCGTGCGGGGTCGCCGGGACGAGGAGCGTGAACACCGCATCGCCCTGGCCGGCGCGCTCCCTCAGCGCCTCGAGAAGCTCGACGGACTCAGCCGTACGGTTGGCAACGACCAAGATCTTGGCCACAACGCCTCCTCTCGTTAGTGAGAAGAGCTTACGCCTGTGGTCTAGTACGGAGGGAGATCGGCGTACCAGTCGCCGAGCTGCCTGAATGCTCGCCAGAAATTGCGCTTGGCGGTCTCCTCGTCGAGCGCCTGGTCGATGTCCGGCACGTAGAGCGCCTCGCACGTGGGTGTCAGCTTCTGAACCTCGCCGAGGTTCGCGTCGAGCTCGCGGCCGAGCGGCACGCCGAGGTCGTTCAGCTCTGCCAGCGCGTGCTCACCCATCACGACGACGATACGCGGTTGCACGATCGCCAGCTCTTCCAGCACGCGCGCCCGGCACTCGGGCGCGGACAGGTCTGTGTCGGGAACCGGACACTTGATCAGCAGCGTCCCGTAGACGGCCAGCGGATCGATGCCGAGCCGCTTGAAGCTCTTCATCAGCGCGCTGCCGGCCCGGCCATAGAAGGCGACGCCCTCCTCGATCTCGGCGGGCAGCGGCGAGTACTTGAGGAGGAACACGTCGGCCTGGGGATGGCCGGAGCCGAGCACGGGCATCAGGTTGCCGCGCGGACAGTGCGAGCACGACTGCACCTCGCGCGTGAGCTGATTGAGCTCACGAATGGCGCGCTCGAGGTACTTCTCCCTGATCTCGTCGTCGGTGGCCGGCACTCGCGCCTCGGTCTTTGACGGGGCGCGCCCCTGTCCTTTCGCCTGCATCACTTGTTGCCTCGCTTGCGAGCGGGCGTGCGCGTCTTCGTCTGGATGAACTTGAGCGCCTGGACGTAGAGCAGGCTCTGCTTCTTGCGCACGATGTCGGCGTCGCGGAGCGACTCGAGGAACTCCTCGGGACCGTCGAAGTCGCGCATCCGGATCTTCACCGAGCCGAGCCCCTGTGCCACGTGGCTGTCGGAGCCGGCGCCGGCCACGATGCGGTACTTGGCGGCGAAGCGGGCCGCCTCCTCGTTGAAGGCCGAGAACGCCACGCGCGGGTTGAAGACCTCGATGGCGTCGATGTCCTCGACCACCTTCAACAGGTGTTCATAGTCGGGCACCGCGTGCATGCGGTCGAACGGGTGCGGCACGTACACGAGCCCGCCCTGGCGGCGGATCTCCGCGATCGTCTCCTCCAGGCTCAGCCCGCGCGGAATCTTCTCCTCGATGAAGAGCCCGATCACCTCGCCCTGGTCCGCGGTCTTCACCTCCTCGGCCACGATCACCTTGATCCCGTTCGCGCGCGTGCGTGCCTCGAGCGCGCCCGACACCTCGTTGTGGTCGGTGATCGCGATCGCGCCCAGGCCGGCGCGCTTGGCCGTGTCGAGCAGCGTGTCCACCGACGTGGCGCAGTCGGGCGAGTGGTCGGTGTGCATGTGCAGGTCGACGTGGATGAAGTCCCGCGAGCCGAGCCGGCTGCGCACCGCGGGCTTGCCGTTCGGGTCGTGGCGGCGCGCGGCGATCTGGCGGTAGACGTCCTCGATCGCGTCGGCAGTTGCGGACCAGGTAAGTCCGCGGCGCGCCTCCGCGCAGGCCGAGTGGAGCCGCTCGCGCAGCCCGGCGTCGCGCACCAAGCGCTCGAGTTGTGAGGCGAGCGTCAGCGAGTCGCGCGGCTCGAACAGCAGACCGAGCTCGCCGTCGGCGAGCGCCTCCTCGTAGACGGGCAGCCGCGAGGCCACCGGCACGGCGCCGCCCGCCACGGCCCGCAGCAGGTGCTGAGGCGCGGGTGACACTCCGGAGGACGCCGCCACCGCGATATCCGCGCCGCCGAGGAAGTGCGCCTCCGATCCGTCGGCCGGACCGCAGAAGCGCACGCGCTCGCGCAGCGCGTGCGACAGCGGTACCGCGGGCTCGAGCGCCTGCACGCGCGACCACACGCTGGCGCGCCAGGGCAGCTCGCGCGGCAGCCGGCGCAGGGCGCGCAGGAAGAGCCGCAGCGCGGCGCGCTCCTCCTCGAGGCAGAAGAGGATCTCCACCTGGCCGTCGTCCGGCTCGGGCGTGCGCTCCACGACGTCGGCGCCCGGGGTGATCACCTCGTAGTCGCCGGGGAAGAAGCGGCCGAGCAGGTCGCGCGTGACGGCGAAGCTGGCGGTGCGGCCGTCCAGGCGGCCGAACAGCAGCTCGACCAGCCGGCGCGCGACCTGGGTCGACAGCACGCGCTCGGTGGGCGCGTGGAAGGTGCCGACGTTGAGCGCCCGCGAATGCCGCAGTGCCGCCGAGGACGCGCTCGGGGCGAACGGCTCGTGCACGTGCACGAAGTCGAACGACGCGCGCTCGAGCAGCTCCTCGATCGTGCGCGACACGTCCAGCGGCAGTGACACCGCGGCGCCCCGTCGCGTGGGCGGGAACGGCAGGCTCTGCCCGACCGCGATCACCTGCGCACAGCCGGCGTCGGCGAACACCGCCTCGGGATCGCTCGCCAGCTGCTTGACGGTTTGGCGGCCCTCGCGAATCAGCTCGCGCGAGTCGGACGGCGCGATCACCACGACGCGATGCCCGCGCCTGCAGAGCTCGTCCGAGACCCGCTCGACGTAGGCGTTCACCTCGTGGTGCTGCTCCCAGGCGTACGGGCTTACCTGGGCGATGGAGAACTGCTGCGAGGGCACGGGCGGAGGTTAGGCAGAAGTGCGGAAGTGCGGCAGTGAGGAAGTGCGGAGTTAGTCCAGCATGTCGCTGGTGCCGGTCTGTTCCTCACGCGCCTCGGCCAGGGCCTGCGCTTCTTCGCGCTCATCCTCGCGGCGCTGGTCCTCCTCGCTCCACAGCTTCGCGTTGAAGGCGTGGACCTCTGCGCAGTAGTCGTTCCAGGCCTCGGCGAGCTGATCCATCGGCAGCGAGGCGGGGAAGGTGTGTGGGGTGAGCGGCGTGGGACCGCCGGGGCGGCGTGTGGGCGTCCACCCGCCGCGCTCGAATCCGTAGGCGGCCACCGAGAAGCGCACGAGCAGGTCGCCGCCCTCGGGCGCCGGCCACTCGTTGCGGTCGGCGTCGTAGATGACGAAGCCCTCCTCGGGCGTCGCGGGCCCCGTCTCGCCCGGATCCACGCGCTCGCCCCAGGCGGCGTTCAGTGCCTCCTCGCGCGAGCGGCGCGAGCCGAACATGCGCTTGAAAAGCGACGGCGCCTCCGAGCCCGCGCGCGTGAGCGGCTCCCCAAAACCCACCCACGAACCCGCGGGGTCGGCGAACGCATCCTCCCGCCGCGCCGAGCTGATGCAGACATCACAGCGGCCCCCGGACCCAAGCCAACCAGTGAGCGAAAAGCACTCCGAGCAGACGAGTACGGGATAGGGCTTGGCGCCGAGAGCCTGCTTACGGACAGCAGCGGCTTCGCGCAGCTCGTCGTCGGTCATTTGAGGGGAATTACAGAGGTACAGAGGTGCAGAAGTACAGAGTCTGTACCTCTGTACTTCCGTACTTCCGTACCTCTCCTCTACGCCTTTGTCTTCGCCTTCGCCTTCGCGCCGCTCGGCAGCTTCGGCGCGCCGCCGTACTTCGCGATGAAATCCTCGGTGTCCTGGCGGGCGACCGAGTCGGGCACCTGCACGGGGGGCGACTTCATCAGGTAGCTGCTGGGCGCCTCGAGCGGGCCACCCAGACCGTGGTTCAACGCGAGCTTGCAGCAGCGCACGGCGTCGATCACGATGCCGGCCGAGTTGGGCGAGTCCCAGACCTCGAGCTTGAGCTCGAGGTTGAGCGGCACGTCGCCGAACGCCTGGCCCTCGACGCGAATGTGCGCCCACTTGCGATCGGTCAGCCACGGCACGTAGTCCGAGGGGCCGATGTAGACGTCGTCGGCGGGCAGCGTCTCGTCCATGATCGACGTGACGGCCTGGGTCTTCGAGATCTTCTTCGACTCGAGCCGCTCGCGCTCGAGCATGTTGTAGAAGTCCATGTTGCCGCC
>DASXNY010000181.1:0-30433 GCA_036494715.1 Thermoleophilaceae bacterium
CGGTGGGCTCGTTCTCCAGGCCGAACCACTTCTTCTGGAAAGAACCGCGGTGGTCGAACGCCAGAACGAAGAGCTTGCCGTCGTAGCCGGGCTTCATGGGGGTGGCTTCAGCCTCCTAGGTCGTGATTGACGCGCAGGTTATACCCGCCACCGTCGTGGATACGATGCGCGCGTGGAGCACCGATTCACGGGGCCCCCGTACACGATCGGCATCGAGGAAGAGCTGATGATCCTCGACACCGAGACGCTCGACCTCTCGAATTCGATCGAGACGATGCTCGAGGCCGTACAGGGGGAAAACGGGCAGGTGAAGCCAGAGCTGATGGAGTCCGTGCTCGAGGTGGCGACCAAGCCTTGCCGCAACACGCGCGAGGCGGGCACGGAGCTGCGCGAGCTGCGCTCCCTGGTCGCGCGGCTGGCGCGGGAGCGCGGGCTGTGCATCGGCTCCGCGGGCACCCATCCGTTCGCCATGTGGGAGGACCAGCGGATCGTCGCCCGGCCGCGCTACCGCGACCTCGTCGCCGCGCTCAAGTTCGTGGCGCGCCAGGAACTGATCTTCGGCGTGCACGTGCACGTGGGCGTCGACGACCCCGACAAGGCGATCCACGTGGCCAACGGCATGCGCGTGCACCTGCCGATGCTGCTGGCGCTGTCGGCCAACTCACCCTTCTGGCGCGCCGACCCGACCGGTCTGCTGTCCACCCGCACGCCGATCTTCCGCGCCTTCCCGCGCGTCGGCATCCCGCCCCGCTACGAGAACTTCGACGACTACTCGCGGCGGGTCGAGTTCATGATCGAGTCGCGCACGATCGAGGACTACACCTACCTCTGGTACGACGTGCGTCCTCATCCGATGTTCGGGACCGTGGAGGTGCGCGTGATGGACGCGCAGACGCGCGTCGAGCACACGCTCGGGCTCGCCGCGCTCGTGCAGTGCCTCGTGAAGGAGCTGTCCGAGCACTTCGAGGCCGGCAAAGAGCTGTCGCGCTACCCCTACGAGATGCTCGACGAGAACAAGTGGCTGGCGGCGCGCCACGGCCTGGAGGGCGAGCTGGTGGACCTGCCGGAGACGGTCCGGGTGCCCACGCGCGAGCTCGTCCGGCGTGTGGTCGAGCGGGTCCGCCCCCACGCGGAGGAGCTCGGCTCGGTGGACGAGCTCGAACAGATCCAGGACCTGCTCGACCGCGGCAACGGCGCCGCCCGGCAGGTGGTGGTCTACGAGGCGAACCACGACCTCCGCGAGGTGGCCCGGGAGATAGTCGAGGCCACAACCGGCTGAGCGCCGAGAGGTATCCTCGTTCGGGTGAGCGAGCCCGGGCTGTTCGTCGTCTGTAAGAACTGCGGATCCGAGGTCAGTCCGTACGTGACGGAATGCCCGTATTGCGGGCAGCGCGTGCGCAAGCGCGCCCCCCGCCTCGACCGCGGCGAGCCCGCCGAGGAGCCCCGCAAGCGCAGCACGCGCACCCGCAAGATGCCCTCGCTCGGGCGCATCCGCCGGGACGAGATCCCTGGCATCGCGCCTGACACGCGCCCGTACGCGACGATCGCCCTGATCGTCGTCGCCCTCGCGGCCAACGTCGCGATCGCCACGGACGCCGTCGGCTTCCACACCCTCGGCGCCGTGATCTTCCGGCCGGAGAGCGGCCAGTGGTGGCGGCTAGTCACCACGCCGTTCCTGCACGACAACGCGGGCTATGAGCTGGTCGCGCTCGGCGCGGTGGCGATCTTCGGCACGCACCTCGAGCGGCGCTTCGGCTGGCTCGTGCCGATCCTGCTCTTCCTCGCCTGCGGGGCCGTCGGGGCGTTCGCGGCCGTGGAGTACGACTCGCTGGCGATCGTGCTCGGGGCCAATGGCGCCGCGCTCGGCATGCTCTGCGCCTGGCTCGTCGACGACCGGCTGGCCGCGCGCAGGGGCGAGGACCGCGGCAACGACCTGCTCGGGGTCCTCGTGATCGCGGTCGTCCTCCTGCTTCTGCCGATCATGACCGACCAGGCCAATGCCATCGCGGGCATCGCGGGCGGGCTGACGGGCGCCGCCCTCGGCGTCCCGCTGTCGCTCTTCGTCAGGCGCTGACGGCGATCCGGCCGGGCTCGCCGGCCAGGAGCCGCCCGATTCTCGTGCCCGGCGCCCCGGAGCCCGGCGCGGCTGCCACGAGCAGACCGCCCGAGGTCATCGCGTCGCAGACGAGCCAGGCGAGCTCCTCCGGCACACCCGGCTCCCAGTCGACGTGCGGCTCGACCCACTCGCGGTTGCGGCGCGTGCCACCGGCGATCGGTGGCTCGTCGCCACGCAGGAGCTCGAGTACGCCGTCGAGCGCCGGCACGGCGCCCGCGTCGAGCTCGGCGGCCACGCCGCTGGCGAGCGCCAGCTCGTGCAGATGGCCGAGCAGGCCGAAGCCCGTAACGTCTGTCATCGCGCTGAGATCCGCCGCGAGCGCCTGGGCGGAGGCGTCGCGGTTGAGCGTCGTCATCACCTCGATCGCCTCCTCCATGAGGCCGTCGGGCGCCACCCCGCGCTTGGCCGCCGTGGAGGCCACGCCGCCGCCCACGGCCTTGGTCAGGAAGAGGTCGTCGCCCGCGCGCGCGGTGGAGTTGCGGACGAGCTTGCCCGGGTGCACGCGGCCGGTCACGGCCATGCCGTACTTGGGCTCAGAGTCGTCGATCGAGTGGCCGCCGACGATGGCCGCGCCCGCGCCGGACGCCGCCTCCTGGCCGCCGCGCAGGATCTCGCGCAGCACGTCGCCGCCCAGGTCCTCGAGCGAGTAGGCGACGAGGTTGAGCGCCGTGAGCGGCTCGCCGCCCATCGCGTAGATGTCGGACAGCGCGTTGGTGGCGGCGATGCGGCCGAAGTCGTACGGGTCGTCGACGATCGGGGTGAAGAAGTCGACCGTCGTGAGGATCGCCAGGTCGTCCGACACTCGGTAGGCGGCGGCGTCGTCGGCGGTGTCCGAGCCCACCAGCACGTTCGGGTCGTCGGAGCGCGGCAGCTCGGCGAGCAGCGGGTGCAGCTCCGCCGGCGACAGCTTGCACGCGCAGCCGGCGCCGTGTGAGAGGGCGGTGAGCTTGACCGTTTGCACTAGGTGTCGTGAGTCGTCATTTCGGCGCACCTTCCCGACGTCTGGCCCCTCGGGAAGCTGAGGCCGAACTTCCGTCTCACGACACTACCTATTATCCGCCACGTGCCTGAGCGCCAGTTCACGGAGGCGGAGTTGCACGCCGCGCTCGAGCAGCTCACGCCCGAGCGGTTTCAGAAATGGGAGGCGCGGATAGCCCAGATGGCGCCGGACCTTCAACGCACGATCGTGCAGATCCTGCACGACGGCGGCTGGTTCGACGAGGCCCATGAGGCCGCCGTGCTCAAGGCCGCCACCACCCCCGACGACGAGGAGCGCCTGACCGCCGTCAAGACCCTGATGGCGGAGGAGACGCGCACCGTCATGTTCGTGGGGGTGGCCGTTGGCTGGGAGCTGGCACGGGAACTTGAAGGTTTCGAGTCCGACGACACACAAGGAGACTGACGATGGACATCCGCTTTCTGGGCCACGCCTGCTTTGAGCTGAGCGACGGCGACACGCGCGTGCTGGTCGACCCATTCCTCACCGGCAATCCCAAGGCCGGGGCCGAGGCGTCCGAGCTCAATCCCACCCACATCTTCCTCACGCACGGCCACCAGGATCACTACGGCGACATCGTCGAGATCGCCAAGCGCACGGGCGCGCAGTGCGTAGCGATGGTGGAGATCGCCGGCGAGCTCCAGGGGCAGGGCATCGAGAACGTCGTGAACCCGAACATCGGCGGCACGGTGGAGTTCGACGGTGGCTGGGTGCGCCTCACACCGGCCTGGCACAGCTCGACCACGCCGAAGGGCACCGTGAACACGCCCGCAGGGCTCGTGATCAACCTCGGCGGCAAGACCGTCTACCACCTCGGTGACACGGGGCTTTTCACGGACCTCCAACTGGTAAAGGCGCGCGACCACGTCGACGTGGCGCTGATGTGCATCGGCGGCCACTTCACAATGGACCGCCACGACGCCGTGACCGCCGCCGAGTGGGTCGGCGCCGACACGGTGATCCCCTGCCATTACGACACCTTCCCGCCGATCGAGACCGACGACAAGGCGTTCAAGTCGGACGTCGAGTCGAAGACGTCGTCGAAGGTGGTCATCCTCCAGCCGGGTGAGACGCATTCGGTTTAGGAGCGTCCTGATAGGCGCGGCGCTGCTCGCGCTCGCGGGCTGCGGGAGCGGCGGCGGCGGCAACTCGCAGACGACGGGCGTCTCGACGCCGGGGGCGGGCGTGACCGCCACCACGCCGATCGAGACCGCGCCGACCACGGTGGCGCCGCCGACCACCAGCACCCCAGGCCAGACCGGCACCTCGCCCGAGGACCAGCCGGGGGGCGCCGGCGACGAGGTGCCGATCTCCACGCAGGCGCTCTTCACCGGCAAGGGCGGCGACATCTCGCCGGCCACGGTCCAGGTGCCGCCGTTCATCGCGGTCAACGTGATCCTGCACTCGGCCGACGGCGCCAGCTACGCGATCGAGGTCGCGCACCACGAGCTCAAGGTCGACTCGTCGAAACCAACCACGAGCGTGAAGCTGTCGGGCCTGCGCGCCGGCAAGCGCTACCAGGTGGACGTCACGGGAGCTCCTGAGACGCTCTCGATCGTCGCCAACGCCGAGCCCGGACCCTAGGTTGGCCGGCCAGCCAAGGGTCGGGTAACCTGGGCCGGGCCGAGGCCAAGCAGAGGAGAGGAAGCCGCATGACCGACAGCGCGATCACCCGTACCGAGCGCGAGGACTTTCAGGCCACGAGCGATCCGGCCCTCCTCGAGTCGGCCGACCGAGGCGACGCCAACCTCCTCAGCTACCAGAAGCTCTACGAGCTCTGGGAGCGCCAGCAATGGCGCACCCAGGACATCGACTTCAGCCAGGACCGCGTCGACTGGGAGAACTTCCCCGACGAGGAGAAGTTCCAGCGCATGTACGGGCTGTCGTCGTTCTTCATCGGCGAGCAGAAGGTGGCCGAGGAGCTTGGGCCGATGATGCGCGCCGCGCCGACCGAGGAGATGCGCATCTTCCTCTGCACCCAGATCGCCGACGAGGCGCGCCACGTCGCCTTCTTCAATCGCTTCTACGAGGAAGTGGGCGTGCTCAAGTCGGGCAACCTGCAGGACCGCCTGGCCGAGACCAGCGAGCACCTCAACCCGAAGTTCCACGACCTCTTCGACGACATGCTGCACTCGCGCGTCGACAAGCTCGCGCGCAACCCGGGCGACCTCGAGACGCTGGTCGAGGCGGTCACGCTCTACCACATGGTGATCGAGGGGATGCTCGCCCTCACGGGCCAGCACTTCATCATCACCTACAACGAGGAGAACGGGACGCTGCCCGGCTTCGTCGAGGGCTTCAACAACGTGGCCCGCGACGAGCACCGCCACGTGGCCTTCGGCGCGCGCTTCCTGCGCGAGATGGCGCGGGAGGACCCGAAGTACGCGGACGCCATCCAGCGCACCCTCGTCGAGTCCGCCCCGGCCGCCGACGGCGTGCTCACGCCGCCCTGGTACGAAGAGGGCATGGAGCTCTTCGGGGTCAGCCTCGAGGAGACGCGCGAGTTCGCCATGAAGGCGCTCGAGCGACGCATGAAGGTGATCGGTCTCGCGCCCGTCGCTTAAGGGCGGTCACTCGCGCGTGGTAGCGTTTTTCGCGTGACGCGGGAGGTCACGTTCTCGGGGGACGGGTGCAGATTCACGCTTGGCGTGGTCCGCTACGAGTTCCACGACGACGCCCACGGGGCCGAGGCCAACTGGCTGAAGGGCGGTGTGCGTGTTGAACTCAGCCACACCGGCGCCTTCCGCTGCTCCGTGCCGGTGCTGTTCATGGCCGACGAGCTCGCCTACTTCCGCGACGACCTCGGCCGCATCCTCGCCCGCGAGAAGGGCGTGGCGACGCTTGACACCGAGGAGGACTGCGTGTCGGTCGGCGTGACGATCACGCCGCGCCGCTGCACGATCGGCGGCTACATCGAGTCGGTGGGCTTCGCGCGGCTCGAGTTCGACGACATCGTCACCGACCAGGGATCGCTGCGCGACACACACGGGCAGCTCGTCGAGCTCGTGCGCGAGTTCCCCGTGCGGACGAGCGCGAACTAGCCGCTAGCCGATCCGGTCGCCCGGCTGGACGTCCTCGTCGGGCCGCAGCAGCACGACTCCCTTGTCGGGGTCGATCGCGCCGAGCACGAGCACCTCTGAGTCGAAGGTGGCGATCCGGCGCGGCGGGAAGTTGACGACCCCGACCACGAGCCGTCCCTCGAGCTCCTCACGCGCATAGTGGGCGATCTGCGCCGAGGAGCGCCTCACGCCCACCTCCGGACCGAAGTCGATCTCGAGCTTCCAGGCGGGGTTGCGCGCCTCCGGGAAGTCGGCGACCGACGTCACGCGCCCGACGCGCATGTCGATCTGCATGAACTCCTCGAACGTGGCCACGATGGCCGGGAGCCTAACCGGCGCGGGCTACTCGCCGGGTGGCGGTGAGGGCGGCTGCTCCTGGCCCTGCTGGGGCGGCGCCGAGCCCGGGTCGCCGGACGCGGGCGGCGTGGGCGGCGGCGCCGTGGTCGTCGGAGTGGTGCTGGTGGGCAGTGGCGTCGTCGTGGTCGGCGCCGGCTGGGACGGATCGGTGGGAGTGGTGGGGGCCGGCTCGCTGGTCGTTGGCTGCGGCGCGCCGCCAGTGGCGGTCGGGTCGCTGTCGGTGCCGGTCGGGGCGGTGGTGCCCGGCGCCGGCAGCGTGACGGTCGAGCCGCCCTGGTCCGTCGTCTGCGGAGCGGTGGGCTCGGCCGGCGTGGTGGGAGCGGGAGCCACCTGCTGCGCCGGTGTCTTCTGCACGGCCACGTGCTTGGGCTTGGCAGCGTGGTGAGCCTTGTGGCCGGCCACGACCTGCTGAGGCTGAGCCGACACGGCCTGCGGCTCGGCGACCGGCGGGGCCTGAACGACCGCAGCCGCCTGCGTCACGGCCGGATGCGCCGGGTGCGAGGCGTGCTTGACCTCGACGGCGCCCGCGGTGACGATTGCCGCCGCTGCCAGGCCGGCCGCCGCCTTGGTGGCCACCGCGCCGACGCCCGCGGAGATCATGCCGCCGGCCGTCGCGCCGCCGGTAATGGCTCCGGCGCCCGCCAGGCTCGCTCCGCCGGCCGCCGCTCCGCCTGCCGCCGCTCCGCCGGCCGCAGCGCTCGAAGCGGCCGCGCCGCCCGCGGCGGCTCCGCCGCCGGCGCCGGCGAGCTTGGCGAACACGAACTTCTTGAACACGGCGAGCACGCCGATCGGGTAGACGGCGGCGAGCGCGCGGCTCGTGTTGCGCAGCTCGCGCTTGAAGACCTTGCAACGCTCGCAGGCGCGCAGGTGGCGGCGCACCGGCGCCGAGGTGCGCGTGATGCCCTCGGCCACCTGGCCCAGCTCGAGCCGCACCTCCTCGCAGGTGAGCAGGCGCGCCTCGGCGGCCTCGGCGAGCGACACGCGCGCGCGCACAAGCAGCGACTTGACGCTCGGCACGGTGGTGTCCATCGCCTCGGCGATCTGGTCGTAGGAGAGCGCGTCGATCTCGCGGAGCAGCAGCGCCGTGCGCTGCGACTCGGGCAGTTCCTGCACGTCGGCCACGATCTGGCGGAACTCCTCACGCGTGTGAACGGTGTCGGCCGTGGTGGCGCCACCGTCGCGCTCGAAGACGTCCATCGAGTCCTGCCCGGCGTGCTGCGGCCGGCGCAGGTGGTTGAGGCAGCGGTTGCGCGCGATTCGATAGAGCCACGGGCGCGCGTTGATGGGCCGGTCGTCGGCGCAGATCGCGTTGAAGGCGGCGGTGAAGACCTCCTGAAGAACGTCCTCCGCATCCTCGGTCGAGCCGAGCATGTGGCGGCAGAAGGCCAGCAGGCGCGAGTTGTAGCGGTCCACGAGCGCCTCGAAGGCGCCGTGGTTGCCGCGCCTGATCAGCGCAACGAGCTTCTCATCGCTCTGGAGGCGAAGGAGAGGCGAGCGCGCGGCAAGCGCCGGAGTGTGGCGTAGAGCAGAAGCTTCCATCAAAGAACGGCCGTTCCCTTGCTGAAACAGGCTAGCGGCCCGGAAGTAGCGCCACCGAATGTGGTGATGATGGTGCGGAATGTCTCACGAACCGCACGGCTTCGCGCTGAATCCGGAGGACGAGCGCCTGCTGCGCGGTCCGGTTCCTGACGAGGCGCTCATCTGGGCCGCCGCGGCGGTGGGTTCCGGTGCCCGGGTGCGCGCGGTGGAGCCGCTCTGGGGCGGCACCTCATCGGCCGTCCACGCTCTGGCCGTCCAGGACGGCGGCGGCAGCCTGCACGAGCTCGTGCTGCGGCGCTTCGTGCGGCGCGACTGGCTCGCCGAGGAACCCGACCTCGCCGAGCGGGAGGCGACGGCACTGCGAATCGTCGCGGGCGCGGCGGTGCCGACGCCGAGCCTCGTGGCCGTGGATCCCGACGGTGCGCTCGCGGGCGTGCCGGCGCTCGTGATGTCGAGGCTGCCGGGCCGAATCGTGTGGCACCCAGCTGAGCCCGAGCGCTTTCTGCGCGCGCTCGCGGAGATGCTGCCTGCTGTGCACGCCACGCCGCTCCCGGCAGGCGTCGCGCTGCCGGACTACAGGCCGTACGAACTGAAGCTGTCGCGTGCGCCGGCCTGGGCCACCCACCCGGACATCTGGCTGCGCGCGATCGAGGCACTGACTGGTTCGCCGCCCTCGGACGAGCGCGTGTTCATCCACCGCGACTTCCACCCGGGCAACGTCCTGTGGGAGGGCGATCGCCTGAGCGGGCTCGTGGACTGGGTGAACGCGAGCGCCGGCTCGCCGTGGGCGGACGTCGGCCACTGCCGCGTGAACATCGCGTCTGAGCTGGGCGAGGACGCTGCGGACCGCTTCCTCGACCTGTATCGGACGGTCGCCGGGCGGACGGACGACTACCACCCGTACTGGGATATCTCGGCGGCGATCGGCGGCCTCGACGAGAGCGGCGACGACGCGCCGAGCCCCGCGGATGAAGAGTTCCTGGCGAGGGCGGTGTATCGGTTGTAGCTTGGGTCAATCGAGCCAGACCCCGACGAAGCGCTCGCCGCGGCGGGCGCAGGGAGTAGCGCAGATGTCAACGACTGAGCGGCGCGAGCCCGACGATTCGAACCGGCGGGCGCAGCCGCGCTACAAGAGCCTGGTGAAGCGCGGGCCGCGCGAGTACTACCTGACGGCCACGCTGCCGTCCGGCGAGCCCGTGGAAGTGAAGCTGGGGCCCGGCGAGCTTGGGCAGCTCAACCGCCCCCGCTAGCGGTCGCGGCGTCGAGCTCGTCCACGAGCCGCTCCACCCGCTCCGCGAGCTTGTCGCGGATCGCACGGACCTGCTCCGGGGGCAGGCCCTTCGGGTCTGGCAGGTCCCAGTCGATGTAGCGCTTCCCCGGGATGTAGGGACAGTCGTCGCCGCAGCCCATCGTCACCACGATCTCGGCCTGCTCGGCGAGCTCGCGCGTGAGCAGCCGCGGCGTGCGCTCCGCGAGGTCGATTCCCAGCTCGCGCATCACCGCGACCACCTCCGGGTGGACGTGCTCCGCCGGTGTCGTTCCGGCCGACAGCGCCTGGTGGCGTCCCCGCGCCGCGCGCTCGAACAGCGCCTCGCTCATCTGCGAGCGCCCGGCGTTATGCAGGCAGACGAAGAGCGCCGTCGCCATCTGTTTCTCCACGGACGAGCTGGTACGCGAGCGCGCCGAGCGGCGCGCCCGCCAGTGGCCCCACGAGGTAGATCCAAAAGTCGTGCCACTGCCCGGACGCGAGCGCCGGTCCGAACGAGCGCGCGCTGTTCAGGGACGCGCCCGTGAGCGGCCCGAAGGCGATCGACGCCAGGCCCACGCTCGCCGCGATCGCCAGCGCCGCCGGCGCGCCGATCGCGCGGGTGTCGGTGGCAGCACTCATGATCACGAGCATCAGGAACGCGCTGAGCACTCCCTCGATCACCAGCGCGCGCCCGGCGGCCACCCTCGGCACGGTGGCGCCGAGATCCGCCGGGTGGCCTGGCCAGATCACGAGCAGAAGGAGGGCGGCCAGCGTCGCGCCGGCGAGCTGGGCGAGCCAGTAGCTGCCGAGCTCGCGAGCCGGCAGGTGCCGCGTGAGGAAGAAGCTCAGGCTGACGCCGGGGTTGAAGTGGGCGCCCGAGACATGGCCGAGCGCGGCGATGGCCGCGAGCAGCACGAGGAAGAAGACGAGCCCGACACCGACGCTGCCGAGCGCGCCGTGACGCTCGGCATCGGTGACGATCGCGCCGCAGCCGGCGAACACCAGCGCAAAGGTCCCGATCGCCTCACCGGCGGCGCGGCGCGCCAGCGAGGGACGTGTCCGCATCTCAGCTCAGCCACTCCGACAGCGGTTCGAGCGCCCCCGGAATCACGTAGTAGTACGCCCACAGGCCGCGCCGCTCGACCCCGACGATGCCGGCCTCACGCAGCTTCCTAAGGTGCTCCGAGAGCGTCGACTGCTTGATGTCGAACAGCGGCTGGAGCTCGCAGACACACACCTGCCCGGCGTGGCGCCGCAGGATGCCCACGAGCTGAAGCCGCGTGGGATCCCCAAGCGCCTTCGCGAGCGCCGCGAGCCGCGCCGCAGCGCCAGGCTCCACCTCGGGGAGCACCGTCGGCTCGCAGTAAGGCTCCCCAGCCGGACGCTTCGTCTTGGGGGCCAGCTCGAGCTCGACAGCCACACGAGCAAGCTACCAGATTACATAGGCAATTACCGATGTAACCGGCGCGCGCATGCCCGGGGTGGGATTCGAACCCACATGCCCCATTGGGGGCCAGGGCTTTTAAGGCCCCTCTGTATGCCAGTTCCAGCACCCGGGCGGGCATGGGAAGTCTAATTTCGGGTACCTAAACCAGCGCGTGGTCGGCCTTGGCTTGTTAAATTGCGCCGGCCGGTAGGGGATTTCCGCCAGGGAGGATGGCGGGCCGGCAGGGAAGACGGGAGACAGAAGCACTGATGCGTTCAGTCAGCCGTGTGGGACGGGTGGCCGCGATCGGCGCGGTGATTGTGGCTGCCGTCGTAGTGGGCTTCGTCCTGTTCGGGGCCGGACACAGCTACACGGTCGACGCGCTGTTCCAGGACGGCGGCCAGCTCGTGAAGGGCAACCTGGTCGAGGTCGCCGGTGTGAAGGCGGGCTCGGTGAAGGGCATCTCGATCACGCCCAACGGTCAGGCGAAGATCAAGATGGCGATCGACGGCGCCTACGCCCCGCTGCCACAGAACACGAAGGCCGTGATTCGCCAGGCCTCGCAGTCGGGCTACGCCAACCGCTACGTCGAGCTCGACCTGCCGGGCGGCCCGAGCAAGGGCCAGCCGAAGATCCCGGACGGCGGGACGCTGACCGAGGCGCAGACCACCGCCACGGTCGACATCGACCAGCTCTTCAACACGCTGGACCCGAGCACGCGCAAGGCGCTCCAGAACTTCTTCAAGGGCTCGGCCGCGCAGTACAAGGGAGTGACGCGGCAGGCCAACGTCGCGCTCCACTACCTGAACCCCGAGCTGTCCACGTCGAGCCGCCTGTTCAACGAGCTCAATCGCGACACGCCGGTGCTCGAGCACTTCCTCGGCGACAGCGCGCACCTCGTCACCGCTGTGGCTCAGAAGCGCGACGACCTGGCCGCGCTCGTCCAGAACCTCAACACGACCACGCACGCGATCGGCAGCCAGAAGGCGGCGCTCGCCGACTCGATCGGCCGCCTGCCCGACTTCATGCGCAACGCCAACACGACGTTCGTGAACCTGCGCGCCGCGCTGAACGACGTCGATCCGCTGGTGAACGCCTCGAAGCCGGTGGCGAAGAAGCTGAAGCCGTTCCTCGACCAGGTGCAGCCGCTCGCCCGCGACGCGCGCCCGACGATCGCCGGGCTCAACACGGTGATCCAGCACGGCGGCGCGAACAACGACCTCGTCGACCTCACCAACACGCTGACGCCGCTCGCGCACATCGCGGTCGACACCGCCCAGCGCGACGGCGCGAATCGCCAGGGCGCCTTCCCCGAGTCGACGACGGCGCTCAAGAACAGCGCGCCGATCATCGCCTTCGGCCGCCCCTACACGCCGGACCTCTTCGGCTGGTTCGACGATTTCTCGACAACGGGTAACTACGACGCGCTCGGCCAGATCTCGCGCACGCAGGTGGTCTTCAACCCGCTGTCGCCGGACCTGAGCGTGCTCAGCGCGCTCGGCCTGAACGGCAAGATCCCGGCGAACCTGCCCCTGCAGCTCGGCCAGTCGGGCAACTCGCCGGTGCCGGCGAGCCTCCAGGGGCAGCTCGTCCAGGGCCTCGTCCGCACCGAGCAGTTCAAGCGCTGTCCGGGCGCGGGCGACGTCGTGGCCCCCGACAAGTCCAACCTCCTCAGCTCCGACGAGCAGCAGCAGCTCGGCTGCACCGAGGCGGATCGCGGAGCAGGCGACTACAGCCCCGGCGGATGAAGCGGATCGCGTCGATCCTCGTCGTGATCGCCGCCCTCGGCGCGGCCGTCGTGTTCATGGGCGCGAAGTCCGGCGGCGGCCAGTCGAAGACGATCAAGATCGTCTTCGACAACGCGTTCGGCCTGACGACCGGCGGCGACCTGAAGGTCGGCGGCGTGAAGGCCGGCAAGACCACCGGCTTCAGCGTTACCAACTCCTTGCCGCCCAAGGCGATCGTCACCGCCCAGGTCACCCAGCCCGGCTTCACCTCGTTCCGCAGCGACGCGAGCTGCCGCATCCGCCCACAGTCGCTGATCGGCGAGTACTACGTGGACTGCCAGCCCGGAACCTCGAAGCAGCCGCTGCCGAACGACACGGTGCCGGTCACGCAGACCCAGTCGACGATCCCGCAGGACCTGATCCAGGACATCATGCGCCAGCCCGAGCGCCAGCGCCTGCGGCTGATCATCAACGAGCTCGGCACCGGTCTTGCCGGCCGCCCGCAGGACCTCAACGAGGTGATCCGGCGCGCCGACCCCGCCCTTCAGCAGACGAGCCGCGTGCTGAACATCCTGGGCAACCAGAACAAGGTGATCCAGAACTTCATCGTCAACTCGGACACCGTCATGAAGCAGCTCGCGGCGAAGAAGAACGACGTCGCGCGCTTCGTCGTGGAGGCCGCCAAGACGTCCGAGATCACTGCTTCGCGGCAACAGGCGTTCCAGGCCCAGTGGCACAAGCTGCCCGCCTTCCTGTCCGAGCTCCAGCCGACGATGGCGAAGCTCGGCAACGTGGCCGACCAGCAGACGCCGCTGCTCGCCGACCTCCAGCGGGCGGCGCCGAGTCTCAACACCCTCTTCCAGCGGCTCGGGCCGTTCTCGGAGGCGGCGCGGCCGGCGTTCAAGTCGCTCGGCCAGGCGTCTGTCCAGGGCAAGACCGCCTTGGGCGACAGCCGCCGCGAGGTCGACCAGCTCGCCGCCCTGTCCGCCGACGCCCCGCAGCTCGCCAAGCCGCTGCGCCAGTTCCTGCAGACCATGGACGACCGCAGCCGCAGCGTGATGGACGACCCGCGGGCCGCCGCGAGCGCGCCGGCCGCGCCGGACCCGACGGCCTACCACAAGGGCCAGGGCTTCACCGGCATGGAGGCGTTCTGGAACTACGCCTACTGGCAGACGCTCGCCATCAACCCATTCGACTCCGTCGGTCACGTCCTGCGCGGCCTGTTCTTGCTCGGCTCGCCCTGCGCCGCCTACCAGACGGGCGCCGGCTACGGCACCGACCCGACGGTCACGGCGCTGTTCAAGAAGTGCAATTCCTGGCTCGGTCCCTACCAGCCCGGCGTGAACGCCAAGGACCCGACCGGCGAGGTCAAGGGCTCGCCGGCGGACAACTCCAAGAACGACCTCCCGCTTCCCGGCCGCGGCGCGCCCGAGGCGACGCCGAAGCCGGGCCTGCCGGACATCTCGAAGCCCCAGGTCACGCTGCCGCCTGAGGTGCAGCAGCTGCTGGACACGCTCAAGGTGCCGGGCACGAGCCCGAAGCTGCCACAGATCCCCGGCCAGCTTCCACAGCAACTGCAACAGGAGCTGCAGCAGCTGCCCCAGAACCTGCAGCAGCAGATTCAGGCGCTGCCGCTGCAGCAACAGGAGCAGGCGCTCCAGAAGCTCCTGTCCGGCACCTCGGGCGGAAACTCGGGCAGCGCCCCGACCACCCCCTCGCTGCCGTCGCTCCCGGCCGTCGGCGCGTCCAACTCGCAGAGCAGCTCAGACGCGAACACCCAGCTCCTCAACTTCCTCCTCGGGCAATGAAGACACGCCGCGGAACAGCCTCGATCGTCGCCTCGCCCGTGCTGGTGGGAGCCGTCACGACGCTGATCGTGATCGTGGCGGTGTTCCTCGCCTACAACGCCAACAACGGGCTGCCCTTCGTGCCCACCTACGACGTCTGGGCGCAGCTCCCGAGCGGCGCAAACCTCGTCAAGGGCAACGACGTGCGCGTCGGTGGCTTCCGCGTCGGCGTGGTCGACAAGATCGTCCCGCAGTACGACCCGCAGCTGAAGAAGACGATCGCGCGCGTGCATCTGAAGCTCGACAAGTCCGTCCAGCCGCTCGCCAGGGACACGACGCTGATCGTCAGGCAGCAGTCGGCGCTCGGCCTCAAGTACGTGGAGATCACCCCGGGCCACAGCACGCAGGCGTACCGGCAGGGCGACACGATCCCGCTCAAGTTCGCGGGCAACCCCGTCGAGCTCGACGACGTCTTCAGCACCTTCGACAAGCCGACGCGGAGCGCGTCGCAGCAGTCGCTGAACGGCTTCGGCGACGCGTTCGCCGGCCGCGGCGAGTCGCTCAACGCGTCGATCCAGGCGCTCAACCCGTTCCTCCAGCACCTCACGCCGGTGATGCGCAACCTCGCCGACCCGTCGACCCAGCTCAACCAGTTCTTCCTGCAGATCGGCAAGGCGTCGGCGGAGGTGGCGCCGGTGGCGAAGATCCAGGCCGACCTGTTCGGCGAGCTCGCGGACACGCTGCACGCGATCGACCACAGCCCGGCCAACCTGCAGGCTTCGATCGAGAAGGCGCCGCCGACGCTCGACACGGCGATCGCGAGCTTCAAGGTGCAGCAGCCCTTCCTCGCCGACTTCGCGGATCTCTCGCACCGGCTGCGTCCGGTGGCGGCCGCGCTCCCGAGCACACTGCCCGCGCTCAACACGGCGCTCCACTACGGCACGCCGGTCCTGCCGCAGACCGTGCCGCTCAACCAGGAGACGGGCCAGCTCTTCAACGCGCTCGACGACCTCGCGCGCAACCCGAACACGCTGCTCGCGCTCAAGGACCTGACCACCACCGTCGCGGTGGGCGCGCCGCTGCTCACCTACGTCGCGCCGTACCAGACCGTGTGCGACGGCACGGTCTACTTCCTCACCGGCCTCGGCGGCCACATGTCCGAGGACGTGAAGGGCGGCACGATCGAGCGCGTGCTGGTGCGCAACGCGATCGGCGACACCCAGCCGGGCAGCGAAGGCTCGAGCGACAACTACCGGCCGGCGGACCTGCCGAGCAACGTCAACCCGAAGACCACGAAGCTCCTCGACGGCAACTACGCCGAGGTGCAGCACGGCCAGCCGTACGCGCCGGCGATCGACGCCAACGGCAACGCCGACTGCCAGACCGGCCAGAACGGCTACCCGACGGGCCCGCTGCCCGCGTCCGGCACGCCCGAGTCCGGCCGCTACCCGCCCGCCAAGGCGGACTCGAGCTTCAACGCGGATGACCCGCTCGACCCGTTCTACACGCAGCAGGCCGGCGGCAGCCACAACGTGGTGGCGCCCAACACGCCCGGCCTCGCCGGCCCGACCTTCAAGGGCGTCCCGAACCTGAGGGACGTGCCATAGCGATGGCCCTCTTCGGCAAGCGCAGGCACCCCCAGGACCCGGGCATGTCCCCGGTCAAGGCGGGCATCATCGCCCTCGTCGTGATCTGCGCGGCGGCGTTCTTCGGCTTCACGAAGTTGAACCCGTTCGCCAACCCGTACAAGCTCACGGCGATGTTCCGCTCGGCCAACAACATCAAGCCGGGCTCGCCCGTGCGGATCGCAGGCGTGAACGTCGGCAAGGTCACCAGCGTGACGGGCGTGCCCGGCGGCCAGGGCGCGGCCAAGCTGACGATGACAATCTCGAAGCAGGGACTGCCGATCCACCGGGACGCCACCCTCAAGATCCGCGAGCGGATCTTCCTCGAGGGCAACGAGTTCGTCGATCTGCAGCCGGGCTCACCCGAGGCGCCGGTGATCAACCAGGGCTCGCACTACACGATCCCGATCCAGCAGACGGGCACGCCGGTGCAGATCGACCAGGTGCTCACGGCGCTCAACTCGGACACGCGCAAGAACCTCCAGAACTTCCTCAAGGAGTACTCGCAGGGGCTCGCTGACGGCGGCGCCCAGGGCTTCAACCGCGCGGTGAAGGCGATGCCCACCGCCTACCGCGACGGCTCGCTCGCCAACGAGGCCGCGCTCGGCACCCAGCCGCACGACCTCTCCACCGTCGAGCAGGGGCAGGCCAAGGTCTTCCGCGCGCTCGACGTGCACGAGCAGGACCTCAAGGACCTCGTCACCAACTTCGATGTCACCGCGGCGGCGTTCGCCCGCGAGGACCAGCCGCTACAGGCGGCCATTCCGGCGCTCGACTCGGCGCTGCGCGTGGGGACGCCGGCGCTCCAGCGGCTCAACGGCGCGCTGCCGGCGCTGCGCTCGTTTTCGCGCACCGCGCTGCCGGGCGTCAAGTCGTCCGGGCCGACGATCGACGCCTCGATGCCGTTCGTCACCCAGGCGCGCAAGCTCGTGAGCCAGCAGGAGCTGAAGGGCCTGACGCAGGACCTCGAGGTCACGATCCCGCCGCTCGCGAAGCTCAACCACGACGCCATCCCGCTGCTCGACGAGACGCGCCAGCTCAGCGCCTGCCAGAACAACGTGCTGCTGCCATTCGCGAACTCGAAGATCCCCGACCCGGACTTCCCGAACAACTCCGGGACCTTCTACCAGCAGGTGTCGCGCACGCTGCCGGGGCTCGCGGGCGAGAGCCGTATCACGGACGCCAACTCCGGCATGTTCCACATCGAGGTCGGCGCCGGCCCACTGACGGTCGCCCAGACCGACGGCGCGGGCCAGCAGATCTTCGGCCAGTCCACCTTCCCGATCGAGGCCACGCGTCCGGCGAAGCCCGACGCCCGGCCGGTCGACCGCCCGAACGTTCCCTGCGAGACCCAGCAGGCGCCCGACCTGCACGCACCCACCCAGCTCGCGTCGAGCGGTCTGATCGACGCCACCAGCAACACCCCGATCGCCTCGCTCAGCTCGATGGCGCCGGACATCGCGAAGCTCCACGAGAACGCGATCAACGAGATCGAGCGTGCCGCGAGCTCGGTTCAGCGGATGAACAAGGGCCAGTCGACCGTCGACCCGCTCCAGATCCCTGACGCGACCGATCAGGAGAAGCTCGCCAAGAAGCTCGGGCTCACGTGGCAGGGCAACAACCTCGTCGACCTCAAGGGCACGAAGTGAAGACCGCCATCCGAAAGCACCTGGGCGACTTCATCGCGATCCTCGGTCTGGTGGTCCTGTCGGCGGGGGTGGCGGGCTACATCCTGTCCCACGAGCGGCTGCGCTTCCCGTTCATCTCGCCCACGCCGTTCCCGGTCAACGCGACGTTCACCACGGCCCAGGCGGTCACCCCGGGCCAGGGCCAGACCGTGCGGATCGCGGGCGTGCAGGTTGGGTCGATCGGTGGGGTCAAGCTGCAGAACGGGCGCGCGGTCGTGCGGCTCGACATCGACCCGAAGTACAAGCACCTGATCCACCAGGACGCGTCGGCGCTGCTGCGCCCCAAGACCGGCCTGAAGGACATGTTCGTCGAGCTCGACCCGGGCACCGCCCAGGCTCCGCCGATGGCGAAGGACGGCACCATCGCGGTGCAGAACACCGCGCCCGACATCAACCAGGACGAGATCTTCAGCTCGCTCGACACCGACACGCGCGCCTACCTGCAGCTGCTCGTGAACGGCCTGGGGCAGGGCCTGAAGGGCCGCTCCACGGACCTACGCAACGTCTTCAAGCAGCTCGGCCCCACGCACCAGGACCTCGCCCGCGTGGCCAAGGCGGTGGCCGAGCGGCGCCAGAACCTCGCGCGGCTCGTCCATAACTACGGCCAGCTCACCGCCACGCTCGCCGACAAGGACCACCAGATCGCCAACCTCGTGGACGCGTCCAACCAGGTCTTCAAGTCGTTCGCGGCGGAGAACCAGAACGTGTCGTCGGCGGTCGCCCAGCTGCCCGGCACGCTCAACACCACCGCCCAGACCCTGCAGAAGGTCAACACGCTGTCCGGCGTGCTGCGCCCGAGCCTCGACTCGCTGCGGCCCGCGGTCAAGTCGCTCAACACGGCCAACAAGGCGGTGCTGCCGTTCGTCAAGGAGGCGGCGCCGATCACGCAGAACCAGATCCGCCCGTTCGTTCAGGTCGCGCGCCCGTACGTGAGCGAGAGCCTCAAGCCCGCCTCGGTGAACCTGGCGCGCGCGATCCCAGACCTCGACAGCTCCTTCCACGAGCTCAACCGCTTCTTCAACATCGGCGCCTACAACCAGGCCGGCAAGCAGGGGATCTCGAGCGGGTGCGAGAACCAGGGCTCCTGCTCGTCCGCCGAGCTCAACCGCAAGCAGCCGTACCTCTACTGGCTAGGGTGGCTCGCCCAGAACTCGAACTCGCTGTTCTCCACCTCGGACGCCGAGGGCCCGCTGCGGCGCGTGCTGTTCATGGCCGACTGCAGCAGCATCAAGGCGCTGCTCGACAACACGAAGGGCGCCGCCGATGCGCTCTTCGGCCCACTGTCGAGCGTGCTCACCGACGCCAAGTTCTGCGGAGGCCCGAGTAACTGATGCCCAAGCAGGCTCCAAGCATGGGCCGGGTCCTCGCGATGGTCACCTTCGCGCTCGGGTGCTTCGGCATCCTGCTGTTCCTGTGGCTCTCGTTCGGCGGCCCGGTTCCGCTCAAGCCGAAGGGCTACCGCTTCCAGGTCGCCTTCCCCGAGGCCACGACGCTCGCCGACCAGGCCGATGTGCGCATCGCCGGCGTCAACGTCGGCAAGGTCGTCGGGATGAAGCTCGACAAGGGCGGCTCGCGCACGCTCGTCACGATCAACATGCAGAAGGCCTACGCGCCGATTCCCAAGGACTCGACGGCGATCCTGCGACAGAAGACGCTGCTCGGGGAGACCTATGTCGAGCTCTCACCCGGCAGCAAGAAGAAGGGGAACATGCTCCCCGACGACGCGCGGCTCGCGGACACCAAGGTCCAGCCGACGGTGCAGCTCGACGAGATCTTCAACTCCTTCGACCCGCAGACCCGCAAGGCGTTCCAGCAGTGGGTGCAGCAGTCGGCGCAGACGATCAACGGCGGTCGCGCGCAGGACCTGAACGACGCGCTGGGCAACCTCCAGGGCTTCGCCGAGGACGGCGCCGACGTGCTGGGCGTGCTCGACCGCCAGGGCCAGGACCTGCACAACTTCGTGAAGAACACGGGCGTGGTGTTCCACGCCCTCACCGAGCGCCAGGGCGTGCTGCGCCAGCTGATCACGAACTCGAACGACGTGTTCTCGGCGACGCAGTCGCGGGACAAGGCGCTCGCGCAGGTGTTCGACATCCTGCCGACCTTCGAGGACGAGTCGAAGGCGACGCTCGCGCGCCTGCAGACGTTCTCGACCAACACGCATCCGCTCGTGAACGACCTCAAGCCGGTGGCGGACCGCCTCAACCCGACCGTGAAGGACGTCTCGGCGCTCGCGCCGCAGCTCACCACCTTCTTCAAGAGCAAGCTGCCGCCCCTGATCGCCGCGGGCAAGCCCAACCTGCCGAACGGCGCGCGCTTCCTCGAGGGCGCGTCCCCGCTGATGGACGGGCTGCACACGTTCTTCCCCGAGCTCAACCCGATCCTGTCGTACGCCAACTACTACCAGGCGGTGCTCGCGAACTTCCTCTCGATTGGCGGCGCGGCCACGATGTACACGGGCGTGAACGATCCCGTCAACGGCGTGGCCATGCCGACGCTCAGCCAGTTCGGCATCATCGACGACCGCTCGGTCGGGCTGCACCCGACGATTCCGTCGTACGACCGCGGCAACGCGTACATCTCGCCCAACGCCTACACCCGGGCGACCAAGCTCGGCGCGATCGAGAGTTTCAGCTGCGCCAACGCCGGCGGGGAGCAGAAGAACCCGGACCCGAACGGCAAGGCGCCGCCCTGCTACGTGCAGCCACCGTCGGCGTTCGACAACCAGCAGTTCCCCAACCTGCAGAAGGGCGTGGCCCCGGTCAAGCCCGCGCCGGGGCCGTACGACGGCAGCCAGCCCGCCCGGCCCTGACAAAACCCCGATAAGGAACAATTGCAGGGGTGGAGCGCGCTTACGAGTGGCTTTACCGACGGCTGGGGCGGCGGTATCTGTCGGGTATCGCGGCAATCGAGGTGCTCTCCGCGCTGCTGATCGCGCTCGGCACCGGCGGCATCCTGCGGCTGTACGTGAGCATGTCGGACGCGCAGTTCCTGCGCATCGGGCTGTTCGCCGACATCTGCATCTTCATCGCGCTGGCCCACAGCTACTGGCGTCTCGCGCCGACGATCGCGCCGCTGCGGCGCTGGGTGGCGGGCGACCGCGAGGGGCTCGATCCGGCCGAGGTCTGGCGGACCGCCGTGGGGCTGCCGCTGCGGCTCGTGCGCCAGGGCGACAAGCGCGGCGTGCTGATCGTCGCGGTGCCGGTGTCCGCGTTCGCCACGGCCGAGCTCGGCCTGCCCGTCTATAGCTTCGTCTTCCTACTGCTCGGCGCGCTCGTGGCGATCCTCTACTCGGCGATCCTGCATCTCTTCGCCGGCGAGACGGCGCTCAGCCCGGTTGTGCGCGAGCTGGCGTGCGGCCTGCCCGAGGGCGTCGCCCCGGAGCACGTGGGCGTGCCGCTGCGCTGGAAGCTGGTCGGCTCGATCCCGCTGATCAATGTCATCACGGGCGTCGTGGTGAGCGGCCTGGCGGCCGGCCAGCGCTCGACGCTCGCCGGGCTCGGCCTCAGCGTGGTGGTGGCGGTGATCGTCGCCTTCACGATCTCGCTCGAGCTCAGCGTGCTCGTGTCGCGCTCGGTGCTGCGGCCGGTGCGTGACCTGCTCGACGCGACCGAGCGCGTGAAGGCGGGCGACTTCTCGGTGCGCGTGCCGGTGATCTCCGGCGACGAGCTGGGCTCGCTCGCGCTTTCGTTCAACGACATGATGCGCGGCCTGTCGGAGCGCGAGGCGCTGCGGGACGCGTTCGCGAGCTACGTCGATCCGCAGGTGGCGCAGCGCGTACTGGCCGAGGGCACGCACATCAAGGGCGAGGAGTGCGAGGTCACGCTCGCGTTCGTCGACATCCGTGACTTCACGAGCTTCGCCGAGCGCGCCACGGCGCGCGAGGCGGTGGACTACGTCAACCACTTCCTCGAGCTGGTGGTGCCGATCGTGACCCGCCACGGCGGCCACGCCAACAAGTTCATCGGCGACGGGCTGCTCGCGGTGTTCGGCGCGCCCGTGAGCCTGACGGACCACGCCGACCGCGCCGTGGCGGCCGCGCGCGAGATGGCCACAACCGTCTGGGAGCGCTTCGGCGACGACCTGCGCATCGGCGTCGGCGTCAGCTCGGGCCGCGTGCTCGCCGGCACGGTGGGTGGGGGCGGCAAGCTCGACTTCACGGTGATCGGCGACGCCGTGAACGTGGCGGCCCGCGTCGAAGAGGTCACGCGTACGACCGGCGACACGGTTCTGATCACCGAGGCCACTCGCTCGCTGCTGTCCAAATCTGGACGTTCGTTCGAGCCCCGCGGGGGGATTTCACTCAAAGGGCGTACAGATCCCGTGCGAATCTATGCCTTAGTAGACGTAGACCGTGGAATGCTTCAAAATGAGATTGAGGCAGGGGCTACGAGCGGGATGCGCAGTGGCCGATAACAAGTGCATGGGGAAAGCCAGACGGCTGGCGACCGGCCTCGTGTGCGCGCTGGGCTGCGCCGCCGCGGTGCCCGCGCTGGCGTCGGCCGATCTGGGCCTGCCCAGTGGGTCCGGATCGGGCTCGGGCAGCGGCTCGGGCGTCGTCCAGCCGCCGTCGCTTGGCCCGGTCAAGGTGCCCCCGGTCCAGGTTCCAACCGTCAGCGTTCCCACGCCCACGCTGCCGCCCAACCCAGTCCTGCCTCAGAACAGCCCGGTCCAGCAGGTCGTCAACACCGTCGGCGACACCGTCAACAAGGTCGCGGGAGACGTCCAGCAGGTGGTCAACAACCCGCCCGCGCCGGTCACGCCGCCCACGCTTCCGCCCACCCCGGTCACCGGCGGCGGCAGCGGTTCGGGTGGCGGCGGTTCGGGCAGCGGCTCGAGCGGCAGCGGCGCTCAGACGGCCTCTGACGGCAGCGCCGGCGGAGCGGGTGGGAACTCCTCGGGGTCGGGGTCGGGCTCGGGCACGGGCGGCGGTTCGGGCGGTGGCGGCGGCTCGTCGCACAAATCCGGCGGCGGTAAGAAGAGCGGCGGCGGCAACGGTGGCGGCGCGGGCGGCGCGCAGGGCGGCGCGCCCGGCCTCGGCGCCGCGCTGGCGGTATCGGAGACCACGCCCGTGGACGACCCGAACGGCGCCGACCCGAGCGGCAATGGCGGACAGCAGTCGGGCAAGAACGGTGGCTCCGCCCTCACGCGCACCGTCCACGACATCGTCCACGTCCTGCCCGGCTGGCTGAAGCCGCTCTTGATCGCGCTCGCGCTGGCGATCATCGGGCTCGGAATCAACTCGCTCCTTCACGCGCGGCGCGCGCGCAAGCTCGCTCGCGTCCGCGACAACCTGCTCGACGAGGTGGGCGTACTGCAAAAGGCGCTGCTGCCGAACGTGCCCGACCGCATCGGCGGGCTGGCGGTGTCGGTGGCCTACAAGCCGGCCGAGGGGCCGGCCGCGGGCGGCGACTTCTACGACGTCTTCCCGCTGCGCCGCGACCGGGTCGGGATCATCGTCGGCGACATCTCCGGCCACGGCAAGCGCGCGCTCGAGCACACGAGCCTGCTGCGCTACACCCTTCGCGCCTACCTCGACGCCGGCCTCGAGCCGCGTGCGGCGATCGGCGTGGCGGGCGAGACTCTGATGGACGACCTGCACGGTGACTTCGCCACAGTCGTCGTCGGGATCTACGACGCCGCGCACGGCTCGCTGGTCTATTCGACGGCGGGCCACCCGCCGCCGCTCGCGCTCGGTCCGGGCGAGTTCGAGCCGGTCACGCTCTGCTCGTCGCCGCCGATCGGCGTTGACGAGCGCACCGGCCTGCGCCAGACCACCGTCACGTTGCCGCGCGGCACCGACCTCTGCCTGTATACGGACGGCGTGGTCGAGGCGCGCAAGGACGGCGAGATGTGGGGCCGCGACAACCTCGCCGCCCTGTTCCGGAAACTGCGCCCGCGGCCGCGCGCCGACGACGTGCTCGCGAAGGTGTCGGAGGCGGTCGGCAAGCCGAGCGACGACATGGCGGTGTGCGTGCTCACCGTCGAGTCCAAGCGCGCCGTGCCGGCGTTCCGGCAGGAGGAGCTCGAACTGCTTGCGGAGGAGCTCGACGAGCACCAGGTGGCGCGCTTCCTCGAGGCGTGCGGCGTCCGTGACCGCCGGCGGATCGCCGACGCGTTCACCTCGCTGAGGACGACCGCCGGCGAGTTCGGCGGTGCCGTGCTGCGCGTCCGCACCGAGGCCGGCGGCGCGGTGGTCACCGTCACCTCGCCTCCGGGCGCCACCACCGAGCTGCCGGCGCTCCAGGGCATCCGGCTCGCCGCGCCGATCGACCTCTAGGTCAGCTCGGCGACCACGCCACCCTCTAACCTGGCGGCTGGGGTACCGCAACCCTGGACGGGCTCGCTTGTTTGCGGGTCCGGCGCCCCGGGATGGATTCGCTCGCTTCCAAAAGCACGCCACGCCGCAGCGCGATCGTCGCGGCGGTGCTGGTCGCGTGTGCGCTGGCACTGCCGGCGGCCGCCCAGGCCCAGCTGATCAGCTTCGATGGCTCGTTCGGCTCCAGCTACCAGGCGGGCGGCCGCTTCGCAAACGCGCAGGGCATCGCCACGGACGCCGCCGGCCGCGTGTACGTCGCGGACCCGAGCGCCGGCGACGTCGAGATCTACGACAACGCCGAGAACGGCAACCGCTTCCTCGGACTGCTGGGCAAGGGCGTGCTCCAAAAGCCGCAGGGGGTAGCCGTCGACAACCGTTTCCACGTCTACGTCTCGGACGGCGCGCGCAACACGATCTCGATGTTCGACGACCTGTCCGCCGGACTCGCGCTGATCCGCGAATGGGGCGGGCCGGGGCAGGCGCTCGGCCAGATGTTGAATCCGCGCCAGCTCGTGGTCGACAAGGGCGGCCTCGTGTACGTCACCGAGCGGGACAACCAGCGGGTGCAGTGGTTCAAGCCGGGTGGCAGCAACACCCAGGTGCCGGTGTCGGCCTGGGGCGTCGCCTACCCGCCCACGTTCAGCGATCCGGAGGGCATCGCGCTCGACTCGGCCGGTCGCGTGTTCGTGTCCAACGACAGCCCCACCGACGGCGCCATCCGCGTCTACGCCCTGCCCGGCACGATGATCGGGGGCGTCGGATCCGGTCCGGGCAGCGACCTCGGCGAGTTCAGCGATCCCAAGGACCTGTTCGAGGATCCGGTGGGTCGGCTGCTCGTGGTCGACTCGGGCAACTCGCGGCTGCAGGTGTTCGGCTCGGCGGACCAGCACAGCCCCTTCCTCGACAGCTTCGGCAGCGCGGGCTCGGGCAACGGCCAGTTCGCGCAGCCCACCGCGGCCGCCCTCGGGCCGGGCGCCTGGCTCTACGTGTCGGACACGGGCAACGGCCGCATCGTCCGCCTGCGCTACGACGACGCCGACCGTGACGGCGTGCTGGATGCCGTCGACAACTGCAAGGGCGTTCCGAACCCGGACCAGCTCGACACCGACCACGATGGCTTCGGCGACGCCTGCGACCCGGACATCGATAACGACGGCGTCGCCAACGCCGAGGACCGCTGCCCGCTCACGCGCCGCGGCCCGGACCTCAACCACGACGGCTGCGCCGACCCGCGCAGCCGCATCTCTTCGCCGCGCAACCATGGCCACTACCGCCAGCGCGGCATCTTCCGCCTCGTCGGCGGCACGGCGTCCGGGGACACGGTGGGGATCAAGGAGGTGCGCGTCGCGCTCGCGCGCAAGTCGGGCAGCCGCTGCCGCTGGCTCAGCTCGAAGGGCAAGCTGGGGTCGCCCACGAGCTGCGCGTCGCCGAGCTTCATGACGGCCAAGGGCACGGACCACTGGTCGCTTCGGGTCAAGGTCCGCGGCCGTGGGAGCTGGCGCGTTCTCAGCCGCGCGGTGCAGACGGGCGGGGTGGACGAGACCGCCACGTCCAAGCAGAACACCGAGGGCTTCTCCGTGCGCTAGCGCCGCCTCGCGTAGGCTCGCGGGCTTGAGCTATCGGGCGGCGATACGACTGCGGCGTCCGCTGGTGCGCGGGGCGCTTGGGACGGTGGCGTGCGGGCATCCGCTCGCGGCGTCCGTCGGCGTCGAGACGTTCCGCGCCGGTGGAGGAGCCGTGGATGCCGCGCTGGCCACCGCGGCGGCCCTGATGGTGCTGATGCCCGAGGCGTGTGGGCTCGGCGGGGATGCGTTCATGCTCGTGCGGGCTCCGGCGGGGGAGGTAACGGCGGTGAACGGCAGCGGCGCTGCGGGCGCCGCGGTGGCGCCGCCGCTGTCGTCCGATGGTGCGGCGATGGCTGCTGTGCCCGGCGCGGTGGCCGCGGTCTGCGACGCCCATGCGCGCTTTGGGCGGCTGCCCTTGGAGCAGGTGCTGTCGCCGGCGATCGGGCTGGCGGGCGGCGGCTTCCCGATCGGCGGCGGCCTGCTGCGGATGATCGGGGAGGAGCGGGAACTGCTCGAGCGAGGCGCGCCCGAGTGGGTGTTCCTCGACCCCGAGCTGCGCCCAGGGTCGCTCGTACGCCAGCCGGTCCTGGCGGGGCTTCTGCAGCGGATCGGCCGGCACGGCGCGCGGGCGTTCTACGAGGGGCACTGCGCGTCGGCCATCGAACGAGCCGTGGGCGGCGCCGCGGGCTCGATCGCCGCGGGGGACCTCGCCGCGCACACCACGGTCGTCCGCGAGCCGCTGCGCGGCTCCTACAAGGGCTTCGACGTCGCGGTGCAGCCGCCGGTGTCGCAGGCGGCGCTGCTGCTGATGGCGCTCGCCGCGCTCGAGCGCAGCGGCGCCGAAGCGCCGGCGGAGCGAGCGCACGTGTCGGTCGAGGCGATCGAGGCCGCCTTCCAGCACAAGCACGAGCTGAACGCCGACGGCGCCGCGGAGCGCCTGCTCGCCCAGCCGCTGGAGGTCGACCCTGGGGCGCCGGCGCGGCGCCGCGGCGGCCCGATCGGCGGTCTCCACACCACGGCGGTGGCCGCCGCCGGCGCCGACGGCCAGGTGGTGTCGATGCTCGTCAGCGTCTTCGACCTGTTCGGCTGCGGCGTGCTCGTGCCCGAGTGCGGGTTCGTGCTCAACGACCGGCTGGCCGGCTGCTCGACGGACCCGGCGTCGCCCAACGCCGTGGCGCCGGGGAGGCGGCCGGTGCACACGCTTTCGCCCGCGCTCGTGTTCGACGCGGCGCGCGCGTTCGCGATCTGCACGCCCGGCGCCGACGGCCAGGTGCAGACCCTGCTCCAGCTCATCGACGCGATCGCCGGCGACGGTGAGAACATCCCGCGCGCGCTCGACCGCCCGCGCTGGCGCTCGAGCGAGGCGAAGCTCGGCGTCGAGTCCGACTACGACCCACAGGTCCTCGCCGAGCTGGAGCGCCGCGGTCACGACCTGATCCGGATCGAGCCAGGTGACTCGGCCTTCGGCGCAGCGGTGGCCGCGGGCATCGATCCGCGCACCGGCACGCCGTTCGCGGCGAGCGACCCGCGCGGCGGAGCCTGGGCAGCAGCGTGCTGAGCTAGCGGCTCAAAGCGAGGCCACGAACTCGTGGATGGCGTCGGCGACCTCGTCGGGCGAGTCCTCGACGAGGTAGTGCCCCGCCTGCAGCTCCACCCGCCGGCAGTCCGGGAAGAGCGCCTGCCACTGATCGAGGAAGGCCGTGACGAAGACGCGGTCGCGCACGCCCCAGACGAGCAGCAGCGGCACCTGCAGGTCGCTGAGCGACTCGTGTATATGGCCCATCAACGGCGCGCTCACGTCGTTCTCGGTGAGCGGGATGTCGCGGATGAAGCCGAGCGTGCCAAGGCGCGACCAGTACTCCGGGAACGGCGCCCGGTAGGCGTCCATCATGTTCGGCTCGAGCTCGCGCTTGACCATGCCGCCGGGGATCGACTCCACCACCGCGTTGCACGCCAGCGCGAGGATCTCGCCGAGCCCCTCGCCGCGGAACTGGCGCAGGAAGCCGGGCAGGAAAGTCGGCAGCTCCCACGCCCAGGTGTTCATCGCCACGACGGCGCGCACGCGCTCCGAGCGCTCCAAGGCAGTGGCCAGACCGATCGGCCCGCCCCAGTCGTGGCAAACCAGGGTGACGTCGTGCAGGTCGAGCCCGTCGAGCACGGCGATCGCGTTCTGCACGTGAGTCGAGAGCACGTAGCGGCGCGGCTCGGGCGGCTTGCTCGAGCGCCCGAAGCCCATGTGGTCGAACGCGACGCAGCGGTGCCCGCGCTCCGCCAGCGACGCGATCGGCCGCCGGTACATGTAGCTCCAGGTCGGGTTGCCGTGCAGCATCAGGATCGGCTGCGCGTCGCTCGGCCCCTGGTCCACGTAGTGGATCCGCAGGTCGCCGACTTCGAGGAAGCGCGCCTCGAAGGGGAAGGTTCCGCCGAAGTCCCCGGCCAGATCTGCACTCATCCGGGCGGGGTTATACCTCGCTGAAGGCGTTCGGGTAGCCTCCGGCGCCCTCCGATGTCAGCAGGAGCACAGGCACCCGGAAGCACCCAGGTCCACGGCGGGCGGATCGTCGCCCAGCGTCTTGCCGCGATCGGCGTGACCAAGCTCTTCACGCTTTCCGGCGGCCATCTGTTCTCGATCTACGACGGCTGCCGCGAGGAGGGCATCGACCTCGTCGACGTGAGACACGAGCAGGCGGCCGCCTTCGCCGCGGAGGGCTGGGCGAAGGCCACGCGCACGCCCGGCGTGTGCGCGCTCACGGCCGGCCCCGGCGTGACCAACGGCATGAGCGCGATGGCCAGCGCGCTGATGAACAGCTCGCCGATGCTGGTGCTCGGTGGGCGCGCGCCGGCGATGCGCTGGGGGCAGGGATCGCTCCAGGAGATCGACCACGTGCCGTTCGTCGCGCCGGTGACCAAGCTCGCGCGCACGGCCGGTGCCACCGTCGAGATCGCCGGCCTCGTGGACGAGGCGCTCGCCTCCTGCCTCACGCCGCCGGGAGGCCCGAGCTTCGTCGACTTCCCGCTCGACCAGGTGTTCATGGAGGCAGAGGCGCCCGGCGGCGGTGCGGTCTCGCTGCCCGACCCGGCTTCGCTGCCCGCCGCTCCCGACATCGCGCAGGCGGCCGAGCTGCTGCGTTCCGCGGAGCGCCCGGCGATCATGGCCGGCACCGGGCTCTACTGGGGTCACGGGGAGGAGCCGCTCCAGCGGCTCTGCGAGGAGCTGCGCATCCCGGTGTTCCTCAATGGTCTGGCGCGAGGCTGCGTGCCCGCCGACCACGAGTGCTTCTTCTCGCGCGCGCGGAGTACGGCGCTGAAGGGCGCCGACGTCGCGCTCGTAATCGGCGTGCCGATGGACTTCCGGCTCGGCTTCGGCGGCTCGTTCGGCGACGACACGGAGATCGTGGTGATCGGCTCGGCGCCGCCGCCCAAGCCACACCCACGCGAGCCCGCCGCCGAGCTGTACGGCGGGCTTCCCGCCACGCTCGACGCGCTGGCCGCCGAGGCCGCCGGCGGCCCAGACCGAACGAGCTGGCTCAGCTCCCTGCGGGAGACCGAGAACGAGAAGCGCGCGGCGGAGCGGGAGGAGCTCGCCGACTCGCGCTCACCGCTTCACCCGATGCGCGTCTACGCCGAGCTGCAGAAGGTGATCGAGCGGGACACGATCGTGATCGGCGACGGCGGCGACTTCGTCTCGTACGCCGGCCGCATGATCGAGACTTACGAGCCCGGCTGCTGGATGGACCCCGGGCCCTACGGCTGCCTTGGCTCCGGCCCGGGCTACGCGATCGCAGCGGCCGTCGCGCGGCCGGAGCGGCGCACCCTGCTGCTCCTCGGCGACGGCGCCTTCGGCTTCTCGGGCCTCGAGTTCGACACGATGGTGCGCCACGGCCTGCCGGTAGTGGCAGTGATGGGCAACAACGGCATCTGGGCGCTCGAGAAGCACCCGATGGAGTTCCTGTACGGATACTCGGTGGCCGCCGAGCTACAGCCCGAGCTGCGCTACGACAAGGTCGTCGAGGACCTGGGCGGCCACGGCGAGCTGGTGCGCGAGCACGACGAGCTCGTGCCCGCGCTCGAGCGCGCGTTCGAGTCGGGCAAGCCCGCGCTCGTCAACGTGCTCACCGACCCCGCCGTGGCCTACCCGCGCAAGGCCAACCTGGCCTAGTCGCTTACAGCTGCAACGCGACAGCCCGGCCGACGTACTCCATCAGCCCCGCGTCGATCTGCCCCTGGGAGGCGCGCTCCGGCCCCTCCTCCTGGAACATCGTCTTGAGCGAGCCGAGCAGCGCGTCGTCGCCGCCGGTGAACAGCTCGATCAGCTCGCGCCACTTGCGCGCCACCTGCTGCATCTCCGGGTCGGACGGGTCCGTGCCCTTCTCGTAGTGCACCTTCGCGGTCGCGATCAACTCGTCCCAGTCCCGCTGGTACTGACGCTCCGCCTCCTCGCCCAGCTTCTTTCGCCGAGCCTCGAGCTGCTCGAGCTGTTGCGGCGTGTAGTACTTCTCCAGCATCGTCATTGCCTGAATCGCCTCCATGTAGTCGAGCCCCGACGCGTGGTCCACGCTGTCGAGGATTCCTTGTAGAAGCGACTGGAGACGGCGGCCGCGTTCGACGTCCTGCTCGACCCGTCTCAGGTGATCCTCGAGCGTGGCCCGAGTGTCGCCTTCGAGGGCAGCGGGGATCTCCTGCAGCGGCAGGCCGAGTTCACGCAGCGCGCGGATCTCGTAGAGCCTCCGCACGTCGTCCTCGCCATAGAGCCGATGCCCGGCCTGCGTCCGCTCCGACGGCACCAACAACCCGATCTCGTCGTAGTGATGCAGCGTCCGAACAGTCAGTCCGGTGGCGCCGGCGAGTTCACCGATCTTCCAGAGCTTCTCTTCCACGCCGGCCACCGTAGGCCCTCACGTTACGTGAGGTTCAAGGGCATAGGCCATGGGCCATAGGCCATAGGCCATAGGCCATAGGCCATGGGTCCGCGTGGCCGT